>OMST01000075.1 GCA_900313815.1 uncultured Eubacteriales bacterium
AGAAAATGGAGTAGATTTATCTAAAGATAAACTTGCTATGCAAAGACTTAAAGAAGGAGCTGAAAAAGCTAAAAAAGATTTATCAGGTGTTAAGACTACTCAAATTAGTTTACCATTTATTACTCAAGGAGAAAATGGACCATTACATGTTGATATGACATTAACTCGTGCAAAATTCGAAGAATTAATTAGTGATTTAGTAGAATCTACTAGAAAACCAGTTAAAGATGCACTAAAAGAAGCTAAGTTAAAAGCTAGTGATATTGATAAAGTATTATTAGTTGGTGGATCTACAAGAATACCTTGTGTACAAGAATTAGTAAAAGAAGAACTTGGAAAAGAACCTAGTAAAGAAGTTAACCCAGATGAAGTAGTTGCTATGGGAGCATCTATTCAAGGTGGAGTATTAACTGGAGAAGTTAATGACCTTGTATTATTAGATGTAACACCATTATCACTTGGTATTGAAACATTAGGAAATGTAATGACAGTATTAATTCCTAGAAATACTACAATACCTACAACTAAATCACAAGTATTTAGTACTGCTGCTGATAATCAACCTGCTGTAGATATTCATATCTTACAAGGTGAAAGACCGATGGCTGCAGATAATAAGACTTTAGGACATTTCCAATTAACTAATATTCCACCTGCTCCAAGAGGTGTGCCTCAAATTGAAGTATCATTTGATATTGATGCAAATGGAATTGTTAATGTAAAAGCTAAAGATTTAGGAACTAATAAAGAGCAAGCAATTACAATTACATCATCTACTAACTTAAGTGATGAAGAAATTGATAGAATGATGAAAGAAGCAGAAGCTAACAAAGAAGCTGATAATAAACGTAAAGAAGAAGCAGAAATTAAGAATGATGCTGAACAAATGGTATTTGCTGCTGAAAAAACATTAAAAGACTTTGGTGATAAAGTTAAAGATAATGAAAAAGAAGAAGTAGAGGACTTAGTTAAGAAAACAAAAGATGCTTTAGAAAAAGATGATACTGATGATATAAAGAAAGCTAGTGAAGAACTTTCTAAAAAAGTAATGGATTTATCTAGCAGAATATATCAAGAACAAGCAGCTGAAGCGCAAAAGAATAGTGAGAACACTTCTTCAGAAGAATCTAAAGAAGATAAAAAAGATAATGTTCAAGATGCAGATTTTGAAGAAAAATAATAAATAAGTATAGGGACTCATACTTGAGTCCCTAACTCATATAAAAATATTGTAAAGGAAGAGTAGTGATATATGGCAAAAAGAGATTATTATGAAGTGTTAGGTGTTTCAAAAGATGCATCAGAAGCAGAAATAAAAAGTGCTTTTAGAAAAAAAGCTAAAGAATTTCATCCAGATGTAAATAAGAGTCCAGATGCAGCCGAAAAATTTAAAGAAGCACAAGAAGCATATGCATGCCTTTCTGATAAAGATAATAGAGCAAAATATGATCAATTTGGTCATGCTGCATTTGAAAATCAATATGGAAATACTGCAGGAGCAGGAGGCTTCCAAGGTAATCCATTCGGAGGATTTGACTTTAGTGATATATTTGAAGATTTATTCTCAGGAGGTATGGGCGGATTTTCTGGATTTGGCGGTTCATCTCGTTCATCTTCAAGAGCACGCAAAGGTAGTGATACTCTTTATGGAATGCAAATAGATTTCTTGGATGCAGTTTATGGATGTAAAAAAGATATCGATTTAGAATTCTTTGAAGATTGTGAAGAATGTGATGGTAAAGGTGGCCATGGAGAATCTACTTGTTCTGAGTGTGGTGGTAGAGGAGTTGTTATAAAACAAACTAATACTATACTTGGTACCATTCAAACTAAAACTACTTGTCCTGAATGCAATGGAACAGGTAAGACATTTAAATCTAAATGTTCTAAATGTAGAGGTAATGGTAAAGTTAAAGTTAGTAAAACAATAACAGTTACAATACCAGCAGGTATAGATAATGGAGAACAATTAAGACTAGCTGGTAAAGGAGAAGCTGGTATTAATGGAGGACCTAACGGAGACTTATATATTGAAATTAGAATAAAACCACATGATTTTTATCAAAGAAAAGGTAATGATATATATTTAGAAGTTCCAGTTACAATAACTGATTTATGTTTAGGAACTAAAAAAACAATTAAAACTATGGATGGAACAGTTGATTTGAAGATTCCATCAGGAAGCCAACCTGGAGAAATACTAAGAATCAAAGGTAAAGGAATTGATAATAGAGATTCATGGAGAAAAGGAGACTTCTATTGTGTTCTTAAATTAATTATTCCAACCAATTTATCAAGAAAACAAAAAAATATTTTAGAAGAATTAGAAGAAACTGATTTAGAAGATAGTTCAGAATTTGATAAATTTTATAAATTAAACAAATAACTTCACGTAGTGAAGTTTTTTTATGCTATAATCATAATAGGTGATGATAGATGAATAAAAAAGGATTTACTCTTGTAGAATTACTTGCTGTAATAGCTATTCTTGCTATATTAGTAATAATGGCCCTACCAGCAGTCTTAAGAATGTTTAATAGTGCAAGAAAGGATTCATTTACAAATGAAGTAAATACAGTAATAAGAACAGCAAGACAACAATATTTGTTAAGTGGTGGATCAGATACAAAATGGTCCAATGCTGAAGGAAGTACTAAAACATTATATTTAACTGGCAATAATAGTTTAAAGTATTATGTAGAAATGAATGGAAATGGTCAAATAATAAAATTACAAGTTACAAATGGTGATTTTCAATATAACAAGAGTGGTGTAATAGATATTGCTAATGCTGAAGATGTGGAAGAGATAAGTACACTTGATCCAAATGAGGTTCTTGTTATAACTGGTAATAATACAAAAAGAATAAAATTAACAACACCTGTAGGTAGTTTTTCACCTTCTGAAACAGTTCAAGAACTTTATGTAGATGCAATTGATGATGGATATGTTTATGAATTTGATAATACTGCATTATCACATGGATCAAGAATAAATGATAGTTATATTGCTGTACTACAATTTACATATGAGTATTTTAATGAAAACTCATACATTGAGGTGTATGACAATAATACAAACAATTTAATTACAAGGATTACATATGATATGGCTCCTAAGAATAGAATTGATATTACAAAATTGGTAGACATATCTAAACGCTATTATTTCATTCAAATTGGTGATTATAATTGGAGTGATTTAAGAGTGGTATTATCATCTGATATAGAAAATGCTGTAAACTCTCAAGGAATGTGTTTATATAAAGTGTATACATTTCCCGGATTATCTCAAGAATCTTATAATGGGCCTTGGGTTGACGCCAATTCTGCTATAGCAGAACAATTGTTATATTTGCGCAATAGCGTATCTGAACAGAAATTGAAAAAATTTATCTGTGACTTAGAAACAATGAATTGCGAGGCCATTTGGTATATGGGTGGCGGTGCAGTGTAGATTCGTAAGTTGAAGAATACATTAAGTATTCTTTTTAGTTGATATTCATTAATTGTAGCGCTATAATACTTTCTTAAGGGAGGTATTATTATGACACTTGAAGAACTTGAAATAATATTAGAAAACTTAAAATCAGTACAAATGGAACTAATGAAGCAGTTTGCTTATTCTATTGGTAGAACTCATGAATATGGGTATAGTCCAGAATTTTCAATTCCAGTATTTAAAAGATTAATGGAAATACAAAATCTAATAAATGATTATGAAAGACTTATAGCGGTTCAAAAGGGAACAGATTATGTAAATAAATTTGGAGAAATAGTATATAGTAAAAGTGATTTAGAGTTTTGGAATAATTTATATGATGCAGTAGTACCAAAGAAGAATGATGGGCCTGTAATGGAAATGAAGCATTAAAATATAAAATAATAATAAAATAGTAAAAAGGGGTTTACAAATACAATTTAATATTGTATAATCATACCCGTGAAGTGACCAAAGACAGTAAGTGCACAATTAAATCTTACCGAGGAAACAATATATAACTAGATTATAATAGTTTCCTTGTCATGAGGAAACTTTTTAAATACATGAAAGGAGACTTATATGGCAAGTAAAAGAATTCTTGAACAAAAACAAGCTGTTGTAAAAGAAATA
>OMST01000074.1 GCA_900313815.1 uncultured Eubacteriales bacterium
GAAGAAGATATTGTAATAGCTATATCCATAATAGCTCCAAGTCCAGAAAGTAAAATACAAACATAAAAATAATTCTCATAATCTCTAACATATTCAATATAATTCATAGTCCATATTGTTATATCTCTTCCATGAATATTTATTATTATGAATGATAAAAGAAATGAAACAAATAATGAAACTATACTAGAAATAATTGCAGATAAAGTTTTTTTACTTTTACCATTTGTTATAAATAAAGAAACTATTATAAATATTATAGATACAAATATATATAGTAATAATAGATTTAATCTTTCAGAATTACTTTGAAATACAAATATAGCAAGTGCTGATATAACAATATTTAAAAATAAACTAAATAGTGTTTTAAAACCTTTTCTACCTGCTACAAATAGTATTAAATCAACAAATATTACAATTAGCCAAGCTATATATTTATCTCGTTTAACTCCAGTTATAGAATATGTATCATTTACTATTTTAATAAACAATTCACTATTATAATTAATCTTTTCATCATAAACACCTGAAGTAGAAGTAACATTTTTAACTGTTATTTCCAATCCTTTATATTTACCATTTTTAATAATACCAGTTATTGTTTGATTATAGTATTTTTCATTATTAGAACCATAATTTTCTAAATCTGTTTTAATATTATTAATTTTCATAATTGGTGTTTTATATAAAAAGTAATCATTATATGTAAAAATTATAATAATAAATGATACTATTATAATTAATATATTTGTTAAACTTAAATATTTTTTCATATTACCTCTATCATGGAACAAACTGTTTTGTAACAGTTATTTCATTACCATCTGATTCCATTAATACACTTTTAGTATTTCCAAGTACCATTATATCAGTATCAAAATTATTTCTTAAATATTGCTTTATTCTATTTTCAGGATAATTAGAATCACTGTGAGGAACTATTACATATTTAGGAGATAATGCATCCATAAATTCATTACTAATACTATTTTGCCCATGATGTGGATATTTAAACACATCAACATCCAATACATCTTTACCATATTTTTCTAATATTAAGTTTTCTTGTATTCCATCTCCTGAAAAATAGAATTTGTTATTTCCAAACTTTAAAATCATATTAAGTGAATTATAATTATCTGGATAACTTTTCGTTTTAGTAGTCACTATTTCTTGTGGCCCTACAATATCAAAAGTAATATTTCCAATTTTAATATTTTCTCCCGGAGTTAATACTGTCATTGGAATATTTTTAGAATTAATTAAGTTAGCAAGTTCACTAGGATCTGCAGTATTACCACCTTTACATATTTTATCATTAACACATGTATTAATATCAACACCATAATAAACATGCCCAACATCTATATTATTGATAAACACTTTATGAGCATCAATATGATTATTATCTGTATGTGATCCGATTAACCCATCTATTCTAGTTATTCCTAATTTCTTAATAAATTCCAATTCTTCCTTTCCATTTGATGTATAACCACCATCAATAAACAATATTGTATCATTAGCAATTATTAAATATGCATCTATTCGTTTCTGATAAATATAATAGATTTTTAAAGTTCCACTATCAGTTATTACAGGAGTATTACTGGCTTCATCTATTTTTTCTTTAACTATTTTTAATCTTTCTTCATAATATGATTTCTTTATTTCATCTTTAATATTACTTAAATATGACATTGCATTATTATAATCATTTATATTAAGTGTTTCTTCTGCTTTTTTAACAAGTTCTTCCATTCTACTTTCATATGCTTCATTTATTTCTGCAATTGATTTTATCTTTATACAATTAATATAATCATTATTTGGAAATGTTATTTTAACTATTATACTAATTAAACTTGGTATTAAAAATATTATTACTGCTGCAATTATATTTGAAGGAATTGTTTTCTTTACTTTAGCAAGAACATCATTATCATTGCTTGTAACTGCACTTATTAATTTAAATACTAAAACAAAGATTAGTAGTATTGGTACTACTATTCTAATAATACTTATGAATATATTTACAATCCTCATTACTTCTAATACTTTTGGTTCACTACATATACTTGCTATCATAAAAAAACTCCTATAATAATTTTAACACAAAAAAAGAAAACTAAAAATAGTTTTCTTAAAATTACCATCTACTAGTAAATCTTTTACCTTTAGCAGGAAAACTTACATAATTTCTTGGGTTTTGATATGTACTTCCTTTCATAATACCAAAATGTAAATGTGGCCCAGTAGTACAATAGTCATAGCTTTCACCACCACCACTTTTTCCTATTACACTTGTTATTGTTACATAATCATTTAATTTTACACTTATAGAATGTAAATGCATGTAAACTGTAGTATATTCTTTTCCATTGACTCTATGCTTAACATATACTTTGTTTCCACCACAACTTGAATTCTTTTTGTTTGGATTTGCTACTCTAACTATCTTTGAAACAATTCCTGCTGCTGCTGCATATACTGTTGTATTCATTGGTGTTCCAATATCTATACCGTTATGCATTCTATAATAATGTAAGGTAGGATGATAGCGAAGTCCATACTCACTAGTAATAGTTCCTGCCTTTAATGGTCGAACAAAACCATCAGCATAAGGAACAGATACACAATCTAATATTGAAGTTGTTTCTTTACAATTATATTGTTTATATAATTTTTCATAAGCTTCTACTTCTTTTTTGCTAGCCTCATATTCTGCTTTAGCATCTTTATGATCATCAACCAAATCATCCATTGTTAAATTATATTTAACTAATGTTTCATTTAAATCATCAATAGTATCTTCACTTTCATCTATTTTTTTATTCAATCTCTCCTGCTCTTGAATATTCTCATCAATCAAGTTAGACATACTAATAATTAATTCATCATTATATTTAGTTA
>OMST01000072.1 GCA_900313815.1 uncultured Eubacteriales bacterium
AATTATATGGATAAATTTAATGATATTTTTATAGCTGAAATGGGTGCTTTTAAAATGGGTGAGATAAAAGAAAAAGCTAATTTTATTAAACCTAAATATGGAATATTAACTACTATAGGTACTGCTCATTTAGAAAGCTTTGGTAGTAGAGAAAATATTCAAAAGGGTAAGTTTGAATTAATAGATAGTTTACCTGATGATGGCATAGCCGTTTTAAACAAAGATGATCCATATCAAGTAAATTATAAATTAAAAAGTAAATGTAAGGTAATATGGGTATCCTTAAAAGATAGAAGCGCTGACGTATATGGTTATGATATTAAATTATCTGAAAGGGGATCTAAATTTAAATGTAAATTTAAGAAAGATAATTCTATATGCGAACTTGAAACTAAATTATTAGGAGATGCTAACATTTACAATATTCTAGAGGCAGTAGCTCTTGCATATGAATTTGGACTTACTCTTGAACAAATACAAGTGGGTGTTAAAAAAGTATCAACAATAGAACATAGATTAGAACTTAAGAAATTTGATAATATTACTATTATTGATGATGCATATAATTCTAATCCTGTTGGGGCTAAAATGGCAATAGATGTATTATCATTAATGGATGGTAAAAAAATTATTGTGACACCAGGAATGATAGAATTAGGTGAAAAACAATATGAGTATAATATGGAATTTGGTAAACAAATAGCTAAAGTATGTGATGAAGTTATATTAATTGGAAAAGAACAAACAAAACCAATATTAGACGGACTTAAGAAATCAAAATATAATGAAAAGAATATTCATATATTAAATGATGTTAAAGATGCTTTTCCGCTTATGAAGAAATTAAGTGATAAAAAGACATTTGTATTACTTGAGAATGATTTACCTGATATATTTAATGAGTAGGAGTGAAGTAAATGAAAATTAAAGTATTAGTTGTTTTTGGAGGGGAAAGTACTGAACATGAAGTTAGTATTATTTCTGCATTACAAGCTATTAGTAATTTAGATACTACTAAATATGAAGTTATACCATTATATATATCTAAAGATAAAATATGGTATACAGGAAGTATGTTAAATGATATAGAATTTTATAAAGATTTAGAAAACAATTTAAAATTTGCTACTAAAGTAGTTCTATACAAAAAGGGTAAAACATTCATGCTTCAAAAAGTAGATGGAGTTTTAAAGAAAGATTTAACTGAAGTTGATATAGTTCTTCCAGTAGTTCATGGAAGTGGAATAGAAGATGGATCTTTAGCTGGATATTTAGATACGGTTGGAATTCCATATGTAGGATCTAAAGTTTTAGGAGGAGCTATAGGACAAGATAAAGTTGTTATGAAACAAGTTTTAGCTAGTGAAGGGTTCCCTATAGTAGATTGGTTATATTTCTATGATTATGAATATTTAGAAAATGAAGAAACTATATTAGATAAAATAAAGAAATTAGGATATCCTGTTGTAGTTAAACCAGCAACTCTTGGTAGTAGTATTGGTATTACTTATGTAAATGATAAAAGTGATATAAGAGATGCTATTAACGAAGCAATTAAATATGATAATAAAATTGTTATTGAAAAAGCAGTAGAAAATTTAATTGAAGTTAATGCTAGTGTAATAGGTAACTATGAATATCAAAAAGTATCTCCTTTAGAAGAGGTAATGGGTCTTGATGAAATATTGAGTTTTGCTGATAAATATTTGGGATCTAAAACAAAAGGATCTTCAAAAGGAATGGCATCAACTAGTAGAGTAATACCAGCCAGAATAAGTAAAGAATTAACTGATAAAATAAAAGATACTTCTAAAGAAGTATTTAAGTTATTAAATTTAAGTGGTGTATGTAGAATAGATTATTTAATAGATTCTAAAATTAAAAAATATTATGTAAATGAACCTAATACTTGTCCAGGTAGTTTATCATTCTATCTATGGAAAGAAGAAGGTCTTGAATATAAAGATATGCTAGATGAAATAATTACATTAGCTATTAAAGATTATAAAAATAAAGCTAAAAAAGTTACATCATTTGAAAGTAATATTTTAAATGGATTTAATGGTTCAAAGGGAGTAAAAGGAATTAAAAAGTAATATGTCTCAATTAAAAAATATTCATTATTTAGAACTTAAAAATGTACCTCTAGAAGAACTTGATTCTATGTTCTTCCATTTTTGTGATGACGAATTTCTTAATATATATGATAGTGTAGGTATATCTTCTCAAATTGGTAATAATTCTAAAGGGATTGATTTTGAACCAAGTATCTTCTTTTCTAAAGGTGTTGAGGGTGTATTAGAATTATGGGATGTATGGTTTAAATGGAAAGCTGATAAATTATTTAATCCTAGAAGCAAATCAAATTCAACTGAAGCTGAAATTAAATCTTGGTATACATATTTTTCTAGCGGTGATTTTTTAAAAGATAATGAACTATTAAATCAAGTTTTTGATATTATGATTGAAGAAATGGAAAAAAGTAGTTATTATTTATTAGATATAAAGGAAAAAGAGGATTTTACCTATGATCAAATTGATCATAAAAAGGAAAGCGCAATTGAAAATGCTAAACAAAGAGGATATTTAAATCCTATGACTACTATGATGTATGGAAAATATAGCGACTTTTCAACACCTATTGTTGATAAATGGAATATGCAAACTATACCTGGTAAAAATATAACAATTACACCAGATAAATTAAAGAGGTTAAGTTTTAATGGTAAAATAGACTTAGTTTCAATAGTAGTTGGATTATATGAAAGATATAGAAAAGAGTCTACGATTCAAGTGCATCTTCCAATGTTAGACAAATTTATAAAATATATTCAATCAAAAAACAAATTATTATAAAAAGACCAAATGGTCTTTTTTCTTGCAATAAAATAGTTATCACATTATAATAATGACTCATAAGGAGTGAATTATGGAAGAAACTAAAGTGTTTAAAGATGTAGATAGAGGTGCTGCTGTAGAATTTGATCCAAAGAAATTAGAATCTCTTAGAAGAGAAATAATTAGTAATTTAGCTATAGTTGATCATTTTGAGACAAGATCAACTGCGCCATCATATTATTCTCCACAAAATGCTAATATGGAGAATCGTAAGGATATTCAAATCAAAAATTTTAGAGAAAGTTATGAGCCTTGGGTTGATGCTTGGGAATTATATATTAGTAGTTATAATAGAGTATTAATACCATATTTAGCAAGATTACTTGGTGAATTACTAGATGGAGATTGTAAAGCTGCATATTCAATAATGGGGGCAAGTGCTGGAGATGAATATATTCCAATTCGTGAAACTATTGAAGAGTATGCAAAATTAATTGCTGAATATAAGGCATATCATGATAAATTTCCATTATCTTCATTAGGATATGGGGCAGAAGCAAGAAGAGCTGAGAATTTTATACAGAAACATATTAATATTTTATTGGATTGGGAGTATAAAAATAAGTTCCGTCCATATTATAAAGCAGCTAAGGAAATGATTTCAATAAGAAAACTTGAAGTTGATGAAGTGGTTGAAGAAAAGCCTGCAACTTTAAGAAGAAACAAAAAAGGAACAAATAATAAAAGGATTAATTAATTAATCCTTTTTTGTTAGAATAAATTCTATTGTTCCATTTTCTTTTTTATTATTTAAAAGTTTATTTTCTTCTAAAATGAATTTGACTCTTTTAGCAACGCCAATATTTCCATCTATTAATTTAGCATTTGGAAATAACATTTGAATGCTTTCACTAATAATTGGATAATGTGTACATCCTAGTACAATAGAGTCTATTTTTTTAGTAGTATATTCATCTAAATATTTATGTAAAAGTTCATTTATTCTTGCTTGATTGCTTTCTTCTATAGCATTTGCTAAACCTTCACATGCAAGAAGATAAATATTTTGATCTTCTTTTTTATTGTTTAATACTAGTTCTTGTGTTCTTTCTGATTCTATTGTTCCCGTAGTAGCAAGTACAAGTGTATTTTTATAATTATTATCACATGCAACTTTTATAGCAGGTTCTGTTCCAATAAATAACATATTTGGATAGTTTTCTCTAAGTTTAGCAATACATTTTGTAGTAGCTGTATTACAAGCTATAACAATAAGTTTCACATCTTTAGATATTAACTTTTTTACTATGTTATCAACAATTAAATATAATGCTTCATCAGTTTTATTTCCATATGGATTATTCTCTGAATCAGCATAATATATAAAATCTTCATGAGGTAAAAGTTTTTTAATTTCCTTTAATGTCGTAAGACCACCTTTACCAGAATCAAATATACCAATTTTATTATTCATATTTTTTCTCCTAATAATAATTATAGCATAATGCTAAAATTAATGATAAAATAATATATGTTAAATATAATTAATTAGGGAGTTATTATGGAAAGTATAATACAATTTGTTATAAAGTTATTTAGTGGTTTAGTATCACTAAAATATGGTAAAGAATTAATAGTATTTATTATATCGTTAATGCCAATATTAGAATTAAGAGGAGGGTTGCTTGCCGCTTCATTTTTAGGAATACCCCCACTTAGAGCATATATTATATCTATAATAGGGAATATAGTTCCAGTTCCGTTTATTCTATTATTTATTAACAAGATACTTGAATGGATGAGAAATTCTAAAGTTAAATTCTTTAATAAAATTGCTAATTGGTTAGATAAAAAAGCTAAGAAGAATCATGATAAGATAGAGAAATATGGTTATTGGGGACTTGTATTATTTGTAGGGGTACCTCTTCCAGGTACTGGTGCGTGGACGGGATGTCTTGCTGCTTCTGTATTTGAGATGAATAGAAAAAAATCATTCTTTGCAGTTATGTTAGGTATATTAATGGCTAGTATAATTATGATGCTTATATCATATGGAATATTAGGTAAATTATTGTAAAAAAAAATTAGGTTTTTAATCTAATTTTTTTTTGTAACTAATCTATCATAATAAATAGTTTGAGCAACAGTTACATATGGGACTAACCAAATAAGAATTAAGCATAATGTAAATGGTATTAATAAATACCAACCAATGAAACTTAATTGGAATACAAAATATTCCCATTTGTGACCCTTCATTAGTTCCCAGCTAGCTTTTAGTGAATCTTGTCCTTTAACATCTTTGTCGATTACAAGGAAAATGACCATAGTTAGTCCAAGAGCAGCAATGATTCCAGGAATTACCAATAGCATTGAACATACACCGATAATAATAACTGAAAGTACTATTGCAATTAATAAATCAACCCATTTAGCTTTGATAGTTTTAATGATATCATCAGTATCAAATTTGCCAGTTCTTACAAATTTTAAAATATACATCATATAACCAGCAGTAAGAACACCAGTTATAATACTTATAGCTAAAGAACCAAGACTTGAACCCCATGACATATGCATTTCACCCATTTCTTTAATTTGAGTTAAATCAATAGATGGTCCAAAGAATGAACTTAGTATACTATTGATTACTTCAATAATAAGCATAGGCCATAAAATATTCCACAAGTTTCCTTTGATTTTTTGCTTTGCTAATTCTTTGATTTCACTTCTATTCATACCTTTACTCCTTCCATATTTATTATAATAAAAAAGAGAATGTTATTCAATATTAAGTTGTTTAAAAACATTTTTTAAATCATCATTAATTACTAAGGTAGCGATTGAGTCAAAATCAGTTTTATCTCTATTAATAATTATTAAGTTTTTTCCTCTAAATAATCTTATCATTCCTGCAGCAGGATATACTGTTAATGAAGAACCAGCTACTATTAAGGTTTCACAATGAGAAATATCATACTCTGCTTTACTATATATTTCACTATTTAACATTTCTCCATAAAGTACTACATCTGGTTTTATTAATCCTCCACATTTACATAATGGTAAATCTTTTGAATTAAATACGTATTCTGCATCATAGAATTTATTACACTTTATACAATGATTTCTATATATTGATCCGTGTAATTCATATACTTTTTTATTACCTGCTTTTGTATGTAGTCCATCGATGTTTTGCGTAAATATTGATCTTAATTTTCCTTCTTTTTCTAAATTATAGAAATATTTATGTACTATGTTTGGTTCTATATCCAAACAATTTAATTTGTCTTTATAAAATATATAGAATTCTTTAGGATTATTATAAAAAAATTGTGAACTAAGAATAGTTTCTGGATTATATTTATATTTCATATTATAAAGTCCATCTTTACTTCTAAAATCTTTGATACCACTTAATGTTGATATACCAGCGCCACTAAAGAATACTATATCATTTGATTTATCAATTATTTGTTTTAATTTATCTATCTTATTCATATATTAATTATAGCATTTGTATATATATTATGATATACTTTTCTTGAAATTGAGGTGCATAAAATGAAAGCAATTTTAATAACTTTATTATCTGGATTATCATTTTTATTAGGATATTTAATAACTAAATTTGTTAAAAATGAAAAACGTCTAGTAATTTTTTCAGTGGGTTTTTCATTTACTATAATTCTAGGCTTAATATTATTTGATTTATTACCTGAAAGTCTTGAACTAATGAAAAGTAAATATGCATTAGTAGGATTCATTTTATCTGGTATTTTAGTATTAAAAATATTAGATGTATTTGTTCCAGATCATAGTCATTCTTCTGATCATACTAATCATATGGAGCATATAGGGTTAATATCAGCACTAGCATTAATATTACACAATATTATTGAAGGAACTGCGATATATTCAAATGCAATTGGCAATACAAAAGTTGGTCTTATGATGGCACTTGCTGTTTCATTTCACAATATACCTCTTGGTATACAAGTATCTTCTCTTGTTAAAAAGAAAAATGAAAAAGCAATTTTATTATTTTCATTGGTATTATCAAGTATAATTGGAATAATATTAATAAAACTATTTAATGTCACTATTAGTGCTAATGTTTTAGGTATGTTAATGTCTATTACATTAGGAATGTTAATATATATAGCATTTTTTGAATTATTATGTGAAATTAAAGAACATTTTAAAGACAAAACTTTATGGCTTGGAGTTGTTATTGGAGCAATTTTAGTTTTAGTAGGTATATTGTTATAATGAAAAAATTAAAGATTTTATTTGAAGATAAACATTTAATAATTGTGTATAAAGATTCTAATATACCAACTATTAAAAGTGAAAAGTACTCTAATAGTTTATATGAAGAAGTATATGATTATTTACACAAGAAGAATCAAAAGGTTTTTATTGTGCACAGATTAGATAAAGATACTAGTGGACTTGTAGTATTTGCTAAAAACGAAAATGTCAAAGATGCGTTACAAAGAATATGGGATAATGTTAATAGAGAATATATTACATTAGTTCATGGGAAAGCAAATAATAGTGGAATAATAAAATCATATCTAAAAGAAACTAAAACATTATTAAGTTATTCTACAAATGATAAAAGTGGTAAATATGCTGAAACTCATTATGAAAAAATAGATAATAATAATCAATATAGTTTACTCAAAATTAAGATTATTACGGGTAGAAAAAATCAAATAAGAGTTCATATGAAAGATAACAATACTCCAATACTAGGGGACAGAAAATATGGTATAAAGGATGGATTTAGACATATGATGTTACTTGCGAATAAATTAGCGTTTATTCATCCAGTAACTCATCAAAAAATTTCTATTGATTTAGGCATTCCAGATGAGTATTTAAAACAAATAAAAAATTGACAATAGTCAATTTTTATTATTTTGCTGCTAAACCACCATTTCTATATATTAGTCCAGCGGGTTTCACATATCTGGAGTTTTGTTCTATTATATTTTTAACAATTTCTCTTTGAATTTTAGTTCTTTCACTCCATGCATGGCTTGTAGTGTTGTAAGTACTTCTAGTTAGTTTATCATATCCATACCATATTGCTATACTGTAGTTCGGACTAAAAGTAACTGTCCAAGCATCTTGAACCACTTTAGTTGATAATCCCATTTTTTTCAATAATTTTTCATCATAACTACTTGTTCCAGTTTTAACTGATACATCGGTTCCTCTAACAGTAGCGGCTGAAGTAGTGGCTTTTTTTAACATATATGCAATCATATAAGCAGTAGTACTTTTCATAACTTTTTCTTTTTGAAAATCGAAATCTCTTGTTATTTCTTCTTCAGAGTTTTTATAAATTATTTTAGTTATTGAATGTGGTTCTGTATAGTAACCTCCATTACCAAATGCAGCGTAAGCGCCAGCTAATTCAACCGGTGAGACTCCAGTGAATGCACCTATAGAATGGGCTTCATGAATAAAGGTAGAGTTACCAGTATATTCTGGTGTTAT
>OMST01000070.1 GCA_900313815.1 uncultured Eubacteriales bacterium
TATTAAAAGATAGTAGCAAATATAATGTAACTATTTTAGAAGCCACAAATGATATAGGGGGCATATCCAAAACAGTTAAATATAAAAACTATTATATGGATATTGGTGGTCATAGATTTTTTTCAAAAGATCCTAAAGTGGTAGATTTTTGGAAAGAAATAATGCCTATTCAAGGTACTATTCCTTTTGATTATGCTAAAATGGGTCGAAGCGTAAATATAGAAAAAGGTGGACCCAATCCAAATAAAATAGATCGTGTTATGCTAATTAGAAATCGTATATCAAGAATATATTATTTAAATAATTTTTTTGATTATCCAATTACTTTAAAATTCCAAACATTTAAAAATATGGGTTTAATTAGAACAATTAAATCTGGTTTTAGTTATTTAAAATCCACAGTATTTAAAAAGAATGAGGATAACTTGGAAAACTTTTATACAAATAGATTTGGCAAAGCATTATATACAATGTTTTTTGAAAAATATACAGAAAAACTATGGGGGCGTCATCCCAGAGAAATAAGTGCTGATTGGGGTGCTCAAAGAGTCAAAGGGTTATCTATATGGGCTGTTATTAAAAATGTATTTTTAAGGTTATTTCATATAAAGAGTAAAAAAGTAGAAACATCATTAATTGAAGAATTTTATTATCCAAAATATGGCCCTGGTTATTTCTGGGAAACTGTTGCAGCTGAAATTAAAAAAATGGGTGGAACTATAATAATGAACTCTCCAGTAAATGATATTGAATTTAAAGATGATAGGATAGTGTCAGTCACATCAAATAATAAAAAGTATAATTCTGATATTTTAATATCTTCTATGCCGCTTAAAGATTTTATAAACAATTTACATGGAAATAAAAAAATCAATGATAACATTATTCGTATTGCTGATGGATTACCATATAGAGATTTTATAACTGTTGGTATTCTTACAAGTAAATTAAATCTTAAAAATAAAACCAATATTAAAACATTAGGTAATACCATTCCAGATTGTTGGATTTATATTCAAGATGAAAAAGTCAAATTATTAAGAATACAAATATTTAATAATTGGTCACCATTCTTAGTAAATAATCCTGAGCAAGAAGTATGGATTGGAGCAGAGTATACTTGTAGTGAAAATGATGAACTTTGGAATATGTCTGACAAAGAGATTAGTAATTTTGTAATTGATGAATTAGAAAAGATTAATATTCTAGATAACTCGAATGTTAAAGACTATCATGTGGAAAAAATTAAGAAAGCTTATCCATCTTATTTTGATACTTATGGTGAAATTGATAAATTAATTAAATATTTGGATAACTTTAATAATTTATATTGTATAGGTAGAAATGGCCAACATCATTATAATAATATGGATCATTCTATGTTAACAGCTTTTGAAACAGTTAACAATATTATTAATAATAGGAAAGATAAAAAAAATATTTGGTCTGTAAATACGGAGAAAGAATACCATGAAGAAAAGAATAATTGATTTTATTAAAAAAAATATCATTACTATTTTAGTTATTACTGCGATAATATTTGAAGTTATATTATATGTATTCACCCCACATATAGAAAAAACAATCGTTCATATTTGTACTCTTACAGTTGTTAGTATTACAACTTTATATTTATTATTAAATGGCAATAAAGATTTTAAAAAAGATTTATTTCTTTTAGTATTTATTATAGGTCTACTAGTAAGAACAATATATATATTTAAAACTAGTATATATGAAAGACAACATGATGTCCAAAATCTTTTTGAAAAAGGGCATTTAGATTATATATATACCTTGTTTACTACTCATCGTTTGCCTACAACAAATATATGGCAATTTTATCATCCACCTCTGTGGCATTTTATTGGTGCTTTGTGGTTATGGATAAATAAATTATTTAAAATAGAACTGTTCATTTCATTAGAGGGTTTACAAATATTATCTCTTTTGCTATCATTATTTACAATTATAATCGCTAATAGTATATGTATTAAATTAAAAATAAAAGATAAATATAGATATATAGTGGATTTGTTTTTTGCAACTCATCTTTCACTTGTTATATTAAGCGGAAGCGTTAATAATGATTGCTTATTATTATTTTTAGAAATGTTAACTATATTAGTATTAATAAATTTTAATGAAAACGAGAATTGGAAAAACACTATATATTTAGCAATAGTAACTGGATTATGTGTTATGACAAAAATAAGTGGTGCGGTTATGGCTATTCCTATTATGTACATTTTTATAAAGAAATTCATATATTATCTAAATGAAAATAAAGATAAATTAAAAATATATATTAATAAAATAATAGCATTTGGCTTAATATCTTTAACAATAGGATTATGGTATCAGGTAAGGAATTTAATTCTTTTTGGTACAACAGCAGTTCCTGAACCTAGTGATTGGCTATATGTTGGCAATCATAGTATAATAAGTAGATTCTTTACAATTAATATTCATGAATTATTTAATTATGCCAATACTGATAGTAATTATAATTTGCCTTCATTTATTATTATATCTTCTTTGTTTGGAGAGTTTACGTTTGATAGAGTTTATATGTTAAGATATATATTAATTTCCTTAAATTTGATTCTTATCTTTATTTCTATGCTTTTTATGATTAAATATATTATAAAAGATAGGAAAAATATAGTAATTAATATATTAATAATTACTTGGTTATCTTTTATAATATCGGCATACATATTTAATTATAAATATCCATACGCTTGTTCTATGGATTTTAGGTATATAACGATATGCTTATTACCTGGAGTAGTAATTATTTATTATGAATTGCAAAAAATTAAAAACAAATTTTTAAATATATTTATACAATTATTGAGTTATTTATTTATTATATCTAGTATATTATTTACTATTGTTTTTTAAAAATATTACTATATAAAACTATTTTCGTATGTTATAATTAAAAATGGAGGAAGTGATTAAAATGGCCAGAAAAGGGCACAAGGTAAAAGATGTAACGGGGATGCAAAACATTATGTTTGATTTAAAACCAAACAGATGTGAAGCAGAAGTGTTTATGAGTTCAAATATTGATGTAACGGAATTTGTAAAATACATTAAGAAACTAAAAGAAAAAAATAAGGATATTACATTCTTTCATGGATTTGTACATATAATGGGAAAGCTAATATATGAATATCCAAAATTAAATAGATTTGTTCAAAATAGAACTTTGTTTGAACATGATGATGTTTCAATAGCATTTGTTGCTAAAGCTGAATTTAATGAAAAAAGTGAAGAATTTATGACTTGTTTACCAATAGGAAAAAATGACACTATAGAAGACGTATCTAAAAACCTAAAAGCAAGAATTGATAAAATAAGAGATAAAAAATCTAGTGTTAATACTGATGGTGCTAATAACGTAGTTGATAAACTTGGTCATATATGGAGACCACTTAGATCTAGTTTGGTGGGTATATTAAAATGGGTTGATAGAGCATTTGGATTACCAGGAAGTATAGCAGATGAAAATATCTATTATAGTAGTTTAATAGTTTCTAATATTGGTACATTTAGAGTACCTGGTATATATCATAATTTAGCTAATTTAGGAACATCTTCCGGATTAGTTACATTTGGTGATATCAAAGAAGAAAATGGTAAGTATACAATGAATCTCGGAGCAACATTAGATGAAAGAATAGCGGATGGATTTTATTTTTGTAGAGCATTAAAAGCTATTGAATATTTATTTGCTCATCCAGAATTAATGATGGAACCCGCTTCTAAACATTTTGAAATACCTGATAATGTTCACAAAAAGAACGAAAATAAAAAATCAAAATAATAAGTAAAAAATTAAGTATATACTTAATTTTTTTAATAATAAAAAGTATAAAAGATAAAATCACTTATATAGATTTTTAGTAACAATTATGTTATATTATTTATAAGAAAGCAGCAGAAAGATAGATGTGTATGGAAAAGAAAAAAATAGCAGTATTAATACCTTGTTATAATGAATCTAAAACAATCGAAAAAGTTGTAAAAGATTATAAAAAAACATTACCCAATGCTGATATATATGTTTATGATAACAATAGTGTAGATGGTACGGATGCCATAGCAAAGAAAGCAGGAACTATTGTAAAATATGAATATAGACAAGGAAAAGGTAATGTTATAAGAAGTATGTTTCAAGATCTTAATTATGATTGTTACGTAATGACTGATGGTGATGATACATACTCATCTAAAAATGCTCGTGAAATGTGTGACTTAATATTAAATCATAAAGCAGATATGGTTATTGGAGATAGATTATCCAGTACATATTTTAAAGAAAATAATAGAAAATTTCATAATTTTGGAAATAGATTAGTTAGATTTTTAATAAATAAATTATTTAAATCAAATGTAAAAGATATAATGACAGGATATAGAGCATTTAGTTATGAATTTGTAAAAACATTTCCAGTATTATCAAAAGGGTTTGAGATTGAAACAGAAATGACGATTCATGCATTAGATAAGAACTTTTTAATAAAAGAAATCTCAGTGGGATATAAAAATAGACCTAATGGAAGTATATCAAAATTAAATACATATAGCGACGGAATAAAAGTATTAAAAACCATAATGAGATTATTCAAAGAATATAAACCAATGTCTTTTTTTGGAATAATTAGTTTATTATTCTTTATAATTGCAATTGTATTTGTAACTCCAGTATTTATAGAATACTTTAAGACTGGATTAGTACCTAGATTTCCAACACTAATATTTAGTGGATTTATGCTTATGATATCTATATTGATGTTAGTATGTGGGATAATACTAGAAGTAGTTGTAAAAAAACATAGACAGCTGTTTGAATTGTTTTTAATTAAAACTAAAAATGAAAAACATTTGTAGAGGTGAAATATGAGTATTGAAGAGCTTAACAAATTAGCTAGTAAGTTAATAGAAAAATTTGTAGATCAGTTAGGATTAGATGGTAAAGCATATATTAAAGCTGAAAAAGAACCACAAGTTTTCTATCAAGCAGAATCAATATTTGGAGTAACAGGTGGATATGTTTATCCTAAAGACACATATAGAATAAATAAAATAATTGAACAAAATAAATTAACAAAAGAACAAATAGAAGATATAAGAAATAGGGGATATATACTAATTACTAAGAACATATCAGATAAGAGACAATTATTAACTTTAATACACGAAAGATTCCATGCTTATAGAAATACTTTACTACATGATGCGAAAGAACATAATTATTTAATAGATAATGGTAATTATGTTTTAACTAGTGATGAGTATTCTGATTATGATGCTGATTTAAATCAAGATATTATGAAAGGTAGTTTTGATACATCAAGAAATACAATTAATAAATATAAAGAAAAAAATCCTAATGAAATAGAAAGTATTCAATTTCAATATGCTGAAAATGATGAAGTATTTATTTATAATAAAAATGTAGATGAAACACTAGTAGAATTAATGGCTATTTTAAGTTATAAATTAAATAAATACCCAGATATTCCAATTAAAACTCAGTTAGAGACTTTAAGTAGTATGAAAACAGATGGGGAAGATTTTCAATTTGTTAGACTAGTTACTATGAGTAGAATAATACTTAAACATAACGACTATGATTTATTTAAATGGATGATCGATCCTATAGAATATAGTTATGGAGATCCTCATTATGATTTCTTTAAAAACTATACTAAAAATGATGGAGAATATACTGATATATTTAAATGGGATCCTATTGATTATTTAAGGGATTCTAAAGAAGGAAAGAGTCATAGTTTTAAATAAGGAGATAAAATGAAAAAAATAATTTCTATTTTAAAATACATTGGTGTTTTTATACTTGTTATTCTTATATTTAATATAGGATTATTTTTGACTTGTAATTTTAATTCTAATAAAATAGAAAAAAAAGTTATAGAATCATATAATATTTTAAGACAAGAAGATTCTAGTTACCGAGTATCAAGAATTTTTAATGTATGGAATAACAATTACACCGATGCTGTAATTATAAATGAATCATATTCTGTTGATAATAAGCATCCTTTTCTTTCTTATATGAAAGTAAGAAAAAATTATAAAAAAGGACTTACTCAACATGAACTACCAGAGTCTACGGGAGAAGGTATTTCTGTTAATTATAACTATGAAACTGGTGAAGAAATATATGAATATGATTATGATTCCATTGGAGAATTATATGACTTTATAAATGGTAATATTCATTATTCTGTTAATTATGGTAGATATTGGCATGGATACTTAATATTATTTAGGCCTTTATTATTAATATGTAATATAAGTGAAATAAGAGCAATATTACACATATCATTTGTATTATTACTATTGTTGTTTGTATTTTTGGTATACAAGCGGTTTAATATTAGTATCGCACTAATATATGGATTATCTATTATAACATGTGGTTATTTAACCGCATCATATTCATTAGAAAGCTCTTCAGTTTTTTTAATAATGATTATAAGTTCAATTATATATATCAAAAGAATTGATAAGATGAAAAATTTTAATATATTTATATTTATTGTTGGATGTATAACTAATTATTTTGATTATTTAACTGTTCCTTTAATTACACTTGGAGTATTAAGCTCATTATATATGTTAAAATTATTAGAAGAAAAGAAAGATTGGAAATATTGCTTAAAAGAATTAATAATTGGTTCTCTATTATGGTTAATAGGCTATGCAGGCACATGGATATTTAAGTGGATACAATATGATTTAACTATCAATGATGTAAATAATATGCTAAAGATAGGATTTGTTCAAAGCTTTTATCGTATGGAAAGAGTTAATGATATAGTAGGGGACTCAAGTATTATTTATAGAACAATAGATTTAATAGGTGTGGCTTCATTCTATTCATTAATAATAACATTTATTATTATGATAATTAATAAATTTAAAATGTTTAGTAATAGTATTAATAAAAATGCTATTCCATTTTTACTAATAGCTTTATATCCAGTGGTATGGTATATAGTACTTGCTAATCATACATTAATACACTATTATTTTACATATAGACATACTATAATATTTACATTAGGTATATGCTTATTTACATATGAACAATTATTTAATTCCAGTAAGAGGTGAAAAACATGTTTAAAAATGAAAAAGTTAAGAATATAGCTCACTTTATAGTACCTAGTATTATTACTTTAGTAATACTTGGTTCAATATTTTTATTAAATAATTTATATCCATTTGGTAATAATCCTATAGTACAGGTAGATTCTGATTACTTATATATTCCATCATTATATAAGTTATATGATTTATTACATCACGGAGGTAGTATATTTTATAATGGAGTAGGCTTAGGTAGTTCTATATATGGTTCTTTAATAATTCAACGTTGTTTATTTAGTCCACTAAATTTATTATTATACTTTGTTAGTAGAGATAACTTAATTAATTTCTTTGGAACATTTATTATTATTAAACTATGTTTACTTAGTCTTACTAGCTATATATATATAAACAATAAATATAATAAATTAGATTATTTTTATAAAGTTGTATTCTCTATATTGTATACATTTAATGGGTTTATAATATTTAATTATTTTAATGAGATATGGTTAGAACTTGTAATATTATTTCCATTACTTGTAATGTATTTAGATAAAATATTAGATAATAAAAATTCATTAGGCTATATTATTGTACTTGCAAGTTGCTTAATATTGAATGCTTACTTTAGTATGTTTATTGTGGTATTTATTATACTTTATTCAGCAATTAATATTTATTTATTTAATAAAAAAGAAATAAAAAAAATAATATTTAAATTAGGCAAATCTACTTTAATCGCATTATTAATATCAGCTTTTAGCACAGTACCATTAATGTATCAAATATTAAGATCAGATAGATTTAATGGAAATGTGTATACTGACTTATTTAGCAATTTATCTATGAAAAGTTTATACATATTAATGATGCCTATATTAATAGTGTTCTTTATAAAATTAATGTTTAAATATAAAGAAGATAAAACTAATATTACTAAATATGGTGTATTAGTGGGATTATATTTACTTCCAGTTATAATTGATCCTATTAACTCTTTAATGCATGGTGGCACATATTGGTCATTTCCATATAGATATGGTTTTGTAACTGCATTTATTTTAATGGATGCATCATTATATTATTTAACTAAATATAATGATAAAAAAGATTATCTATTAAATATAAAAGATATAATTATTTCTATAATTATATTATGGCTTGGTGTATTTGGATACTATATGAACAATAAATATAGATCACAAATAATAAATAGTGGTATATTTCTAGAAATAGAAAACTCTATATATGTATATACCATTTATATAGTAATAATAGTATTATTAATGAGTATTTTAATATTTATTATTAAAAATAAAGGTTTAAAGAAATTATCTTTAGCTTTATTAAGTATATATTCAATAGCTATGTTTACTACATGGACAATATATTATAATAGTGGATATTATTTATGTATAACTGCTCAAAATGCTTATAGTGATATGTATATTCCTAAAGATGGTAGATATAAGATTGAATATCATAACCATACACCATATTTTGGATATATATTTAAAGTAGATGCTCTTGATAATTGGTTACATATAGTACCTCAAGGATATAAAGAAGTATATTCAAGATTAGGTTATCATGTTAGTGGAACTAGTGTTTATAGTAGTGGTGGGACTATGTTTAGTGATTGGCTGCTAAATATTAAATATGGTTTAAGTAAACAAGAAAGATCAACTGATGACTATATAACTTATGTTAGTGGTCATAATGATATAATGTTATATAAATATAATTATGGAGATAATTATGGAATAATATTTGATGATTATGATGAAGAATTAAGCAATAACACGTATGCAAATCCATTTAATTATCAAAATAAAGTATATAAGAATTTTACTAATTCAGAAGAAAATATAATTAATATTAAGAATTATAATTATAATAGTTCTAGTGAAATAAAATTTAATTATGAAATAAAGAAAAAAGGATATTTATATTTCTATAACTATGACACTTCTGAAGACTCTCAAATAGATTATATAACGGTTAATAATATACCAATTTATGATTTTAATAACTATATTAAATTTTTAGGTATATATCATCAAAGTGTTAACATAGAAATCCATTTAAAAGAATATTCAGATGATATTAACTTTAGTATAGGATTCCTTGAATCAGATAAATTATCTAAATTATCAAGTTCTGTGACATATAAAAAGAATAAATATTATGTAAATGCTGATAGTGAAGATAAAAACTTATTCTTACCAATTAATAATATAAAAGGAATACATGTATATAATAATGATAAAGAAGTTGAAACATTTAAATGTTTAGATAATTTTATATGTTTAAAACTAAATAAAGGAGAAAATGTAATAAGTATTAAATATAAACAACCATTATTTAATATGAGTATTATTATTAGTTTAATAGGTTTAGTATTATTAATACTTAATAATAAAATTAAAGAAAATAAATTATTATTAAATATATGTTTTTGGTCATATAACATTTTAGTTATGCTAGTAATTATTTATTATTATTTCTATTCATTATTTAAATATTAATATTTATGTAATATAAATGTAAATAATAAAAAACTATGTTTTTAAAACATAGTTTTTTGTTATAATAATATATTATAGGAGGTATCCAAAATGAATTACAAAAAAGTCGTAGTTGCAGGTGGTGGAATACTAGGTAGTCAAATAGCATTTCAAAGTGCATATTGTGGCTTTGATGTCGTTATTTTAATAAGAGAAGAAGATTCTAAAGAAGACTTAAAAAATAAATTAAAAACATTATCTAAAACATATATTAGTACTATAGAATTAATGAATACTAAGAAGGGAAAAGTACAAAGTAACTGGGCAAGAGGATTAGTTGGAAAAGATGGATTTAATAGAAAAAAATGTCATGATAGGGTTGTCTTAGCATTAAAAAATATTAAGATAGAAACTAATCAAAGAGTAGCATTAGAAGATGCAGATTTAGTAATAGAATCTATTACAGAAAATATTGATATCAAATCTAGTTTCTATAGTGAAATAGCTCCATTATTATCCCCTAAAACAGTAGTAGTAACTAATTCATCCACATTATTACCATCTAAACTTGCAAAATATACAGGTAGACCTGAAAAATATTTAGCAATGCATTTTGCTAATTCAATATGGAAAAATAATATAGCAGAAATAATGGTTCATAAAGATACAGATAAAAAATACTTTAAAGAAATAGTAGAATTTGCAGAAGCAATTAATATGGTTCCATTAGAAGCTAGAGAAGAAAAAGCCGGGTATTTATTAAACTCATTACTAGTTCCATTTTTATTATGTGCAATGGATTTAGTGGCAAATGGTGTATCTGATCCAGAAACTATAGATAAAGCATGGACTTTAGGAACAGGTGCTCCAAAAGGGCCATTCCAAATATTAGATACAGTTGGATTAATGACAGCTAAAAATATAGTAGATCAATATCAAAAAGTACCTGATTTATTTGA
>OMST01000069.1 GCA_900313815.1 uncultured Eubacteriales bacterium
AATGGAGAAATATTTTTTAAAAATTATCCTTATTTTATGACATTTAATTCAGATATACTAACTACACCATTTTGTTTTTTATATGCATCAAATGTATTTCTTAAAAGCATTGCAACTGTCATAGGACCTACTCCACCTGGTACTGGTGTTAACATAGAACATACACTTTCAACATTTGGATTAACATCTCCATAGATTTTTTTATCTTCACGACTAATGCCAACATCTATAATAATACAACCTTTTTTAACCATTGTTTTATCTATTAAATACTTCTTACCAACTGCAACTATTAAAATATCAGCTTGTTTAGTATAAATGGATAAATCTTTTGTTTTAGAATGGCATACTGTTACGGTAGCATTCTTTTTTAAACATTCAATATATAATGGTTTAGACACTAAATTACTTCTTCCAATTATAACTACATGTTTTGATTCTAAATCTATTTTATAATACTTAAATATTTCCATTATACCTTTTGGTGTACAAGGGATTAAAGTGTCAACATTATTAAATAATTTACCTTGAGATTCTATTGTAAGTCCATCTACATCTTTAGAAGAGTCTATTGTATTAATAATTTTGTATTTATCAAATTTATCAGGTATTGGTAATTGAAGGATTATTCCATTAATATTTTCATCTTTATTTAATTCTTTTATTTTTTTAATTATTTTTTCTTCTTTATCTTCTTCTTTAAATCTAAAATGTAAAAAACTCATTCCAACTTCTTCACAAGCTTTTTTCTTATTATTAACATATATTTTACTAGCATCATTATTACCAATAGTTATAACAGCTAAAATTGGTGTTTTTTTATATGAATTCATTTCACATTTTAATTCATCTTTTAATTTAGCACTTAATCCTTTTCCATCAAGAATTATCATAATTATTCACCTTCTTTAAATCTTATAGTATTAATTACAACATCTTTTTCAGGCTTATCATTACTATCAGTGGATACTGCTGCTATTTGATCTACTATTTCAATACCAGAAACCACTTTTCCAAATGCTGCATATTTTCCATCTAAGTATGTTGAATCTTTTTGTACAATAAAGAATTGACTTGAAGCGGAATTCAATGTTGCAGATGTTTCTGGATTAGCTCCTTTTCTTGCCATAGATACTACACCTCTAGTATGAGATAATCTGTTATTAAATCCATTAGCTAAGAATTCTCCTTTAATAGTTTCCTCACTTCCACCTGTTCCTGTTCCAGTTGGATCACCAGTTTGTATCATAAAATCTTTAATAACTCTATGAAATATCAATCCATCATAATATTCTTCACTAACTAATTTTTTAAAATTTTTAACAGTTATAGGTGCCATATCAGGATATAATTCAATAACTATTTTTCCATAATCTTGAATATCAATTTCTACTATATTATTATCATTTCCACATGAACATAATATAAACATAGAAAAAACTATTATACATACTTTTATAAACTTTTTCATATTCTCACACTCCATCAATTATTTTAACACATATAACTTTTTTATTCCAAGCCTTTTAAATATTTAAATAAAAAAGAATACTTTCTGAGTATTCTAGTTTAGCATTTCACTTGTTGGTACTACAACAATTGGTCTAAGTCCGTGATAATGTGTATCATAGAAGTTATAGCTTGATAGCACGCCATTACTTATTCTAAGTACATCCACATTTGTTCTAGCGTTGCCGATCCAGTATGACGTTGATGTTAGCCAAGATGGTGCATCTTCGCAATGTAACCATTGACATCCGAGAGCAATTGCTTCATCTTCTAACAATAATCTACCTGTTATATTAGATGAAGCTCCCATTGATTTTAATTTTCTAATATATTCTTCTACATAATATGCAACAGAATAATCATTTATTCTAGTTCTGGCATATCCGGTAAGATCAATTAATGGGGCAACTGTTGATTTTGTACTATCATAAATAACAGGATATGGTTCTTCATAACTATATATAGTACATCTCCAACCATTTTCAGTTTCTTGACATTTTGAAGAATGCCAGTAATTAATACCAGAAAATGGAACAACAGCTATTAAATCTGTATCATGTGCTGAGCCCATTGCTGCTGGATTTTGTAAACAATAATTTGGATTGGCGGATGATATTGTTTCAATCAAAGTAAAATTGGAAGAATTTTTGTTTTCTCGATAAAAACTATTGCCCACATGTAAATTATATTTTGATAGTAATACTGTTTCTGTTGCATTACTACTAATTACATAAAAATGTTCAGTGCCAAATGCCGCTTCATCACCCACAGTAATTGAAGATGGTTCTTGTCTATTAACAAATACAAAAGATAATTCTTTAGTTATGACAAGTATCTCACTTTCCTCTAATTCACTTACTGCTTTAACATCGCTACTTTCTACAATATCTATTCCAGCATTATTTGTTACATCATATTGAAAGTCTCCATTTGTTACTTGTAACTTTGTTATTTTTCCATTTCCATCTATTGTAGCTAAATATTTTAATCTTGAGTTACCTGTAAGATTTAAAGTGTTAGTTGAACCCTCAGCATTTGAATATGTTTTTGCTTGCCCTCCACTTAAAAGATATTGTTGCCTTGCTGTTTTTATAACTGTATTTACTTCATTTGTAAAGCTATCTCTTCTTGCGTTATTAAACATTCGGAGTACTGCTGGTAATGCCATTATTACTAAGATTGCTAATATTGCTATTACTGCTAGTAACTCTACTAATGTAAATCCTTTTCTCTTCATCTATTATCACCTAGTATAAGTATAACATATTTATTTAAAACAAAAAAGAATACTTTTATAAAGTATCCTTTATTATATTAATCATTTCATCTATTTTAGGATTATTATCTTTAGATGATCTTTTTATATTTAAATATTTATTTAATAAATATTCTAAATATTCTTTATACATTTGTTTATCTATATGATTTAATCCTAATAATAATTCTTTTTTACTATATTCTTTATTACCTGGTATAAATAATATTAAATTATAATATTTATTATTTTCTTTTATGATTTGTTCTTTATCAACGATATAATTTAAATCATTCATTTTATTCCTTAGTATATCATGATAATTATTAGATATAGTAATAATTTTATTAAATTTTAGGTTAGTATTACTTAGTATTTCTATTATAGTATGAGTTCCCATACCAGCAAGTACTAAAGTATCTGCTTCATTTTCTTTTATATTAGAAAGTCCATTAGATACTCTTAAATCTATTAATGGATTATTTATATCTCTTTTAGCTTTATTTATTACATTTTCACTTATATCACTTGCTATAGAAGATTGATTTCTTTTAGCTAGCATCAAACTTAATTTTGCTTGATCACACCCTACATCTACTACTTTGTCTTTAATATCTATAAGTGAATATATAGTTTCAATTCTATTCAATTAAGAAATCTCTTAATTTTTTAGCTCTTGAAGGGTGTCTTAATTTTCTAAGAGCTTTTGCTTCTATTTGTCTAATTCTTTCACGAGTAACTTTAAATTGCTTACCAACTTCTTCTAATGTATGAGAAGATCCATCAAATAAACCAAATCTAAGTTCTAATACTTCTTTTTCACGAACAGTTAAAGTACTTAATACTTCTCTTAACTCATCTTTTAATATTTCATAGTTAGCAAATTCTTCTGGTGACATAGTTCTTTCATCAGCAAGAAAATCTCCTAAATGGGAATCATCTTCTTCACCAATAGGTGTCTCTAAAGATACTGGATCTTGACTAATCTTTCTAATTTCAGCTATTTTATCAACAGATAATCCCATTTTCTTAGATAATTCTTGATCTGTAGGCTCTCTATTTAATTCTAGAGTCATTTGACGCTCAATTCTAGCCATTTTATTAATAGTTTCAACCATATGAACTGGAACTCTAATTGTTCTTGCTTGATCTGCTAAAGCACGTGTAATAGCTTGTCTAATCCACCATGTAGCATATGTTGAAAATTTATATCCTTTAT
>OMST01000066.1 GCA_900313815.1 uncultured Eubacteriales bacterium
AAACTTAGTGAATATGGTGTTCA
Organism: uncultured Eubacteriales bacterium; assembly: GCA_900313815.1. GTDB lineage: Bacteria > Bacillota_I > Bacilli_A > RF39 > UBA660 > CAG-1000. Next base: position 24 of record OMST01000066.1, read on the forward strand.
ATTACATGAAAAACAAAAAGTTAGATTCTTATATGGACTTTCTGAAAAACAATTCAGAAAAACATTTGAAGCAGCTGGTAAAATGCAAGGTATCCACGGATATAATTTCTTATTACTTCTTGAAAGTAGATTAGATAATTTAGTATATCGTGCTGGATTTGCTAAAACTAGAAGAGCTGCTAGACAATTAGTTAATCATGGACATATCTTAGTAGATGGTAAGAAAGTTGATATTCCATCATTTAGAGTTAAAGTTGGAAGTGTTGTATCAGTTAAAGAAGCATCTTTAAATCACCCAGTTATTACTGAATGTACTAATATGGATATTAAAGTTCCAGCATTCTTAAATGTTGATAAAGCTAAAAAAACTTTCACTTATACAAGATATCCAGAACGTGAAGAATTAAATTCTGAAGTAAATGAATCATTAATCGTAGAATTTTACAACAGATAATAAAAGTCATCTATATGATGACTTTTTTATTTATAAATAAATATATGATATAATATGAGTATAATTATATAGGTGAAATTATGAAAGAAAAAGACTGGATAAAATTAGACAATGCTGCTTTAATATATCCCGCTACTCTAACAAGAAAGCTTGCATCTATGTTTAGATTGACTATTACATTTTCAGAAAATATAGATACGATTGTGTTAAAAGAAGCAATAAAGTATATTATGAAAAGATTTCCAACCTTTAATTACACATTAAAAGAAGGATTTTTTTGGTATTATTTAAATAAAATAGATAAAGTTCCAAGAATTGAAGAAGATGCGCAAAATCCTATGATTAGAAAAGACTTTGATAAAAAATTTATGTTTAGAATTAGAGTGTTTAAAAATAGACTCGCAATAGAATATTTCCATGCATTAACAGACGGAACTGGAGCGCTAACTTTTATTTTAACTTTATCTGGTGAATATTTGAAAAGAAAATATAATACTAAAATATCTTATAATAAATATGTATTAAATCCTAAAGATAAACCAACTGAAGATGAAACATCAGATAGTTTTTTAAAATTTTCAAGAAATGCTGGAGCTCTTGAGCACGAAAAAAGAGCTTATCATATAAAAGGTAATAATGAAAAAGCTAATATTATTAATATTATAACTGGAAAAATAAATATAAATGATATTAAAACCATTTCAAAAAAATATGGCTCTAATATTACTGAGTTTATAACTTCTATGCTTATTTTTTCTATAATGCAAATAGCCCATACAAAAAAAGAAATAAAGGTATCTGTTCCAGTAAATCTTAGAAATTATTATGATACTAGAACACTAAGAAATTTCTCTTCCTACGTGAATGTAGGAATTACACCAAATGATAATTATACACTTAGTGAAATTATAGATATTGTTAAACTACAATTAAAAGAAGAATTAAAAGAAAAAAAGATTAATGCTAAAATTAGCGGAAATGTAAAATTAATGAAAAATCATATTATTAGAAGAATACCAATGTTCATAAAAAAACATATAATGTCTATAGTTGAAGCAAAAATGGGAGATGGATATATCACAACCACTTTTTCTAACTTGGGGTTAGTAGAATTACCTATCCAAATGAACAAATATATCACTGATATGAACTTTATACTGGGAAAATCCAGGGGTAAATCCGGATCTGTAAGTGCTATTGGATATAAAGATAATTTATATATAACATTTTCACGTAAAATAAAAGAAAGTGAATTTGAAAGAATATTTTTTACTAATTTATCAAAAATGGGACTTAATATAGAAATTGAAAGTAATAGGTGAAGAAAATGAAATGTAAAAATTGTAATGTGGAAGTTTCGTCTTATTTAAAAGAATGTCCTCTTTGTCATGAAAAATTAAATATTAATACCACAAAGGATAATCCATATAACTATGAAATAGAAAACTTTTCTAAAAGAGTAAACACAATATACTTTTCTAAAATAATATTAAAAATATTAATATTTTCATCACTAATAATTCTTTTAATAAACTACTTAGTTAACAAAAGAATTAGTTGGTCTTTATATGTTTTATCTTCATCAATATATTTATCATCTTTTTATACATTTATAATCTATTCAAACAAGAAAATTGCTTTTATTATTAACATTATTTGTTTAGAATTATTATTATTCACTATCTCATATCTAACACACAATATTAGTTGGTTCCTATATTTAGTAGGACCTATAATATTAATATTAACATTATTTATCTATATTAATGTATATTTAACAAAATATAATAACGTACTTAGAAATTTTTCAATACTTCTCAC
>OMST01000065.1 GCA_900313815.1 uncultured Eubacteriales bacterium
ATTATTCCATAGTGGAGCATATAGCTTTAATGATAGAAAGAAAAGAGCTAATGACTTTAGAAAATTATGGATTACAAGAATTAATGCGTCTTGTAGAAGTAATGATATAGTTTATTCTAAATTCATTAATGGTTTAAAGAAAGCAAATATTGAAATTAATAGAAAAATGTTAAGTGAACTTGCAATCTTCGCACCAGAAGAATTTACTAAATTAGTTAAATTAGCTAAAGATGCTTTAGAAGGAAAAGCTCCTGTTAAAGAAAGTAAAGCTGTAGAAGAAAAAGTTGCTAAAACAGTTTTTGATAAAACTGATTATTCTAAATTAACAGTAGCTGAATTAAAAGATTTATGTGCTAAAAAGAATATTGAAGTAACTTCTTCAATGAAAAAAGCTGATTTAGTTGCTGCTTTAAGTAAGTAATTGAATTTTAACCTCATTATATGTATAATATGTAATGAGGTTTTTATATGAAAAGAATAGATCCGTTTTTATATAATGCTCCTATTTTAGATATACATGGATTTGATAGATATGGAGCACAAGCAATGATTGACAATTTTATAGATAATTGTATTAGAATTAAAGCTAATAAATTAATTATTGTACATGGAAAAGGGGAAGGTATATTAAAAAAATCAACACATGATTATTTAAAAAAAGATAAAAGAGTGTTAGAATATAAAATTAATATATTTAATGACGGAGAAACTATAGTAACTCTTAAGTAAAGGAGGTAAATATGCAGCAATATTTTGGCATTTCAAAAGATAAAAACACTATTAAACTAAACAATAATGATCTAAATCATATTAAGAATGTTATGAGAATGCATGAAAATGATAATATAATTGTTGTTTATGATAATAAAAGCTATATTTGTACATTAAATAAGGATTTATTATCAGCAGATATACAAGAAGTTTTTAAAGAAAATGAAAAATTAAATGATATCAAAATATATGTACCATTACTTAATGAAGATAAAATGAGTTTTATACTTCAACATGGAACTGAACTAGGTGTTACTGAGTTTGTTGTTGTTATGTATAGCCACTGCAAATATAAATTAAATAAAAAAGATTTTGATAAAAAACTAATTAGATGGAATAAAATTATAAAAGAAGCTTCAGAACAATCATATAGAATAGAAAAACCAATACTAGAAAACATTATAGAAGTTAAAAATATAGAAGCAGATAAAAGTGTAAATATAATGTGTTCACTTGACAAACGAGATGTCAAATCAATATCAAGTATATTAACACTTGATAATTGTAATGATACAATATCATTAGTATTTGGACCAGAGGGAGGACTATCTAAAGAAGAAGAAATAAATTTATCTAATAAAGGATTTATTAAAACTTCATTAGGTAAAGATGTTCTAAGAACAGAGACGGTTCCTTTAATGGTTGCATCTATAATCAAATACTTAAGGGATAGTGATTAATATGGAAAATTTTACTAGATTTTTAGAAACATTTGTAAATGAAGATGCTTTCTTATTATTTTTAATTATTATGGTATTAATAATACTTATTTTAGTGGTGGCATTATTTAAAATAAGACAAGAATATTTAGATTTATTAAATAAAGATAGAAAACTAGTTTTAGAAAAATCCAAAGATGAAGATTTTAATTTGGATTCATTAAAGGCTACTAGTCCAGATGATGTAGTAAAAGAAAATGAATCATTTATTAAAACAGTTAATATTCCAACTATAGAGACATACGATGATATTATTGAAAAATATGAAGCTAGTGAAGAAGAAAATGCTGTAATATCTTCTGAAGAACTTGAAAAGAAAAAGAAAGAAAGAATGGAAGAATTAGGCGTAAGTGATAATCAAGCAATAATTCAAAAATATGAAGATGAGCAAGAAAGAAAAGCTATTATTAGTTATGAACAATTAGTAAAAAATGCTTCAAATATTACATTAACATATACTGAAGAAGAACCTAAAAACGCTAAAGCACCTAAAGTTAATAAGATAGCAGTTGAAGAAAAGGAGATAACTCCTGTAGAGAATTATGTAAATGAAGAAGAGTTCTTAAAAATACTTAAGGAGTTTAGACTTAAATTAGAATGAAAACATTTTATATTAAAACATTAGGTTGTAAAGTAAACTCATATGAAAGTGAATTTATAAGAAATAGTTTATTAAATGAAGGATATAAGGAAGTATCTGAAAATGCTGATGTTTGTATTATAAATTCATGTACTGTTACAAATACAGCTGATAATAAAAGTAAACAAGCAATAAATAATATTAAAAAAAATAATCCAAATGCCATAGTAGTTGCATGTGGATGTTTTTGTCAGTTCAGAAAAGATAACATAGAAGAGTTAATAAAAGCAGATATTATTATTGGAAATAAAAATAAAAGTAAAATTCTTGAATATATTAAACAGTTTGAAAAAGATCATAAAAGAATAATAGAATTTTCAGATATGAGCAATGAACCATTTGAAGATATGGAAATTAAAAGATTTGGTTCACATCATAGAGCATTTGTTAAAGTAGAAGATGGATGCAATAACTTTTGTAGTTATTGTATAATTCCATATGTTAGAGGTAGAGTTAGAAGCAAAGATTTTAATAAGTGTATTATAGAAGTTAATGATTTAGTAATTTCAGGTCATAAAGAAATAGTTTTATCAGGCATTCATACTGGGCAATATAATTCAGATCGTAAAAGATTATCTGATTTAATAAATGAATTATCTAAAATAGAATTATTAAAGAGAATAAGACTTTCATCTGTTGAAATAGTTGAATTAGATGAAGGCATGATGAGTATTATTAAAAACAACAATAAATTTGTATCTCATTTACATATACCATTACAATCTGGATGCAATAAAATATTAAAAAGTATGAATAGAAGATACGATCTAGAATATTTTACAAATAAAGTTAATGAGATAAGAAGTTATAGAAAAAACATATCATTAACAACTGATGTAATAGTAGGTTTTCCAGGCGAAACAGAAGCAGACTTTCAAGATACCTATAATTATTGTAAAAATATTAAATTTGCTAAAATACATGTATTTCCATATTCAGATAGAAATGGTACAGTAGCATCTAGAATGACTAATAAAGTACCAAGAAATATTATTAAAGAAAGAACAAGAAAGTTAATAGAACTATCAAATGAATTAGAAAAAGAATATTTTGAAAAATTTATTAATACCGAAGTAGAAGTATTAATAGAAGAATATATAGATGGATATTATTATGGATTTACTGATAATTATATTCCTTTAAAATTAAAAGGAGACTATAATATTAATGAAATATATAATGTAAAGCTTAATAAAGAAGACATTAATTTTGATTTAAACTAAAAATACTTGTAAAAATCAAGTAAATGTGTTAATATTAATTTACTTGATTTGAAATGGCGAGATAGCTCAGTTGGCTAGAGCACA
>OMST01000064.1 GCA_900313815.1 uncultured Eubacteriales bacterium
TCATTATTGTTATTATTGATATGCCTAGTATTATTATAAAATATGCCCAATATGATTCTTTCATACTTTCACCATTCTACCTTTTTTTATACTATTTATAGTATATCATATTTATTATATTTTTTACAATTAAAAAGAAAGTATTTCTACTTCCTTTTATTAATAGTATTTACTAATTATTCAGCTTTTTCTACTCCATATATTGTTTCTAATATACCATTTAAAGTAGTATCTAATTTAACATCGAAATTTTCTGATCCCACTTCAGTTACTCCACTACTTGTTCTTATTCTTACTGTTGCTTTTGGCGGATCTTCATATATATCATAGAAACTTAATTCATATGTTTTATTGTTACTTACTGAATCAGCAAATCTTCTTATGAATACTTCGACAAATTTTTGCTCTGACATTATTACTTTTCCTGTTGTTCTATAAGTTCCGTAATCTACTGCATCAATCATAGAAGCTTCTAAGACTTCTCTTCCTAAATAGAAGTCTTCTTCTGTTGTTGTTGTTAGTCTTTGTATTAACAACATAACAAGTACTATTACTATACCTAATATAAGTAAAAAATATGCCCAATATGATTCTTTCATTTCTTACACCACCTTAATTACTTATTGTTTTAGATCCACTTACTTGAACACCTACTCGTTCGTAAGCAGAATTCTTTAACTCATTTAAGAATGAACTCTTACAATCACTGAATTGATATAAACCACTATCTTTATTTATAGTTAATTCACATTTAATTAATGTTGCATTTAAGTATCCACCATTATTACGCTCTTGTTCATTATATTCTTTAATCATCTTAATAGCTTCTGGTGTAAGTACATATCTATAATCTAAATACTTATCATTAGTAAATATTATATCTGCAGAAGCTTTAATATCATTTATTATATTAATATGTTGTTTTCTTTCTTCACCATATCCTACCCAGTTAGTACCTGGATCTCTAGTAGAAATACCATTTTGTTCAGATATTTCTGCATCAGGGAATAAATCATTTAATTCAACATTTCTAAATATAAATCCATAGTTTTTACTATCTGTTTTATCCCAATTAGTACAATTATCTTTTATAACTGGAATTCCATCTTTCATTTCAAAACATGAGTTCTTACATTTAGTTAAATCAATGCTTCCGTCTTCATTCTTATAATTACAATCATATAAAACTGTTGTATTATAAGCATCATATTTACAAGTATAATTATATGTTTTATCACGTTGGTTAGCGCGTAATTTATAACTATAATTAATATTATATGAACCAGTTGGATTATAATTACTTACTGGATATGAGTTACTTGGAAGAGGTGTCCATGAAGTATCATTTACATCAACGCTACCATCTTTTACTTTTCCAGTATAAGCCTGAGCTTTATAATCTTGTGCTTGATAATAATCACTTTCAGCAATCATTCTAAATGAAGCATAATCGTTAGATGGAACAGTTACGTTCCTATAATTACAACTTCCGCCTGAACATATTAAATATTTTAATGTTTCAGTTCTATTGCTTCCACTTATTTCTGTAGGATTATTCTTATCATATTTATAACAATTATTTCCACTACAATAATAAGTTTTATTCTTATCTGCATCTTGTATTGCTACTGTTTTCTTAGCTATTTTTGGTGTTTTGCCATATTCACTATCTTCATAAGTAACAGTTAATGCAGGGCATTCATTAGTTCCTTCACATAATGGTCTGCTTAAAGCATATTCTTTTGTAGTACCATATTCTGGCATACTAATACTAGAATATGGATCAACTAAATCATTTTTACTATAGAAATTACAGTTTTGTAATTCATATAGCCATTGTGATACTTCTTTTATAGCTGCATTATATGCATTTGTGTTTTTTGATTCATATGTTAATTTAACAATATCCATTTTCTTGTTAAATTCTTCTTTCCATGCAGCATATTTAATTTGAGATGTACATTGTCTTTCAACAATAACAACACTTGTTAATTTTTGATCACTTACCGTATTCTTTAGTATTCCTTTTGATTTTAAAACATTGCCTAAGTCATAACTAAATTGCATTCCAGAATATACCTTAGTTTTATTTGGCATATAGAATGTTACATCATCTTTACAATATATATTACATACTCTATCATTGATTTTATATCTAATATTATAGTTATAAGTTTCTTTTTCAGATGGATTACATGCATTCATAATACAACTCATCTTAGGTCCTTCAATAGTTGAAACTGTATAATCAGGATCAGACGGATTATTACAATTTGCACTTAAATGTTCTATAGGTGTTAAATTATTACATTTATCATCTGGAGAACAAGGACATTCAATTCTTGTTGTAGTTTCAATATAATCTTTAGATTCTGTTCCCTCGTTTTGAGTTTCACACTTTTCTAAATTAAATGCAAATGATATCATCTTTTGATATTTTTGAGGATTTTTAGCAGCTGTATAGAATCTAATCCATCCATTGCTTCTTGACCATCCTTTTATTGTTACTCTAATAGTTAAAACAGAACGTATTCTTCCACTTGTTATTATGTCACATAATTTAGTACCAGTTGTTTTAATTTTACATAATCGTTTATTACAGAATCCACCAGTAACTACTAAATCAGTTACATCAACTAATTGACCACTAGAATCAGTATAGAAATATTGAACTTTAATTTTTTCACAAGTGCCATTCTTTATTTCTTCATCAGTACATTCAATTTCTAATGTTTCGAAAGTTTCAGGTAGTTCAATAATAGTTTCACCAGTTGGAATAGCATCATCTATATTAGATGCATGATTTGAACCATATTCTGTATGAGTAATAACAGGTACTTCTTTTACAAAACTTATTCCACCTAGATAAGGATGATCAGCATCACTTCCTGCTCTTTCTGCATTATGGAATAATTCAATTGCTTTATCTATATCACATTGACCAGGTGTTTCACCTTTTCTACACACGATTAAATTTCGTTGATTGCTTAAATCGCTCTTCCATGAGGTATCATATGTTTTACCTCCAGTAATAGCTTTAGCTGTTACTTCATAGAAATTTTCTTTAGGAATCCAATCTAGTATAGAGTTTTCTGAAGATTCTCCTAGCTTAAGTCCATATTGTGTCTTACCATAATGTGCCATCCATAATCTTAATGCAAGTGTTATAGTTGCATTATTATATTTTCCATTTGAAACATATGATGTTGCAGTTCCGGTTACTGTTTCTCCCCCTATTTCAGTTGTATAGGTAGCTCCAGTTGAATCAGCTGGTCTAACAGTTTGGAATAATATTTGTGCAAGACCACACTCTACACGATTTTGATCATTTTTGTTTTTAAATGGGCTAACACAGCTAGATAAATCAAAACTACTATCTAAAATATATTCAAGTCCAGCAACTCCAGGACCAGTTGCACCTGGTTGTAAACAGTAAACTGGATCACCGGAAGATGTAACATTTCCAGTATCCAATTCATAACTATATGAATATACATCGGCAGATGAAGGCTCACATTTATCAGATATTCTATGAGCTTCTGTTTTATCATAATGCCATGTATAATAACACTCGGTCTTTTCACTGCTTGATCCTTCAGATAATACGTTGGATTCAACAGTAAATAAATTTGCTCTTTCTAAATTAACTCTAAATGGAGATGTTTTAGTAGTGTTAGTAGTATTATTATTACCCGGCTTATCAATAGGATCATACACTTTGTTTACAGAAACTTTTATTTGAACGCATACTTTAGCATCTTCTGTTTCTGCGCAAATAGTATCAGTACCCGCTGATTTTGCTTTAACTGTTGCAGATTTTCCACTACCAGATACAGTAGTGTAGCTTCCCCCACTCCATTTAACACTTGAGCCTTCACTTATAGTTAATATTGTGCTTCCATATGATGTATCATATGGTGCAGTATCTGCTGAAGTATGATATTTTTCTGTTATATATATTGTTGTTGCTCCCGTAATACTTGGACAATGCTTTTCTTTAATACATTCAGGTTCTTTACAAGCAGCGCTACCTTTACATGAACTCTTAGGATCTTCTATATCACAGCATGCTGGTTTTCTCCATAAATCTATTTCAGGTTGATTTTTACATGCCTCATCAGCCTCTTCTTCAGTATGATAATGTTCTCCATCAGTTACTGGGATAGTTTCTATTGTTATTGGATAATGGCAAGTATAAACTTCACCAACTTTATCTCTATTACCATTCCATTTAATTTTAACAATACCATTTGGATCAGGTATACAAGATATAGTTGTTGTTTCAGCATATACTATGCATAAAAAACATATAGAAATAATTACTACATTTAATATTTTAACTAATTTGTCTTTCATAGTTTTCTCATCCTTTTCTTATGACTTAATATTTTATAGCCATATATAATTGAAATAATAATTATTGGAGCAACTATAAAGAACCAATATTTGCTGATATAATAACCCACTTTCTCAAAAAAGTTCATATTGTTGATTCTATTTTTTTCAGCCTTATCTTCCATTGCCTTATCAAATTCTTCTTTTGTTAAATTGGAAGAATCATATACAATTGAACACATTTCATCATCATTGTTTTCACAAGCTGAATATAAGCTATACTCGTTAAATGAAGGCATAGTAATTTCAGCTGATGAAATCAATGCGTTAGGGCAAGAAGATTTTTCATTTCCATAAATACTTATTGTATATGTTTTAGGACTATAATGAATATAAGAACCATAAACATATTGCTCCAAATTTTCATTATATTTTGCTTCTTCTGCTTCATTGGAGAATGAATCTTTTACCATTACTTTAATTTTCTCTGAATATGGATATATTTTTATTAAATATGCATACTTTTGAGGTATTAAGTACTCCTTTCCATTTTCATCTACAATTGTTTCATCTTTATCTAGTGAATAACCTAGTTGCATATTACTTACAAATTCATTTAATTCTGTATCAGAACATATAGCTTTTACATTGAAAGTAAATACAAACATAAGAAATACTACTATAAAGATTTTAAATGTTTTCATATTCCACCTACTCTCTACTATTTATTATAACACAACAATATTTTTTTTCATAGAAAAAGATTTGAATTTTTTCTCAAATCTTTTTAATAGTATTAACTGTTGTTCCAATCAATCTTTAAACCGGCATTTTTATATTTACTTTGATTTAATTCATCATTTAAGAATGTACTCTTACATTCAGTAAACATTGGTAATTGATTAGATTCTTCACTTACTAACTTACAATTCTTTAATGTTGGATTAGAATATCCTCCATTGCTTGATTGATTGTTATTATATTTAACAATTAAATCCACTACAGGTGGAGTAATTGTAATAGTAACTACTCTATGATTTTCTTCTGTATTTGGAGTATATACTTGAGTACCAATACTTCTCATCTTCTTAATAATGTTTTCACCAAGTTCAGTACCCCAGTTATTTGTATATCCATTATCATTTCTAGTACTAATAATTATTCTTCCGTCTTTTTTAGTAATAACTGCTCCTGGGAATGGATCTTCATCATCAACATATCTAACAAAGAATCCATTTTGTGCGCTTAATGAATCATTTGTCCAGTTTACTTCACTTAAATCAGCTATACCATTTTTAACAGTTGGATTATCAGTACTACATTTACTTAAATCAATAGTTCCATCTGCTTTCTTATAATTGCAGTTATAAAGTGTAGTAGTATTAAATACTTTATATTGACACGTATATTTATAAGTATCTCCAGATGCTGCTTTAATTCCACTAAATGTATATTTTATATCACGATTTCCAGATGCTTCATTAATACCAACTGGATATATATTACTTGGTAATTGTGTGTAAGATGTATCTTTAGAATCAGCTTTGCCTTTAACAACTTTTCCAGTTAAAGCTTGTACTTTATATTCTGTAGATTGATAATAGTCTCTTTCAGTTGTCATTGTAAATGATGCATAATCATTATTAGGCACATTTACAGACTTTCCACCATAGCTAACAGTTGTGGTTGATGAAGAACCAGTTAATTCATATTCTTGATTTCTAGTATATGTATAACAATTACTACCCCTACAATATTTTGTAGTATTTAAATTAGTATTAACTAAACCAGTAGTATTTCTTACATCAAGTGTACTCTTATATGTATCATCAGGATATTCGAAACCAGATAATCTAGGACACTTACTATCAGTTGTACATTTAGCCACATCTAACATATAGTCTTTAGAAGAGCCTTTCCCTGATACAGCCGTTTTTGCATTTCTGTAAGTTGCTGGAATATCGGATTGACTATATAAATTACAATTATATAAATCATAAACCATTTCGTTAAGTTCTTTATCGCTTACTTTATTGTCAACTGCTTTTTTAAATCCTTCTAGCCAATAAGCATAATCTATTTCAGAAGTACATTTTCTCTTATAAGTAATTACAGCTGTTAATTTATTATTTTCTTCTGCTAGATTTCTATTTCTAAATTCATCAAGTTTTTGTTTTAATTCAGAACCTAAGTCATATCTAAATTGCATACCAGCATAAACACTAGTTCTTCCTGGCATATAAAATTTAGTTTCATCAGTACAATAAATATTACAAATTGATTTATTAGCATTATAATCTCTAGTGTATTCATATTTGGATTTATCAAAAGCATAACAAGCATTAAGAATACAATTCATAGTTGGATCTGTTACTGAAGATGAAACATAACTATCTCCAGTACATGTATGATTTAAATTTGATTTTGTAGTAATATCTGCTCCAAGACATTTTTTATTAGGATCGCAAGGACATTGAGGAGTTATTATTACTGTAGAATCAGCTTGTACTGTGGTTCTACCTTGTTCACAATCTTCTAATTTGTTGGCATATACCATCATTGCTTGATGCTTTTTCTTTTTAGCATCAGTATAGAATCTAATATAGCCAGTATTTCTCTTCCAATTATCTACATAAACTCTAACAGTGACAGGTAATGTTTGATTACGTTCATCTACTTCACCCTTATATAATTTGCAAGTTTCTTGAGTAATTTCTGTCTCTACTTCGCATTTTATTCTGCATATTGCTTTTCCTTTACAATATGATTCCGATCTTTCTTTCTCACTTCCATTACTTTCTAATGTGTAATAATAACAAGAACCTCCCTTTAATACTTGATTTGTTATATTGGTTCCTTTTTCAGTAAGTGTATATTCAGCATGAATACCGCAATTAGCAGCTTTAATATCTGAACAAGCGGTTACTTCTGCTGCGATTGATTCAGGTAAATCTATTATTGTCATACCCGTTGTATATGTTGATTGTAAATATGTGGTTTTTGGCATATCAGGATTAACATTAATTATTTGTTTAAAATAGTTTGGATCTTCAGCCTTAACTGCTTCTCTATACAATGTATAAACATTGGTCATTTTACAATTGCTACTACCTTTGCAACCCAAAATATGATTATTAGTCACCATAGTCTTAGTCCATGTACCAGCTTCCATCTTTTGAGCAGTTTTTTTATAATAGTTTTCAGAAGCTACAAAAGTATAGTCATTTAATTCGGTTGAATAATTTCCATTATCTTCAATGGCATACCATGGGTTGTTTTTAAAATCACTGTGTTGAGCGCTCCAAAGCCTTAAAGCATATGTTATTGTTCCATATGAATACTGATTTGGCTTATATACCTCTTTTCCACTAGAATCCTTTTGATACATGGCTTGATGTAATATTACGGCTAAACCGCATCTCATATCATATGGCTTTGAACTTTTTCTATGCAATGAATCAGTACATAGTGATATATCAAATGTAGAATCTAGCGAATACTCAATTCCGTCACCAGCTCCGTAAGCTCCCGGCTGTAAACAATACGCAGGATCACCGCTAGTATTTGTTTTACCTGTTACAGTTACATATTTGGCTGCTTCAGCCTTTATATTACATGTTTTAGCTTGTGCTCCATCTTTTACAACCCATTTAGTAACGGTATATGACCATTTATATACTTTGGAACTACCACCTGATCCAGAACCGCTTCCGCCTCCAGCATCTTCAATATTATTTTGACTTCGAAGATCCTTTGCAATAGGACTAGTTACAGCATACCTAATATAGGCTGCTTGATTAAAACGACCTCCTCCAGGTCTTGATGGCTGTGCATAAGATCTTGAAACTGGGGTACTACTTGGTTTACTACTTGGTTTAGATACTCCAGTACCATTAGCTTTACTGCTAGATTTACTGCTAGATTTACTGCTAGATTTACTGTTGGAAATGCCATAATAAGTGCTTGAACTACTTGAAGAAGGTAAATCAGAACTAGTGCACGTTTTAGTAATGCAACAAGGCTTAAGATTCATAGGAGGAATATTGCACATAAATTCATTTATAATTGTCTCTTGTACTTCGTCAACTATCTCCTGTTCGGTTTTTTCAGTGACTGAACACGGACCGCATGCGCTTCCCCCTCGGCATTTATCTTTATCGGATCTATTGGCACATGGATCTGAACAAGCAGGATCACTACTTCTGGCTGCTTCGCAGGCACTCTTAGCTTCACTTTGCGTATTTTTTATACCGGAAGGGGTTTGAGTAGTTTTTGTAGTTTCCGTACAACTAGTACTAACATATCCCACGGTTTCAGTATCATTAGTCCATCTGATAATAATGTTTTTACCATTGGATGTTCGGTCATCTTCTGATGTATCTACGCATTTAACCTCAGACTCAGAAACTTGAACTTCAGAAGAAGCCGCAAAGATGTCTTTTATCCACAATATAGATACAAGTAAAATTAATAAACATATTAAAATCTTATTTTTCATTCTTGCTCTGCCTTCCTTTTATAACTGTTAATTCTTATTTTATAGTATATTGAAACAATTATTATTGGTAATAATACATATATCCAGTATTTTTTAATATATAACAAAGCAATCTGAAGTGAATTCATTTCTTCTTTAGATATACTTTCTTTCATTTCTTCTATTTCTTCTACAGTCATATCTTCTGTATTGGTATATACTTGACATAACTCAGTATTAGGGTGTTCTTCACAAAATGTAGTTGTACTGTAATTATTAAAAGCGGGTACAGTATAATCAAAAGTTCTTAATAATTCTCCATAGCAAGCATTCTCATCATTAGAATAATAATTAATAGTATAGTGTCTATCTTCATAATGATATGAAGTTCCCATAATATCCGTAAAATATTTATAGCTATATACTACAGGGTACTTTTCTCCAGTATCTTTATCAATAACTTCCATTCTAAGTTTAGGATAATATGGATATAACACAAGTACATAGCCATATTCTCTTGGAAGTGTATATGTCACTGTTTCTCCATCATCATTTTTTCCTTGATAGTTTAAATCTTTATCATCCAAAAATCCTAATAAAACATCATCTGCCATATGTAATATTTCATCATTATCACAGGACGCAAAAATGTTTGTGGTAAACACAAACATTAATAAAATACATAATAAAATTTTTAATTTTGACATAGGACACCTACTCTCTACTAAAATTATAACATATATTTTAGTATTTGAATAGATTAAATTCCATGTTTAATTTTTCTTAATCTTGCTTTAAATAAACTAGAAGTAATTAATGAAATTACAATCACTATTATTACAGGAATTCCCCAATTAAATAATATTTCTTTGAGACTATCTAGAACAGTTTTTTCTTCCTCTACTTTTTCTTTTTTTTCAATTTTGAATGAAGAATTGTAATTTTCTATTATAGATTTAAATAAAGTTTCATTAGGTTTAAATTGTAAGAATTTCTCACTACATATATTTAATTTGTCTCTATATTCATCACATCTACTATCATAATAATATGAATTATAATAATCAAATGTTATTGTGATATTTTTCATGTAAGATTTGCAATCATCAAGTGGTGTTGAAATAGTAAAACTTGCTTTTTCCCCCTCTTTTATATCACTAATTATTATTTCATTATTAGAATCAGCATGATAAGAAGAATTATTATATGATATATATACTCCATCATATACATTATAGAATGTTATAGAATATGTTTTATTGTTCTCATCGTATTGAGTTTCATAAGTAATATTACCTGCTATTTGGGAATGCTGTTGATATTTTTCATAGTTACAACTAGCATTAATATAAGATATAGATATAAATATTACCAGTAAAGAAAATAATAATTTTTTCATTCTTGTTCCTCCTTAATCATAACAGCATGAATAACCATTCTTCTATTATTACCCCCAGCACATGTAGATAAAGTTAATATTTTATCTCCATATTTTAATTCATCATTAGTACTGAATGTACTTCTATCTCTAATCATTTTTACAAATTCATTAAATTCATCTTCATTTTCAAAATTTGTTACTAAATAATCAGTTGTATAATCTATTTTATATCCAGCAAATATTTTAAACCTATATGATTCATTTTCCGTATCATAACTAAATATCATATTTTCACTATTACTTCTCCATTTAGAACTCAAAATATTTTTTAGAGACCCAAACATTATACCACTGCCGCTTGAATAATGACCATATATAATAGTATTATCATCCCATGTTTTAGAATTATTTCTATAATCCATAAATATCCATCCAACGCTTTTAGATTTTTTAAAGAAATCATGCTTTAAATAATATACATTATCATCATGTTGAACAACTGGATAAGCAACTTCTGTTTCATTTATTGTTAAATAACCTACTGTTTCATTATTAATACTTTTTAAATTAGAAAATACTTTTTCAAATGTATAATTTAATTTCATTTGTTCTCTTTCAGATAACGTTGGTTCTTCTACCACTTCTTCAACTGGAGCAGGAACAACAGTAGTATCCTCTTCATTATTATCATTATTAGCAAGAGTATTACCAATAATATCAGTATTTAATTTATTTACACTTAATTTATCAATATAATCATAAGACTTAATAATTATCAAAGAAACTAAGCTAACATATATACATAATGAAGCAATAAGTTTTAAATTATTGAATGTTAGTTGTTTAAATAAATTGTTTTTAAGAAATGAATTAGAATAAACTATTCTAAACTCACACATATATTCTTTCTTACAAGTCTTATTTAATTCTTTTAACCATGCAAAATTATTTACAATAAAGTTGCCTTTATCATATCCTTGATGTAAAAATACTATTATGTTTCTAGATTCATCATTTTTAACTAAATCTATTATTTGAGAAATAATATCTTTTGAAAAAATATATATATTTATAGACTTCAAATTATAATTAATTCTTAAAAATTCTTTAACATCATCTAATAATCCAGGATATTCTTCTTTAATATCAAGCGTCTTTCTATAATATAATGTTTCATAATCAAAAGAATCCTGTTGTAACATAAACCTGTCAGATACTTTATTATAATTATATAGATTTATTTGTACTCCCATAGATACAAATTTATCTATCATAAATTTAGGCATGTAATAACAGTCTATTAGTTTTAATGATTTAATACTTAAAAATAATTTGTAATCTTCTAATCCTATTGTAGAGGGATAATCTAATTTTAAATAATTAATATCAAATCCCCTCATAAAATTGACAGCATATTCAAAAGTAACTAATTGTTTAATAATTAACATATCTATTTTAAATGATTGTTTCTTTATTAAATTAGATATTTTAAATACATTTTTCTTAAAATAATTTAAAGTATAAAAAAGAGAACTATTATTAATAGTATTCTTATTAACAAACTTTTTTTCATCACCTGTTATTTCTCTAAAACTATAAACAATTGATGAATTAATAATTGTTAAAACAATATATTTTTTCATGACATAGTCTCCTATAATACTATATATATATTATCACATATTTCATTAAAAACTCAATATTATTATAATTAGTGTGTAAATAAAAAGAATGAATTATTCAATTTCATTCTTTTTTATAACCTTCCTTAATTCTTTGTAATCTATTTTTTCAAATTCACTATTAATAACTTCTATACCTTTACCATCTTTAACTATGATTATTAATGGTATAGTATTTATTTCTTCTTTTAATTCAGGGAATCTTTTCTTTAATATTTCTAGATATTCACCATTTTCCATAAGACCAGTAGCATTAAAATATACTACTATATCTATTAAATTATTTTTTTCTAATTCTTTATATATGTTTTTTTCCATATCATATACTGATCTAGAACCTGTATAGCCTACATAAAGAACTGCATCTCTATATTCAGATAAACTAAATTCCATATCATCTTTTGTTATTTCATTAACTTTTTTGCTTACAAAATAACTAATATTTAATTTACTTGCTTGATATCTCATATAAAATGATCTTGCGTATAAAGCGGCAATTATAACAAGCACAGAAACTATCAATACTATTACATAGTTTTTAAATGGAATTTGTCTTTCTTCACTCTTTTTATTAACCATATAGCCTCCACAAGTATATTTTATCATATTATTAATTATTTATCTAGATTTTTTAAATATATACCTATATTACGATCTAATACTTTTTTACCTCTCCATAGAACTGCACTAGATTTATATTTATCATTAAATTCTTCTTCACTCATATTTAAGAATTCATCGATATCAATACCATTATAATTAGAATACTCAATATTTTTATTATATGGGCATACACTCATACATTTATCGCATCCATAAATACAATTATTAAAATTATCGGTATTAATATTATCTAATTTACTTTTTTGAGTTAAATAACTTAAACATTTTTGAGAATTTAATATACCTTTATTATTTAGTGCTCCACTAGGACAATTTTTAATACATAAATTACAATTTTCACAGCTTTCTCTTATTATATTATCACTTTCTATAACTGCATCTGTTAATATAATTCCTATATTAAAATATGAGCCATATTCAGGATTTATTAATAAATTATTTTTTCCAAAGAAACCTAATCCACAATTATATGCTAAAGCTTTTTCATCTAAAGGATTATTATCTACAAATATTTCATATTTAAATCCTTCTTTTTTTAAATATCTACCCACATTTTTTAATTTGTTTTTAAGTACTAAATGATAATCTTTACCTACTGCAACTGAGCTAAAGTATACTTTGTTTTTATCGCTATAGTTTACTTTTTTGTTAGGTAATAATGCTGCTATAACAGTATTATATATTTTATATCTTTCAGAAGTTAAATCCTTATCTTTAATATTACCTACTTGGAAAGAACATTTATATCCTAATTCTTTTTGCAAATCATATTTACTATAATCTATAATTATATTATGTGTATTACAAAAGCCAACTTTATGTATGCCTACTTCATTTAATATTTCTATTATTTTGTTTTTCATGTTATTCATCTATATTCTTTTTCTTTTCTTTTAGTCTATCAAAGTCAGGATTATTTTTAAACAATTCCTTTGTTTTACTTATTTTTTTAAATGCATTCACATAGGATTTTAAAGTATCATTATTATTTTTTAAATTATTAATTTTATTTTTAATATCCTTCATATTGATTTCCCTCCAATGAAATAACTACCAAATTATTATTTCTAGCTGTTTGTAATATAGTTTCATTTAAATCTTTAGCTAATATAAAATCAGGAATCATCTTATTATCTTTTTTTCTATCTTTATTAAATTTAATAATAGTCTCATCACCAAATGATGATAATCTATATGTACTGTCTTCAACCAATTCATTATAGCCATAGCAGTTACTATTAATACCAGAAATATACTTTAAATCATAATGAATACCATCATTACTATATGATGTTAATAATCTAAAATCTTGATTATGAAATTTATATATAGTTACCCCACTTAATTCAGTTTTTTCAACTGCACTAGAATTACTATTATATAAATTTTCTATATCATTAAGGTTAACTATTTGTTTATTAATTATCCTTGTTCTATGTTCTTTTAATTTATTAAATATATTAATAATAGATACTATATTTATATCCATTTTTTCACTTAATACATTATCTAAGAAAGCTATTAAAAGTTCAGGATCAGTAATACTAAACATTAATTTAATCATGGCTATTACTTGTATTTCTTCATTAGAAAATACATTTAATTCTTCAATAACATCTATATCACATATATCACAATAATTCTTTATGGTAGTTAGTTCTAACCATAAAGTATCACCTTTTTCATTATAAGGTTTATTGAATAAGTAATTACACATTAAATTCTTTCTTATAATGTCATCTGTATTATTATTCCAATCACTCATTAATTGTTTTAATAATGCTATATCATATGAAGATAATTCTTCTTTCTTTTTAATATTTAAATAATTACCATTAGATACTAATAGTCTTATTAAATTATTTTCTTCACTATCATTTAAATCTTTATCTTGAATATCACTTAATATATCTTTATAATATGTAAAATTCTCAATTGCTGTTAACAATGTTTCTTTACCATCTTTATAAATAGAGCTTAATATTTCATAATAATGTTTAAATAATTTACGATTTTCATCATCTTTAACTATATATAATAATGTAGACATATTCATATAATTATATTTGGATATATCTATTAATAATTCTTTGCTCAAAAATGATAATCTACTATCAAGAATCTCTAATGACATAATATCATACAATTCACTATCTAAAGTTATTTCACTATTATACGCATTCTTTAATAAATCATTTAATAGTTTTTTAGATGCACTAGCAGTATTATAACTTTCTTTTCCTTTATATAGAAGCATCATGCCAACAAATACACTAAGTTTTTCAGTGCTATTTTTAAGAATAATTTTTTTATTAAATAACAATTTAAAGATATCTAATATTGAATTATAATCTGTTGTCCAATCATATCTTTGTATATTAGATATATATTCATTATATATCTTATTTATAATTTTATAATATTTAGTATAAATATCTTCGCCAAAGTATTCTTTAAATAAATTTAAACATCTAGAGTTAGCATCTAATATAATACTTTCTTTTTCTTCTTTTTCTAAACTTTCATTATATAGTGGTACTATATATGCTAAAGAATAATTAACATCTATATCTATTAATCTTATAATATCTGAAATAGATAATCTTTGAATTATTCTTATTAATCTTTTAGTGGTTTGATAACTTATATTATTACTCTTTTTATCAAATCTATATAGTTTTCCTTTAGCATTTAATAAGCATTTATCAATAAATATATCTATAATTTCATTTATATCTTTTTTAACAACATTTTCAAGTACACTATATATTACTTCAGTATTCTTAAACGATGAGATATTAACATATTTAATTAAACTAATATCATATTTTAATAATTCTGTTAATAAGTCTTCATCAATATAATTTATCATATAAGGACTAGAGATTATAAACTCTCTTTGCACATCTATGGGAACATTTTTTATTAAATTAATATCTCCTGATATTTTTTCTAATTGATTTTTTATATATTTATTTCTAGCTTCTCCACTAATATAATTAATAAATTCATCTTGATCAGAATAATTATTTTGAATTTCTTGAGATGCATATTGTATGAAAGCAGGATTTACTTTCAATATAAATTCCCATTGTCTATCTGTAAACTTATCACTTATACTAGAAATTATTTCTTCTGTTTTCTTCATATCATGTTTAGACAAGATATTTATTACATTATATAAATCATCCATAAATAATTTAGGAATGTCTTCTATTTGATTAAAATACATACATAGGTATTCTTCATATTCTTCATTATCTAAATCGATAGTTTTAGTATTCATAAAGAATTTATTATCTTTTAACCAATTACTTACTAATGATTTTTTAGCTTCGCTTGATCCATATTTAAACATAGATAAGTTACTATTAATCATACTCATCTGAAATTCTAAAGGTAACATATTGATTAAAGAGGTATAGTTAAAAAATAAATGACTTAAAACTATTTCATTACTATGTAAATCTTCATTGTCTAAAAAAGCTTGTTTTACTTCAGTTTCATTCTTATCTTTTAAACTTTTAATAAATACATTTCCTTTTTTCTGATTGGCTCTATTTTTTAAATCATCTATGAATGACATATAAACACCTCTCTACTATAAAAGATTATAACATATTTTATAATAGATTAGTATATTAAAAAAGAAGTAATTTTTTACTTCTCTTTACTAAAAACCAATTTGATTGATGAGTCCATTAAATATGATGGCTCTACATACCAAGAAAGTAATTGATATTTTTCCAATTCTGCTTCTTTTTCGCTACATAATTTATGCATTTCGCGCTCTGTCTGATCATCAATTTCACATTCTTCACCATATTGTCTTGAAAAATATATATAATCTAGTTGTTCTTCTAATGCAGTATAATCATAATATAATTCCATTAATCTATAGTATTCTTTTTCATCTATTAAACCTAATTCTAACATTCTTACTATTTTGTTAATTACTAATAAATCATCATCATAATAATTAATTTTTCCAATACTAATACTTGCATTTCCGTCTCTTGTATTTAAATATGGTTTTGCCTCTATTGCATATTTAACAATTTCATCAAGTATTCTTTTCTTTTCTTTATCCATAACTATCCCCCATTAATGGCTATTATTATAACACAATATTAATTATTGTCAATTTTAGATAAATATTTATGATTAATAGCAATAGTTTTTACGCCTATACCATATTTAAATGCTATAGTAGCTAAATCCCCATTAACTCTTGTAACTACTCCTTCACCAAAAATAGTATGTTTAACATTATCTCCTTGTTTGATTTCAACTGATTCATCTGTATTATACATTTCATTTAGATTAACTTTTCTTTCTATTTTTTTAGAACTTGTTTTATTTATTTCATTTAATACACTAGGATCAATTTCTTTAATAAATCTACTTTCCATAGAAGAAGTAGTAGAACCATATAATGTTCTTCTTAAACATCCAAGTAAATATAGCTTTATTTTAGCTCTAGTAATTCCTACATAACAAAGTCTTCTTTCTTCTTCTAGTTCACTTAAGCTTTCAAAACTTCTCATATGAGGGAATATTCCTTCTTCCATGCCCACTATAAATACTACTTTAAATTCTAGTCCTTTAGCAGAATGTAATGTCATTAAATTAACACTATCTTTATCTTCCTTATATTGACCAGCATCGCTAACTAAAAGAATATTTTCTAAAAATGTTTCTAAATCATATATACCATTATCTTCAAAATTTAATGCTATACTTTTAAATTCATTTAAACTCTCTATTCTAGATTCACCTTCTAAAGAACTATCTTTTTCATATTCTTCTCTTATACCAGTCTTTACCAAAACATCTTCTATGAAATCACTTAATCCCAAATTCTTAACATCTTCTTGCAACTCTAATATTAAGTTTTTAAAAGCTAGTTCTTTCCCTTCTTCTATAGCATCAAACATACTAACATTATTCATTAATGCTTTTTGTCTAATGCCATCTATTGTTTTAGTGCCTATACCTCTTTTAGGAGTATTAATAACTCTTTCTAAACTTACTGAATCATTTTTGTTATATACTAAATTCAAATAAGCTATTAAATCTTTTATTTCTTTTCTAGCATAGAAATAATAACTACCAATAATATTATATGGAATATTTTCTCTAACAAAATTTTCTTCTAAAATTCTACTTTGAGCATTAGTTCTGTAAAGAACTGCAAAATCACTATAATTGTATCCAAGACTTACTAAATCTTTTATTTTATTAATTACAAATTCTGTTTCTTTGATTTCATCTTCTACTCTTATATAGTCAACTTTTTCTCCATCACCAACATCTGTCCACAGATTTAATGCTTTTCCTTCAGTATTATTTTTAATAACAGAATTTGCTGCTTTTAAAATATTATTAGTGCTTCTATAGTTTTCTTCCAATAATATAACAGTTGCATTTTCATAATCTCTTTCGAAATTTAATATATTTTTATAGTCAGCATTTCTCCATGAATAAATAGATTGTGAAGCATCCCCTACTACAAAGATATTATTATACCTTTTAGATAATAACTTGCATAATTCATATTGAATACCATTAGTATCTTGATATTCATCTACTAATATATATTTAAATCTTTCCTGATATTTAGATAAAACATCTTTATTTTTCTTGAACAATTCAACTGGTTTTAATAATAAATCATCAAAGTCAACAGAATTATTTTCTTTTAAAATTTTTAAATATTTTTCATATACAAATGATATTACTTTATCATCTTCTCTTAAAAACAATTTAGAAAATTCAGTTGGAGTTATGCCATCGTTTTTAGCAGAACTTATTCTGTTCATTATATATTTAATATCATAACTTTGAATATCATATCCATTATCTTTTAATATTCTTTTTATTAATGCTTTAACATCATCTGTATCTAAAATAGTAATATTAGATGTATATCCAATATCTTTATAGTTTTCTCTTAATACTCTAAGTCCAAAAGAATGGAAAGTTCCAATAAAAATGGAATCTGCTACAGAACCCATTTCGTTTTCTATTCTACTCCTCATTTCTTTAGCAGCTTTATTAGTAAATGTTATAGCTAATATATTATAAGGACTTACTCCATCATCAATTAATCTAATTATTCTTTGAGTTAATACACGTGTTTTACCAGAACCTGCTCCTGCCAAAACAAGACATGGACCATCTCCATGGTTAACTGCTTCTTTTTGTTTATCATTTAATGTCATAAAAACTACCTCTTAATTAATTATAACAAATAAATTATTCTTTTTATAGCAAACAAAAATAGAAAGATTAACTTTCTATAATTTTCTAATTCTTTTTCCTTTAAATAAATCTTTATCAAATAATAAAATTGATATATTTGATATACATACTATTCCATCTGTTAATGCTCCTGCATATGATTTAACAGCAAAATCATATATTACCCAAATTGTATATGAAATTATTGCACCAATTACAACTACTTTTTTATGTTTAGTTAATGTAAATCCATCTATAGTACTTGAGAATATTGGTAATAATTCTATTATTCCCGAGAATGTCGCTATACCATAAATAATATATATAGGAACTGATCCTAAGAATATATAATCATCAGCATCAGTTTTATAATATAATGAATCTCTAAGCACTTCAAACATGCATATAAATAAACCACTATATGCGCCTAAAAGGAAATAATGTAGACACCATAATACTGTAGATAATATTTGAAATACTAATATTTTATTAGTATTTTTTCTATAATAACTAAATACTATAAGTAACCAAGCTATTATTCCTATAAGTTGAATTGTCCAGAACCATAAATCATCCATACAATTGAATTATAGCATAAAAAAAGAAGAAATTTTTTAATATTTCTTCTTCTTTACACTATTTTCTTGCAGGAACTTGTTGTGTAATACAATGTATATTACCACCACCAAGTAAGATTTCTCTTGCATAAATAGGTTCTATTTTTCTATCTGGATATAATGCTTGTAGTGTTTCAATAGCTTTTTTATCCATTGGATCATTAAATACTGGAAGAGCAATAAATCCATTACCGGTTAAATAATTTACGTATGAGGCTGCCATTCTATCTCCTGTATTACGAGGTAGAGTTCCTTCAACATAATCTATTCCACCACTTTCCTCTTTAGTAATATATTGAGGAGATGGACAATATAATTTATGTATTTCTAATTTACGTCCTCTAGCATCTTTTACACTACTTAAATAAGCATAATCTTCTCTACTTATCTTGTATTGAGGGTCTTTTTCATCATCACTCCATGCAAGTACAACTACTCCAGGTTTTACAAATGCACATATATTATCAACATGTCCATTAGTATCAACATCATTATATAATCCTTTTGGTATCCATAATACTTTTTCAACATTTAAGTAATCTCTTAATATTTTTTCAATTTGTTTTTTACTTAAATTAGGATTTCTTCCAGGGCTTAATAATGTTTCTTCTGTTACCATACAAGTTCCTTCTCCATCAACATGGAAAGAACCACCTTCACAGACAAAGTCTCTTATTTGATAATAATCAACACCTTCAAGTTCACTCATTTTTTGACCAATACATTCATCAAAATCCCATGGAAAATAAATTCCATCATAAAATCCTCCATATGCATTGAATCCCCAATCAATTCCTCTCAATTCGCCTTTTTTATTAACTACAAATGTAGCACCAGTGTCTCTAGCCCAAGAATCATTGTTAGAAAGTTCTATAACTCTAACATTATCCGGTAACATATTTCTAGCATTGGCATATTGATCACGATTAACTAACATTGTCATTGGCTCATACTTAGCAATAGTACTAGCAACTTTTACAAAGACTTCTTGAGCAGGTTTGGCACCATTTCTCCAATTATCAGTTCTTTGTGGCCAAAGCATATATACACCAGATTGTTTTTCAAATTCACCAGGCATTCTGAATCCATCAGCTTTTGGAGTTGAATCTTTTATTCTTTTCATTTTTCCTCCTATTGATTATAAGGAATCCATTTAGGATTCCTTAATTATTTTTATTTTTTCTTAATTCTTGCAACAAATATTTCTTCTAGTATAAATGATATTACTACACCTATTAATAGTGGAATATTATCCATAAGATATTCTAGTGTAAAATCACCGAATAGTGTGAATAGAACTCCAGCAATTAAAATTACAAATGGAACAATTGCAGCTATTTTAATCATAACTTTTCCACCTGGAACTTTATAAGGTCTTTCAGCATTTGGATCTGTCTTTCTAAGTTTTAAGAATGCTAAGAACATTGGAATATAACCAACTAATAATGTAATCCAGCTTAAGCAGAAGAATAAGCTAAATGATGCACTAAAGTCTTCACTAATTGCACTAGCAATGATTCCACCAATACAAATAATTGATGCTACTACACCATTAATTACAGCTGCTCTTGCAGGAACTCCTTCTTCATTAACACGACTAAATCCTTTTGGTAAACTTCCGTCATCAGCAGCATATTTAGCTACTTCATTAACTCCGAATGACCAAGATGCAATATTAGCAATAAATGTATAAATAAACATAAATCCACAAATAATTACTAATGTGTTCATTAATCCAGCACCAATTCCAGCACTAGTAAATAATGAAGTTAACACTTCAACTACATTTTCAGGATCCATTTCAGCAACAACTTCTGGATCTAGCGCAATATTAAATCCTGTAGCTGGTAAGATATAGAATATAGCCATTAATAATCCACCAAAAATTAATGCTTTTGGTATTTGTTTCTTAGGATCATCCATATCGTCTACCCAAGTTCCTACTACTTCAAATCCCATAAAGTTAAATAAAATAATAGAAATAAATGGTAAACCTGTATCAATATTCAATGATAAATCAGGTAATAAATCTTTAAAGCTTGTAATTGGATTAGCACTATTACCAGTCTTCATAACAGTATAAACTCCTAAAAGACCAATTCCTAATAATAGGAATACTTTAAATGCAGTACCAATATTTACAACGCCTTTACTTTCACCTATTCTCTTAGTACTTAAGAATGTTACTAGCCAAACATATCCAAGTTGAATTAATAACAATGCCCAAATACTAAGTTCAAGATTAAACATTCCTGCTACTATATCTGTTACAGCAACAGCAAGTGATGAAATCCATAATGGGAAGTTAACCCAATAGTTCCATGCAACACGTCCAGCCCATTTAGGACCAAATGCTCTTTTTACCCACTCGTACATACCACCTTCACTTGGATAAGTTGTACCAAGTTCAGCAGTAATCATTCCGTAAGGTAAACAAAAGCCAATTAATAATAAGATCCACCAAAAGTATTGAGTGTTTCCAATAGCTGCTGTAGGCATAACTGACTCACAAACTAATGTTAAACAAACAGTACCTAAAATGGCATCAAACAATCTAAATTTTTTCTTCTTTTCCATTTTTTCTCCTACCTATTTTCTATAATTTTTAATGTTTCTTCTTCTTTACCCATAAAATATACAAGTAATGCTCTCATAGCAGTTAATCTATTTTCTGCTTCATCAAACACAATAGAATACTCAGAATCCATTACTTCATCTGTAACTTCTTCTCCTCTTGTTGCTGGAAGGCAGTGCATAAACTTAACTGTTGGACTGGCTTTTTTAATTTTAGCCATATCTACTTGATATTTTGGATAGAATATTTTCATTCTTTCTTCTTCTGGTAATTCAGATTCATATAATCCATACCATACATCTGTATAGATAAAGTCAGCATCTTTTAATGCTTCATCTTCATCTTCAGTAATTAAGAATGTTCCCCCAGATTTTTCACAATTCTTTTTGCATATTTCTTGAAAATGTTCATTTAATTGGAATCCCTTAGGTCCATATTGAACAAAGTGACCTCCTAAATGTGTAGTTAGCATTGCTAAACTAGCACATACTTGAGTTGCGTCTCCAAAAAACACTATTTTTAAATCTTCGAATTTTTTATCGGCTGGTTTATGTTCATAAATAGTAATTAAATCTCCTAATTCTTGAGTTGGATGATTATAATCACTCATTCCATTAATAACTGGAACACCAGCATGTTCTGCTAGAGTAACTATTGATTTATGTTCTATAACACGTGCCATTAAGATATCAGTTAATCTTCCTAATACTTTAGCAGTATCATATAAACTCTCATGCGCACCCAATTGAATTTGTCCAGGAGCTAAATATTGAGCATGTCCACCTAACTGAGTCATTGCTGTTTCAAATGAAACTCTTGTTCTTGTAGACTTTTGTTCAAAAACCATACCTAATGTTTTATGATGAAGTACATCTAAGTATTTACCAGACTTAATATACTTTTTAATCTTAATACCTAAATTCTTCATTCTTAATATCTCTTCTTTAGAAAAATCTTGAGTATCAACAAAATTGCCCTTCACACATTCACCTCCTTCCAAAAACATATCATTTATACTATGCTCTATTATAATTATAACTTTTTATTCTTTATTTGTAAATTATTTTATTTGAGCCCAAACTTTATCATATTTAGAAATATTAAATCCTATATTTTTAACATAAGAACCATGCTC
Source organism: uncultured Eubacteriales bacterium (assembly GCA_900313815.1). Classification (GTDB taxonomy): domain Bacteria; phylum Bacillota_I; class Bacilli_A; order RF39; family UBA660; genus CAG-1000. The sequence goes on from OMST01000064.1 coordinate 23,070, forward strand.
TAATATATAATTTAATTCTTCATAACTTAAATTCATATTATTTATTGTTGTATTTATATATGGATATTCTTCAATTATTTTTTGTTGAACATCATCTCTTAATAAATAATCTATAAATCTATAAGCATTAAGTTTATTTTTGGCACCTTTTACTATTGCATAATTATCTAAACTAATAGCAAATCCATCACTTGGATATATTATTTCTATATTATCATTATAACTTTTAGCAATAGTTGCTTCTGCATTCCATATAACACCAATATCAACTTCATTAGTAATTAATAATGTTTTAGGGCTATCACTATCAAATGCTTTAACATTTGGATTAATATTTAATAACCAATTCTTTGCTTTATTTAAAGCGTCTTCATTAGTTTCATTCATTTTATATCCATTAGCTTGTAAAGCCATTCCTATAACTATTCTTTGATCATCTAATAAAACTATATTATTTTTATATTTTGGGTTTAATAAATCATTATACTTAACTATATTATCTTTAATATGTTCTCTATTAACGCATAAAACACTAGTTGCTGCTAAAAAAGGAAGAGAATATTCATTGAACATATCAAATTCTTGATTTAAGAATAATGGATTTATATTATTAATGTTATATATCCTAAATGTATCTATTTTATCTAACATATTTTTACTAATCATTAGTTCTATCATATAATCACTAGGAAATATTAAATCATAAGTACCCTCTTTAGAAGAAGATATTTTGGCAAGTAATTCTTCATTAGATGAATATGTCCCATAATTAACTTTAATACCTGTTTCATTTTGAAAATCAGTTATTACTTGATATGGAATATATGATGACCAATTAAGTACATTAACTTCATTTTTAATACTATTATTAGTACAACCACTAAGAAATATAAATATTATTAAAACTATTATTATCTTTTTCATAATGCCTCTTTTCTTATCTTTCTACTTTGAATAATAGTAATTGATATTAATATAGTAAATGTAACTAACAACATAATAGTAGTAAGTGCATTAACATCAGGCGTTATACCAGTCTTAATAACAGAATAAATATATAATGGTAATGTTAAGCTTCCTGGTCCAGAAGTAAAATAACTAATAACAACATCATCTAAAGATAGTGTAAATGCTAAAGTTGCTCCACTAACAATGCCAGGCATAATAGTTGGTAATATTATTTTAGTAAATGTTTTGAATGGACTAGCCCCTAAATCTTTAGCAGCCTCTTCTAACACCTTGGTTTGGCTTGTTAAATTAGATCTAATACTAACAATTACAAATGGTATTGAAAATGCTATATGAGATAAAATAATTGTAACTAAACTTAATTGTAATTTCATTAATGTATATATAGATAATAATGATATACCTAAAACTATTTCAGGAATTACTATTGGTATATATATTAGTCCATTAATTAATTTTTTAAACGGAAATTCATATTTATATAGTCCATATGCAGATATAGTGCCAAGTATTGTAGAGGTTACTGTACTAATAACAGCCACTAATAAAGTATTAGAAAAAGCTTCTATTAAATCACTATTATGTAATATTTCTTTATACCAATCAAATGTCCAATTTTCAAAAATAATATTCATTTGAGAACTGTTAAAAGAATAAATAATTAATACTATGATTGGTAAATATAAAAATAGAAAGACTAATATAACAAATAAATTGTTTAAAAACTTATTTTTCATTAGAAACCTCCTAAATCATCAAGCTTACCACCAAGTTTTCTATATAACTTAACGAGTAAGAATGTAATTATTATTAGGAATATCGCTATAGCAGATCCAAAAGGCCAATTTCTAGCGGTTAAGAATTGATTCTTAATAAGGTTTCCTATTATCATTATTTTTCCACCACCAAGGATATCAGTTATAAAGAAGAATCCTATTGCTGGAATAAACACCATTAATGATCCATTAAATACACCTGATATAGTTTGAGGTAATATTATTTTAAAAAATATTTGTAATTTACTAGCTCCTAAATCTTTAGCAGCATCTATTATATTATTATCTATTTCAAATACTGATGAACATATTGGAAGCAACATAAAAGGAAGTAAAGTATAAACCATACCTACTATTATTCCAAACCTATTATACATTAATGACATTGGAGTCTTAATAATGCCCATTCCTATTAAGCCACTATTAATTATTCCACTTTTTCTAAGCAAAATAATCCATCCATATGTTCTTATTAATGAATTAGTTAAGAATGGTAACATAATTAATTTTGTTATTAAATTCTTTATATGAATATTTCTTTTTCTTAATATAATTGCAAAAGGATAAGAGATTAATATACAAATAAAAGTAGTTATCAATGCTATTGAAACAGACTTAAAAAATATATTTAAATATGTTGAATCAAATATATTTAAATAATTAGACAATGTAAATTCATATACAATTCCACCATAAGAATCACTCTTGCAAAAACTTAAAAACAAAACATATACAAGAGGTAATAATATTAGTAAAAGTGTATAAACAATTACTGGTAACAAAAATAATAATTTAAATGCTTTATTATTCTCTTTCATTCTTATTTCTTTAATACCTCTATATCTTCTTTATCAAATGTTATATATACATCTTGACCATCTTTAAAATCATTAATATCACTAATAGTAGATTTTAATGTATATTGATCATCTATATTAATATATAATTTAGTATTATATCCACTATAAGTAGAATCTATTATTTTTCCATGTATAGAATTTTTAACTTCTTTTATTTGTGGAAATACATCTTCGGGTCTAATAATTATTTTAACTAAGTCATTTTTATTAAATGATTTATTGGTTTTAATACTTATTTCTTTATTATTCATAAAAGATAATGTTAATATGTTATCTTTAATATTAACAACTTCAGCATCTAATATATTAGCTTCACCTATAAAATCTGCTACAAATACAGATTTAGGATGAGAATATACTTCTTGAGGAGTGCCTAATTGTTCTATTACACCTTGATTCATAATAGCAATTCTATCACTCATACTTAATGCTTCATCTTGAGCATGAGTTACATATATAAATGTTATCCCCAGTTCTTTTTGTATTCTTTTAAGTTCAACTTGCATATTCTTTTTAAGTTTTAAATCAAGAGAACATAATGATTCATCTAATAATAATACTTTAGGATTCATAACAACCCCACGAGCTATAGCAACTCTTTGTTGTTGACCACCAGATAGTTCATGTGGATATCTATTTTCAAAACCTTTTAATTTAACTAAATCTATTACTTTTTTAACTCTTTGTTCTATTTCAGGTTTTGGTACCTTTTTCATTTGTAAACCAAAACTAATATTTTCAAAAACAGTCATTTTAGGAAATAAAGCAAAATTCTGAAAAATTGTATTTACTTCTCTTTTAGTAGCATCAACATTAGTAACATCTTTATTAGCAATAAACACCTTTCCAGTAGTAGCATCTTCTAGTCCAGATATTATCTTTAATACTGTTGTTTTTCCACATCCAGAAGCACCCAATAAAGTAATAAACTCACCTTCATAAATATCCAGTGAAAAGTCCTTAATAACTGTTGTATCATCAAACTTTTTAGTAACATTTGATAATTTTACAATAACATTCTTTTCCATATTACCTCTATTCTAATATCATTATACAAATATTATTTAACAATTACAATAAAATCACCTTTAAATATTTAATGAATATAATATTATGAGGTGAAATATGAAAAGAATAATTTGTATTATTATTGCTTTATTAATTGTTTGTACATTTTTTATAGTTTTTAGAAAAGATAATGAAAATAAAAAAATTACAGTGGCAGAAGTTACTCATTCAGTTTTTTATACGCCATGGTATGTAGCATTGGAAAATGGTTATTTTAAATCATCTGGTTTAGATATAGAAGTAATATTGACTCCAGGTGCTGATAAAGTAGCATCTTCAGTATTATCAGGAGATGCTCAAATTGGTTTTTCAGGTCCAGAAGCAACTGTATATGTCTATAATAATTCTACTGAGAAACTTATTTCTTTTGCATCTTTAACTAAAAGAGATGGTCAATTTATAGTTGGGCCTTGTAAATTAAAAGATAAATTTAAAATGACAAATTTGATTAATAAAACCGTTTTAGCAGGAAGAAGTGGTGGTATGCCATTACTAATGTTTAAATATGCATTAAAAGAGTCTAATATAGATGAAAAATTAGTTAATATTGATACATCAGTAGATTTTTCATCGCTAAGTGGAGCATTTATAGGTAAGCAAGGAGAATTTGTTAATTTATTTGAACCTACTGCTAATAAAATAGAAAAAGAAAAATATGGATGCGTATTATCGTCACTTGGAAAAATATCTGGTGTTGTTCCATACACAACTTTCTATGCTAAAGAAAAATTCATAAGTGAAAATGCTGATATAATTAAAAAGTTTAATCAAGCATTAAATAAAGGAATTAGATTTGTAAAAGAAAATGACGAGATAACTATAGCTAATTCAATAAAAAATCAATTTAATGATCTAGAATTTGATGATTTAGTTACTGTTATAAAAAGATATAAAGATGCTGATTCATGGTATAACAGCACATATATTAATATAGATGATTATAATAGATTATTAGATATCATGATGTATGGTAAAGTAATTGATGAGAAAGTAGATATTAATTTATTAGTTACAAATGAATACAACTAGTATTTTAAATGTAATCAATTTATCTAAAACTTATCATAATGTTCCTGGAGAAACGATTGCTATAAAAGATATTAGTTTTAATATTAATAAAGAAGAATTTGTAGGCATAGTTGGGCCTTCTGGATGTGGCAAAAGCTCTATACTAAATATTATTAGTTCATTAGATAAAGATTATAAGGGAAAACTAGAGATTAATAAAAATATTAAGATAGCTTATATGTTTCAAGAAGATACTTTATTTCCATGGCTAACTATCTTAGATAACGTATTAATAGGTTTAAAGATTAAAAAAGAATTAACAAAAGATAACAAGATGTATGCTATAGAATTATTAAAAAAATATGGTTTATATGATTTTATTAACAAATATCCAAGTGAACTTTCGGGTGGTATGAAACAAAGAGTTGCTTGAATTCTTTAAAGACACAAAAAAAGCACTAAGTGCTTTTTATTCTAAATGGGTTGTTTGATATGTAGTTCCACTTATAGTCTCTGTACCATCTACTCTTGTACTATTATCTTCTATTTCTGTAATTGTTCCGTTAATAGAAGCAGTTACACCTCTGATGGTTCCGTCATAGAACTTAAATATATTTGTATTATTAAGACCATATACCGCTCCAGTTATTGATGGAGAAGATGCATCAATATTACCATCCTTTACTCCCACTATTAATGTGGAAGTATTATTTACGCCATTTTGTCCGGTAGATTTAATTGTTCCACCTGTTATAGTCATAGTAGCTTCATTTAATACGGCTGGGAAAGATGCGGAAGGTGATGTGATTGTTCCCCCACTAATAGTTGTTATACCTTTATGATTTTGAACACTAGCTCTAGTTGGAGTAGCACCATTTCCACATGTTAAATATGGATTACCAGTTATAGTTAATGTACCACCATCATTATAAATGGCTTGTCTCTTTGTAGCAATTACTTCTCCTCCTGAGATTACCATAGTTGCATTATTTTCATTATTAATTAAACCTTGGTCTACCCCAGCGGCTGCCCAAATCTTTCCACCAGTAATTGTTAGGTTTCCATAATTACGAATTACTTGGTATATATTTGATTTAATGTCGCCTCCCGAAATAATAAGACGTCCAGATCTTTCATTTTGAATAACTCTATTTTGGTCATTAGCTCCATTACGTAATAGTATTCCATTTTTAATTTCAAGAGTACCTGAATTATCAAATAAATTACCAGAAGTACTACTAATAGAATAATTTCCTATATCTAACTCTATGTTCTTACCAGATGCTACCACTATATTTTCATCAACTATATTATCTAATATTGTGATAGTGACTTTTACATTATCAGTGGCAACAGCATCAACTGCATCTTGAAGGAGTTCATATTTTGTGCCATTTATATCAGCAACATAATGATGATAAACTTCCCAGTGTGCAAATATTTCATCATCAGTATTAAATACAGTGCTTGCAGTTATTTCTGTTCCATTTTCTGGATCTGTGAACCATCCAATACAGTTAAACCCTATTCTTGTTGGAGTTGGCAATGTACCTATAGTATTTCCTGGAGATATTTCTCTATATGGTTCATCAACACTTCCGCCATTGGCATTAAATGTAATGGTAATCTTTTGGCCTAATGAAATCTTTTTATATGTGCCGTCCCTAGCATGAAGTATTTCAGTACCAGTTTCAATATCATCAATTAAAGTTTCATCATTTACTGCATCAATTTTTCCTTCAATAATACCGTCATAAAATAAAAAATTAGATGTTGTATTTACTCCATAGGTATCACCTTTAATTAATGGAGAACTATTACTAGCATTTCCATCTTTAATGCCAATAGTTAATGTTCCTAGGTTATCTATTGCATGATAGCCAGTTGATAAAACCGTTCCTCCGGTAATATTAATAGTACCAGTTGCTAAGTTTTGAAGTGGCGCTCTTTCAGTAGTTACTGCACTCAAATATGCACTTCCACTAATATTTACTGTTCCCGCATTATATATAGCTTGTCTAGTACCTGTTGCAACTATTTTTCCTCCAGTAATATTAAGAGTTGCATTATTGTTAATAGCACCTTGAGTAGTATCAGAAGTGATAATACCATTATAAATATTCAGTACTCCATCATTGGTTATTACAGGATTCTTTCCACTATTACTTAAAGTAAAGTTTTGAAGATTAAGTTTAACATTTTGATGTGCTACTATAGTTATTATTTCACTAGTATTATCAAGTAACATTACTGTTGTTTGAGTATCATTCTTAGGCACAGCTTGAACAGCTGCTTTTAAAGTTGTATATCTAGTATTTCCAATTTTAGCAATATAATTTACTCTTTCAAATATAAAATTCATACTTAATGCATAATTAGTATTACTACTATCATATTCACCAGATTTATAACCTATGGTTATTAATATTTCATCAGTTGCACCATAATTACACTCATCATTTGTATTACAAAGAGGATCTCCCAAATTATAATTAGACATACTATACTCTAATTTGCTATCAAGCCCAGTGATATTAGATATTTTCATTTCTGTAGCGGAAAAAACAGTAGCATCTACTTTATATGTTACTGTTGAATCAGCACTTGGAAGATTAATAGAACTAAATATACTACTAACATTATATTCTTCGTTACTACTAGTCCCACCACTAGAAGTGCTATCTAATAACATTCCAGTAATTGTAGCATTTCCTCTAGGTTTTACACTAACCAATAGATTTTCTATACTAGTGTTAATAGTTGAATTGGCATACGCCAAAGAAAGTAATAATGAGCTAATTATTACAAAAGCTATTATTACTTTAATATACCTTTCAATATTATTTTGTACTATCTTTTTCATTTAATGTCTCACCATTAAAATCAGATGCTTTAATTACATATACATATATATTAATATCATTTATTACAAAGAATTCGCATTTTTGATGAGGAGTTATAATATAATAATTTATAGGTTGGCTAACATTATCTCTAACATCAATTAATTCTTCAAACTTTTCCACTTCAATAACATTATATCCACTAATATCCGGTTTATTTTTAATATTAATTATTAATCTATCATATCCTCTTAATAATCTATTTACATATCTATCATATTTACTTTTACCGGTATTTGTTAAAGATAATTTTTGTGCTAATAATATAATTGACACTATTACTAAAGTAAATAATATTCCACTAATAATTGCATATTGCTTATTTTTAACTATAATAGCTGAATTACTAATTAATTGTTTTTCAATGTTAACATTTTTATTATCAAAACTTATGTTAATTTCTTGTTCAGATAATGGAATAATTAAAGTTGCTTTATTATTATTTAAAAGGCTATATGTATTTTCCTTTTTACTCCTTTCATTAACATAAAGAGTAACTTCTAGTCTACTAGATGTATTTACTGCATAATGGGACTTAAAATCATTAGCAAGTTGATTATAATAATCGTAATCAATTACTATATCTTTTTTATTTATCGAATAACCAAATGTATTATCTATATCTTCACTAATCTCTTCTGTTAAATCATATTCTTTTTCAAAAAATACATTTGAATTACTTTGACTAGCAATTATTAATTTTGCTTTTACTACATATGAAACATATAAATTGCTTTCTTTATCAGCATTAAATTTATATTCATAATTAATATGTATTTTATCTATTAAACTTGCTACATATGCCATACCTTTTCCAAGGTAATCTTCTTCATAAAAACTATTATCTTTTAAATATATCTTATAATCTATATCACTATTTTCAGTATAATTAATATATTGTCTTTTTGTTATAGAAAACGACATAATTGAAAAATATACAAGAGCATATATAAGAACAGCAATTAACATAATATTTAGAATTACTCTCATACTAAAACTATAATAAAACTTATTTTTAGTTGGCTTATCAAAAACATTTTCAGTAGTTACTTTTTTTTCTTCATCACTTTTTGTAGCACTTGTTTTCTTAACCGCTTTAGTTGTTTCTTTTTTCTTTTCCATAAGTCCTCCTTATTTTTCATTAAACCATACTGTTGGATATCCTATATAACGTATTCTTTGTTTAACGTTTCCAACAATCATGTCTTCTTTTATAACAAAGTCATCCATATTATTATTAGCATCCCCTTTTGTATATAATAAATATGAATCACCAAAGCTAACTTTTTTAGCTATTCTGTGTATTATAATTACACCTTCTTTTCTATATGCGATAATATCCCCTACTTCTAAATTATTAAAAGAATATTTTTTATCTACAATAACAACGTCACCTTTGTTTATATTTGGACTCATACTACCAGTAGCAACTGCGATAGTATAAAATCTAAAATATCCACTATAAAAATAAACTAATGTAAACACTAATATGGCCGGTACTATTGCGTGTTTAAGCTTAATAGCATGATAGTTACTTGATATTTTATCATTCTTTTTAGCTTCATAAAATCTTAATATTTTAAATGCAAATAAAATTGGTACTATTAAATATATAATAGACATAACATATTCATTTATATTTGGCACTATAGGCAAAATATATAAATATAATGAGAAAATTAAATCAAAAATTATTAGTGGCTTATATCCAATTCTTTTTGATATATATGAATAAGAAATGTTCTTTGATACAGCAGGTAAAAATGCAAGAGCAATAAACTTAAGAACATCATATTGCGAATTAAATAATGTGAAATAAAATGCATTTGAAATGTCTAATATAATAAATAATATAATAACTATTATAGTGCAAAGCATATTATTGTCTGCTTTAGAAATCATATTATATCTAAGTATTTCTCTTAAAATACAATATAATATAATTGGAATTAGAATACCAGTTATATAAGGCATAGTTAAATAATTAGACGTCCAAGCTAATCCTACTACTAACCCTAATAAATAATATACTATAAAATATGTTAATGAAAATAATAGTATTTCAAACAAAATATCTCGATAATATAATCTTCTATTTCTTTCCATTACAAATATTTGATTAAATACAACTAGAACTATTAATAAAAATATAACTATCTTATATCCAGAAAATATATTTACGACAAAAGCATTAAATAAACTAAGGATAATTAATAATAGTGAAAAAATTAATAATCTTATATACCCCTTTTTCATTCTATACCTCCATAAATATATAATCAAATATAGTTTAAGGCTTAAAATAGCCTTAAACTATAATATTGATTAATCTGCAGAACCATAAGTCAATACTATATTAGGTAATGCTACAGTAAAGTTTCCATCAGCAACTGCACTTCCAGCGTCATAAGAAATAACTACTACAATCTCTTCAGCAGTATTTTTAGCTAATGTATGTGAAGAAATGGTTGCAACTGATGTTGTAGTTACAGCTTCATTGCCTACTTTAACGCTTAATGATATTCCATTACAAGCGCTATCAACAAGTGATTGAGTTGTTCCTGTTGCAGCAGTACATGTCTTATTTCCAGAGAAAATAATACTGTTTAAATAAGCAAGATACTCTCCAGCATTATATGCATAAAAAGTATATGTTGCTGATTGCCCTGGAGCTGTAAATGTTGCTTTCAAATTTGAGATTACAGGATCATTAGCGTTATCTATAGTAGCATTTGTTGCTGAAAATCCATTAACTACTGCACTCAATGTTGGTGTAATAGGATCAGTAGCAACTGCAGAAGAACTAGACGAAAAGTCAACATTAAATGTTGATGTATCAGGATGAACCTCTGCTTGAGATGTAATAGTTAAAGTATTTGAGAATGCAGCATAACCAATTGTAACTCCAATAGCTCCTAATATTAAAGCAACTAAAGCAATAATCTTATAAGTTTTACCGTCGTTCATTTTGTCACCTCCTACAAAAAGAATTGAATAAAATATCCTAGCTAGTGTATTTTATCAATATACATTATATCATTTTTTATTAGTCATGTATATAAAATAATTCTATATATTTTTTTTACTAATATAATATTTTAAGGAGATAATATGGAATATATTTTAATACATAATAGGTTAAATAATAAAAATATAAAACAGGTTATTAATACAAAAATATATAACATTATTAAACTAAACAATGAACAAGATATTTAAAGTTGGAATATATTTAAGATTATCTAACGAAGACAAAGATAAAAAGAATATTGATAGTGAATCAATAAAAAATCAAAGAAATATGTTAATAGATTATATAAATAAAAATGATAATTATATTCTTTATGATGAATATTGTGATGAAGATCTTTCAGGAGCAGGAACGTATAGGCCTGAATTTGAACGTTTAATAAATGACTGTCGAAATAAGAAAATAGATATAGTACTTTGCAAAAGCCAATCTAGATTTTCAAGAGATATGGAAATAATAGAAAAATATATAAACAATAAATTTATAGAATGGAATGTTAGATTCATAAGTATTGCTGATAATGCTGATACAGATAACTATGGTAACAAAAAAGCAAGACAAATAAATGCTCTTGTTAACGAATGGTATTTAGAAGATATTTCAAATAATATAAGAACTGCATTCAATTCTAAAATGAAGCAAGGTGAATTTATATCACCATTTGCTCCATTTGGTTATAAAGTATCAAAACAAAACAATAATAAGCTCGTTATAGATAAAACTGCATCTATAATTGTTGAAGAAATATATAAATTATATTTAGATGGTTATGGTTTTACTTCTATTGCAAATATCTTAAATAATAAAAGAGTCCCTTCCCCTTCGCTATATAAGCATATGAATGGTATTAAGCTACATATAGTAACCAATAAAAAAATTGAAGATATAAAATGGAATAATAATGCTATTAAAAATATATTAACAAACGAAATATATATAGGAAATCTAATTCAAGGAAAGAGAACTACTGTTAGTTATAAAAATCATAAGATTATTAAAAAAGATAAAAGTTTATGGATAAAAAAAGAAAATACTCAAGAACCTATAATAGATGGATATACTTTTAATAAAGTGCAAAAGCTAATTAAAAGAAGAACAAGAACTATTAAATCAACAAATAAAACACATATATTATCTGGAATTGTCTTTTGTAATAATAATCATTTAATGACAATTAAAAACTCTGGAAAACATTTATATTTAGTTTGTAAAAAATGTAAAACCTCTATAAGGTATGATTATTTAGAGCAAGAAATACTAAATAAATTAAATAATAAATATACTACATTAACAAGATCAATAATAGATGATCTAGTCTTAAAAATAATAATTAATAAAGATGTACTTATAACATTCAAAGAGTTGCTTTAATCAGAACACTTGCTATAAAACCAGATATATTATTATTAGATGAACCATTTTCAGCATTAGATTATCAAACCAGATTAAAAGTATCAGATGATGTCTATAAAATAATTAAAGAAGAGAAAAAATCTGTCATAATAGTTACTCACGATATATCTGAAGCTGTATCGATGTGTGATAAAATTATTGTCCTATCAAATAGACCATCAACAATTAAGAATATATATAATATTCATCTAGATAATAAATCAACTCCGTTGAAGAATAGAGAATCTTCTAATTTTTCAGATTATTATAAAAATATATGGAAGGATATAGAACATAATGTCTAAAGAACAATTAATTTTCTTAAGAAAAAATAAAATATATAAAGTATCTATTTTATTAACTCAAATATTATTATTTCTAATATTTATATTCTTATGGCAATATCTATCTGATAATAATACTATTAATTCTTTTATTATGAGTAATCCATTTAAAATAATTAATACTTTAAAACAATTATATATTAATAATAATCTATTTAATCATATATTTATCACATTAAAAGAATGTATTATATCTTTTATATTAACTAATATTATTTCTTTCATAGTAGCAATTATAATGTTAGATAATAAATTCATAGCTAAAGTTTTAGAACCATATTTAATAGCATTAAATTCACTTCCTAAAGTAGCATTGGGTCCTATAATAATTATATGGATTGGAGCAAATCAAAAAGGAATTATTACAATGGCACTATTAATATCATTAATTGTTAGTATACAAAACTTATATAATGCATTTGTATCAACAGATAAATTAAAAATTAAATTGTTAAAAACCTTTAATGCTTCTAAAATAGATATATTATTGAATGTAATAATACCATATAATAAAGATAACATTTATAATACATTAAAAATAAACTTATCAATGTGTCTTATTGGTGTTATCATGGGAGAATTTTTAACATCTAAAGCTGGTATTGGATATTTAATACTTTATGGTTCTCAAGTATTTAATTTGAGCATAGTTATGAGTGGAATATTTATATTAACTATTATTTCTATATTTTTATATTTAATAATTAATATAATAAAAAAAGTCTTTTAGACTTTTTTATATGTTTCCATGTTCATTTTGTATTTCTGACATTCTTTTTCTCATAGATAATACTTTACCAAATTTATAAACATCATAAATAATAATTATTAATACTGGAACAGCTAGTAATCCTAACCAAGCAAGTTTAGAAGATAATACTGATTGCATATTTCCTACTTTAGGAACTACTAATATAACTTTACCAATAATATTAGGTTGCACTACTGTTTCGGTAATATCATTTTCAGAATTACCTTTTACATCTATAGTATTATCATCATTTACTTTTATAACTCTATTAGTCAATATACTAAATCCATCAAATATATTTAATGAATAATAAGTAATAATATCATCTTTTTTTAAATTTTTAACACTTGTTTTTAATGTTAATACAACATCATATGCTTTTATTTGAGGTTCCATTGTTTCATTGGTTACAGTATATAAGCCTACTAATGGTGCATTATTCTTTTTATCTGATAATGCAGCATTTATATATAAGAAAACCAAACCAAAAATAATAATAATTAAGAAAACAATTATTATCCACAAGATACTCTTAGATATAGTTCTAAGAAGTTTTTTTCTTTTTATTGTTTTATCTTCTTCCATATAAACACCCTATTACATTTTAATCTTATCAAAAAAGTAAGGCTTTATTCAATAACCTTACTTTTAATTAACATTTATTTTACTATTTATTATCTATTCTATTAAATAATATTTCTGCTTCATTAAGAGTAATATTAGTTTCTAAATTGCCAAATGATAATGTATCAAAACCAGTATTCTTTGTATTAAGCATTTTAAATATCTTTTCAGTTGTTTCAGGAATAAATGGTCTTAGCAATATAGCTGATATTCTTATACTTTCAAGTAAATTGTATAATACTGTTTTTAATCTATCAGATTGATTCTCATCTTTAGCAAGTGTCCAAGGACAAGTTTCATCTATATATTTATTACTTCTTCTTAATAATTCAAATATTTCATCTAGTGCTTCACTAATTTTATATTCATCCATTTTCTTATCAACATTAGATAATAAATTATTAGCATACTCTATTAAACTATCATCTATTTTTTCGTTTACTTTTGGATTAGTAACTTCACTATTAAAATATTTCTTACTCATTGCTAGTGTCCTATTGACTAGATTACCTAAAATATTAGCTAAATCTGAATTATATCTTTCTTCTAATAATTCATATGTAATATTTCCATCATTAGCATATGGTATTTCATGTAATACATAGTATCTAACCGCGTCTACACCATATTTATTAGCAAGTTCATCTGCATATATAGCATTACCTTTACTCTTACCTATTTTATCATTATTAGATAATAACCAAGGATGTCCAAATATTTGATGAGGTAATTCTAAATCTAAACTCCATAAGAATGCTGGCCAATAAATACTATGAAATCTAACAATATCTTTACCAATTAAATGTAAATCTGCTGGCCAATATTTTTTAAACTCATCACTTGGATTTTCAGTGTCATATCCTATATTTGTAATATAATTTGTAAGAGCATCTAACCATACATAAACAACATGTTTATCATTAAATGGTACTGGTATACCCCATGTAAATGATGTTCTAGAGACACATAAATCTTGAAGACCCGGTTTAATAAAATTATTAAGCATTTCATTACGACGTGATTCAGGTTTTAAGAAGGTATCATTTGTTTCAAATAATTCTTCTAATCTTTTTTGATATTTAGATAATTTAAAGAAATAAGCTTCTTCCTTCTTTAAAGTCACGTCTCGACCACAGTCAGGACATTTTCCTTCTACAAGTTGAGACTCAGTCCAGAATGCTTCACAATCAGTACAGTATAATCCGCTATATTCCCCTAAATATATATCTCCTTTATCATACATTTTCTGAAATATTTTTTGTACTTCTTTTTCATGAATAGGATCAGTTGTTCTTACAAATTTATCATAACTAATATTCATCAAATTCCAAATATCTTTTATTTCACCAGCAATGCCATCAACAAAATCTTTAGGTGTTTTACCAACATTTTTAGCTTTTATTTCAATTTTTTCTCCGTGTTCATCAGTACCAGTTTGAAAATATACATCATATCCTTTTAATCTTTTATATCTAGCAATAGAATCAGCTAAAATAATCTCATATATATTTCCTATATGAGGTTTTCCAGATGTATATGCTATAGCTGTACTAATATAATATTTTTCCTTTTCCATAAGTCCTCCTTATAAAATAAAAAGCCATAAATTAAGGACGAAATAATTCCGCGGTACCACCTTAATTCATGACTTATCATGCTCTTAAATCTTAACGCGATAAACGATTTAACTCCAGAACCATTTTCAAGATTTATTTTATTAGTTTACACCTACCACTAACTCTCTTTAAAAATTAAAATCTATCTCTTTCCTTCTTCGTTAATTACTTAATGATTTTAGCACAAATTACTTTAAATAGCAATATAATTATAAATCAGTTCTACTTAGTATTTGAGCAGGTCTTTTCCTCATTGTTTTTCTAACTGGTAATAAGCCCACCAATAAATTAAATATATAAATAAACACTATTGTCACAAGTACTGTATTAGTATTAACCATAAATTTGTCACTAATTGTTTCTATAAATGATAATTGATATAAACTATATGACATTAATGCTACTCCAAGTAGAGATGCTATAGTAGTTATTGCAATTATTTCACCACTAAACATCTTATAAATATCTATTTTTTTCATTCCAATTGCTCTATAAATTCCCACTTCCTTAATTCTAGATAAGAATGAAGATCTAACCATTAAATATATTTCTATTAATGAAACAATTAAAACAATAATAACAAATATTAAACTGCTCTTAAAGTCATCTTTTCTTTTAACAATATATTTATTTCTACTATACTCATAAGAGTCTTTAATATTTAATCCTTCTTCTTTATATTTATTTAATGCCACTTCTTTGTCTTTAGGATAGAATATTAAATTAGAACTTTTTGTAATTAATTCATATTTAACAGTATTATTACTTGTTAAGTATAAGTTAATATTATTATCAGTAGTATAATAACCAACTACTTTTAGTTTTATATCATTAACTTTATAATCCAATTGTTTATTTAACTTATATACATCTTTATAATCATAATTTATAATAACTTCATAATCAGAATCCGGCCAGTTACCCTTTTTTAAACTTATTTTATCTTTATATAAATTATAATCATATATTTTATTTTGATTTTCTTGTGTATTTTCAAAGAAATCATCATTGTCTGTATCTTTATTATTTATAATTAAATTAGTAAATTCACTTTCATAGGTATATATACTTGGACTAGTTTTATCTACTACACCAACGATTACATACCCTTCTAAGTTACCAACATAAAACTTCCTATTAAATAAATCTTCAGGTTTTGTAATACCAATATATTTACCTTGAGATTCTTTTCTATAATTAGTAAATACTTTCTTATCAATTACAATTTCTTTGTTATTAGAAGGCATTCTACCAGATATAATATCCTTTTCACTAATCATATTAATACTAGATAAAGAACCTTTTATATTATCTACTGTTCCACTTACTTGATAATAATCATCATATTTAACATTAAATTGTATTTTTGAATTTCCCACTAAAACATAATTTATGTTTTCATCTTTTTCATATTTTAGAAAATCATCAACTTTTATTTTCTTTGAATTTACTATTAAATAATTTTGATTAGTATCTACAAATTTATTATCATCTATATTATTAATTCCAAATAAAGAAGATATTGAATATGTGATAAACATCGCAGACGCAAAGAAACCCAATAATAATATTTTCTTAATAATAGTATAATCCCTAACTTTTCTAAAGCCATTTATTATCAACGAAAATGGATTTAATATAGAAGAATATTTCTTTTTATAATTTTTATTTATTATTTCATCAAAATCAAATTTATACTCTTCATATACAGATTTAGATAATTTCTTATAATGATCGTTAACAAGTTCAATACTTGATGTAGAATCAACTATTTCTATTTTTTGATTATTTAAACTTTCTATATAAATATTTCCATTTTGAACTACTATGTTTATATTTAAATCTTTATTATTATCAGAATAATAATTAATATGTATATCATCTTTTCCATATTCAGTTTTATTTTTAAAATCTTGAAGATATATTTTATTATCCATTCTGTAATCTAAATCATTATTATGATCATTCTTTTCATCACTAATTATTTTCCCATCTTCTATTCTAATTATTCTAGTTGCATAAAAATCAGCAAGTTCAGTTTCATGAGTTACTAAAATAACTAATCTATCTTTAGAAATGGCTTTTATTATGTTCATAACTTCAATAGTATTTTTACTATCTAAATTGCCTGTTGGTTCATCAGCTATAATTATGCTTGGATCTTTAACTATAGCTCTTGCTATGCCTACTCTTTGTCTTTCTCCACCAGATAACATACCAGCATATCTATTTCTATATCTGTACATCCCAACTTTCTCTAAAACATAATTTACTCTCTTTTTAATTTCTTTTTTATTTTTAATACCACATATCTTTAAGACTAATGCAACATTATCAAAAACACTTATATCATCTATTAAAAGATAATCTTGAAAAATATACCCTATTTCAATATTTCTTATTTTATCTACATAAGACATTCTTTTCTTAGCTATCTTTTTACCGTTAATATATATCTTTCCGCTATTAATTTTATCAAGTCCACCTATAGCATTTAATAAAGTTGTTTTACCACATCCAGATGGACCTAAAAGCGCCACTAAACCTTTATCATCTAGTTCAACAGAAGTGTCATTAATAACATGTATTTGATTTCTTTTATGTCTATTAAAATATTTATTAACATGTTCTAACTTTATCATTATTACACCTCTTCTCTATATGCGTTCATAGCACTATTTTTAAATATCTTTCTAGAATATCTAGAAGCTATTAAAAGTGTCATAATCATTAAAACAACATACATAATTGCATAATGAGATAATTTACAATAAGAAGATAATTCATATATAAGTGGTGATTTTATTATCTTATAGTTAATTAATACTATAAATGCTATAAAGATAATATAAGAAATATGTGACATAATTAATAATTCTATATTTAATAAATCATTAGTTGTTTTAGATGAAGCACCAAGTATTCTAATTGTAGAATAATAAATATTTCTAGATTTTAATATTAATCTTATTATAAAGTATGCTATAAAGAATAATACAAATATTAATACAGATATCACAACTACTTTAACTATTTTCATTATTCTTACAAATGTTTCGCCTTCACCAAATATCACATCAGGAAGATATAATGTTTTTATGTCTAAAGCTTCTAATTCACTTATAGTATCTCTAGCTTCTTTAGGATTTTTAACAAATACACTGCTTTGATAATATCCTTTATTAAATA
This sequence comes from uncultured Eubacteriales bacterium, assembly GCA_900313815.1. GTDB lineage: Bacteria > Bacillota_I > Bacilli_A > RF39 > UBA660 > CAG-1000. The sequence goes on from OMST01000064.1 coordinate 41,601, forward strand.
AATCATTATAATCATTATCATTTATAAATATCGCACCATTATAAGTATCATAGTTATATCCAGTTAGTCTATTAAATGTTTTTTTAGAATATGTATCGGAAACAGTAAAATATTTATCATATTCATAATAAATAGTCTTTACATGTAGTTTAAATTCTTTATCCTTACATCTGCTTTTGGGACATACATATGACCAATCAGGAATTACTACTCTACCAGAAGGTACTTTAGAACTAGGTATTATTTCATTATTTATCCCATATAAATATGATTCACCGCTAATACTATAGAATTTAAAGTTTAATGATGTATTTTGCTTATTAACATAATTACCTATATCATTTTGTATTTTATCACTTATATAAACTTTATAATCATAATCATCTATTATTACAATACCACTAATAATTATTTCATAATCTTGTTTAGTTGTATAATTATGTAGATCATCAATAATTGCTTTACTACCAACAATATTACTTTTCCTATCATATTCATATGGAGCCATTGTGATAACTATTTCATTATCATTTGTAGGTAATTCTCCATAATCAACTTTTTTAAGTTCCTTAGAATTATAAACATTTCCATAAAAATAATAATTATCAAGTGATACACTAATATATTGATCTACTAACAAATCATTTTTAACTATACTATCAACATTACTTAATTTATTTATTTTTTCATAATCTTCATCAGTAAATGCAGTTTTATCATTCTTCTTTATAATTATTCTTTTATCGCTTGTATTATTAAAGAAATAACTATAACCAAAAATATCACTATCATAATCTGCTTCTGAGAAAGCGGCATATGCAAAGAATAATGCAAATACTACAAATAAATATACAAACGTTATTAATAAGAATTTAATAGGTATATTAAATGTATTTCTAATTCCTAATAACAGTTTATTAAAAGGTCTTATATTAGAATATTGTCTTTTTGCTATTTCTATGTCTTTATTATATTCTTTTATTTTTTTATCCTCTAATACTCTTCCATCATGCATAGTTATTTTTCTAGTAACATATTCTTCTATTTGATCATAATTATGAGTTACCACTATTACTAGTTTGTCTTGAGATACTTCATGTAGTAATTTAAGAACACTTTCAGATGATTTTTTATCCAAATTGCCTGTTGGTTCATCAGCTAAAATAATTGGAGTATCGCTAGCCAAAGCTCTAGCAATTGCAACTCTTTGTTTTTGACCACCAGATAATTTAGATACCTTTTTATTTTTATATCTAAAAAGATCAACTTTTTTTAATATATCAATTACTTTATCTTTGGCTTCTTTTTTCTTCATGCCATTTAATAAAAGAATTAATTCTACATTTTGATAAACAGTATAACTATTAACTAAATTAAAATTTTGAAATATATTTCCTATATATTTCTTACGATATATTTCATAATCTTTTTCGGTATAATGACTAGTTTCATTTCCAAAGATATACATTTCTCCTTCTTCATATGAATCTAATCCAGAAATAACATTTAATAATGTAGATTTGCCACTTCCACTTTCTCCTGTTATAGCAACAAATTCACCTACATTAAATTTAAGAGATACTTTAGTAAATCCAGAAGATACCATACCTTTGTTATAATAAAATTTTGAAACGTTCTTTAGCTCTAGCATATCACACCTCCCTCATATATCATATAAATTATATCAAATTTTTAATGATTTTAAATAGTCTTTTCTATTATTATCTATTCTATAACTTTCAATAGATTTTTGTATTGATTTATTATGTATCCATTTATTCTTTATTTTCTTATTTTCAAATATATCTATAGTAGAATCATATTGCTTTACTAATGCAAAACTATAATACCAAGCTATAGCCATGTTAACATAATAACTATCATATTTTATTGAACTAACTAACTTATTATTCTTTTTTATATACTTAGAATCATTTAAATAGAATTTTAATAAAGACACAACTGCATATCTTATGGTATATTCTTTATTACTTTTAATCCATTTTTCAATATATGAATATACGTAATCTAAATTGTTTTTAAATACTTTAGGATTTATAGTATCACATACTGCCCAATTATCTATATATGGTAAAAACAATTCTAATTCCTCTAATACACTATTAATATCTTTATTTAACGATATTAAAAAACCATGTAATATATTTTCTTCATGATATTTATGAGGTAAATCACTTATAAAAGTATTTCTAAGTTTAGAATCTTTATTTATCTCTTTAGCATATTTGCTTATGATAGGTAATCTTACTCCTATAATATTATTTACTCCAGGAATACTTTTTGATGTAAAATCTTTATACTTTAAATCTTGATTTTTAAATAAATAATTAACTATATCTTTCATAATTTAATTATAACAAATTAATCAATAAAAAAGAATGTTTATAAACTAATAACACTCTTTTATAAGTAATAAATAACTAGTTTGTAAAAACATTATTTTATTGATATAATAATTAAGAAAGAAGTTGATATTATGAATTTTAAAATGATTAAATGGGATAGCAATATTAATAATTTAGTTTTTTTAGCTTTGGGAATTTTATTGTTAATATTTCCAGAATTATCTATGAATACAGCTAGTTACTTAATAGCAAGCGTACTTCTAATATCGGGAGTAAATTATTTGTTTAGAATGTATAAGAACAAAGATTCTATTACTAATGGAGATATCCTATATTTAATAATCAGCATTGGCGCAATAGTACTTAGTATATCAATATTTGTAAGTCCATTATGGATTATAAATCTTATTAATATATTATTGGGTGTAATATTAATAATTAGTTCAATTATAAATTTAAAAAATTTAATATCTTTTAAAAAGAATAGAACTAAATCATGGTATGTATATCTAGTAATTATATTATTAATTTTAATAGCAGGTATAATAATCGTTATAAAACCTATTAGTCTTGCTAAAATAATTGTTCAAATAGCTGGTGTTGCTTTAATAATTAATTCATTATCAACATATTTCTTATCTAGAAAAATTAATAAATTTTTACTTATAGAAAATAAAAACAGTGATAATTAATTCACTGTTTTATTTTGTACCATAAACTCTATCTCCAGCATCTCCTAGTCCTGGTAAAATATATCCAACTTCATTTAATTCTCTATCTACACTGGCAGTATATATTTTAACATCTGGATGTGCTTCTTGTAGTTTTTTAATTCCTATTGGAGAAGATATTACACATAAGAATTTTATTTTCTTAACACCATCTTTTTTTAATCTATTTATTGTAGCTATAGCACTGCCTCCAGTGGCTAGCATTGGATCAAGTACTAATACTTCTCTTTTTTTAATATTCTCTGGCATTTTATAATAATACTCTACAGGCTCTAGTGTTTCTTCATTTCTATATAAACCAATGTGCCCTATTTTAGCATTAGGCATTACTTTAATAATGCCATCTACCATACTCATACCAGCTCTTAGAATCGGAACAAATGCATAATTATCTTCATTCAAACATTTAGTTTTATATTTTTCTAATGGAGTTTCTATAATAGTATTTTCTAATTTAGCATCTTTTAAAGCTTCATAACATAATAGTATAGCTATTTCTCCAACTAGTTCCCTAAATTTTTTAGTACCAGTGTTTTTATCTCTTAATATTGATAATTTATGAGTTATTAATGGATGTTTTAATACTACTTCTTTCATTTTCTTTCCTCTGGAATAACTAGATTTAAGATTATACCTATAATTGCTGCTAAAGACATACCAGAAATAGATACAGATATATTTTTAGTTATTATTGATATAGCTGCTCCACCTAATCCTAGAACTAACATTGTAGACGCTACTATAATATTTTTTGTATTACTAAAATCTACTTGATTTTGAATTAATATTTTTAAACCATTTACTGAGATAAATCCATATAGTAATATTGCTACTCCACCAAGTACTGGTGTTGGTATTGATGAAATTACTGCTGTTAGATTTCCTAAGAATCCAAATATTATTGCTATAATAGCTGCTAAACCTGTTACCCATACAGAAGCAACTTTAGTCATACCAACTACTGATGTATTTTCTCCATATGTTGTATTAGCAGGTCCTCCAATTAAACCGGCTGCTAATGTTGCAACTCCATCTCCCATTAATGTTCTATCCAATCCTGGATCTTCAATTAAATCTTTATCTATTATAGAACCAAGTACTTTATGATCTCCTATATGTTCTGATATTGTAACTAATGCTATTGGAACTATTGTTAATAATGCTCCAAAATTTAATTTATAATGAATGAATGGTATATAGAAACTTGGCATATTTAAAAATTTAGAACTAGCTATACCACTATAATCTACTATACCCAATATCATAGATGCTATATATCCAGCAACTATACCTATTAAGAATGGAATAACTTTTAAGAATCCTTTCCCTCTTACTGATACAAGTGCTGTTGTTAAAAATGCTATTAATGCAACAACTACATTTTTCCAAGGTATACTTTCCAAATTAAGACCAATTTCTTCTACAGCAGTTGGTGCTAAAGAAAGACCTATAATCATAATCATTGGTCCAACTATAATAGGGGGTAACAATTTGTTAAGCCATTTCTTTCCCGCAAATTTGATTATTAGTGCTACTAATACATAAACTAGACCTACTGCCATAATTGCAGTAAATACACTGGCTTTCCCGCTTTTAGCAAATGCTACAGCCATTGGTGTAATAAAAGCAAATGAACTACCTAAATACACTGGACTTTTTCCTTTAGTGCATAAGATATAAATAAGTGTACCAATGCCAGATGATACAAGAGCAACTGGAATTGATAATACTTCACTTCCCGCAGCATTATTAACTAGTATAGGTACTAATATGGTTGCACCGAACATAGCAAATACATGTTGCATTGATAATAATATCCATTTTAAAATGGGTGGTTTGTCATTGACATCAAGTAACATTTTACTGTTTTTCTTCATAAATTCCTCCTTCTAAAAACAATAATTTGAGCAAAAAAAAATCTCATCAATAAATGATGAGACTAAATAACAATAAAATTAACAGCAGAGCTATCAACAAAATTAAATGATAAGTTTTCAACCATTAATTCATTCATTCTTTTTTTCCTCTTTTACAAGAGTAACATACATTTATATAAAATGCAAGAATTTTTTTATAATCTTTTAGCTAAAGCTTTTTTCTTCTCTGTCCAAGGTATAAATATATCTAAATCTATATCATCAAATTGTTTAAAGTATTCTATATCTTGATCATTCATTTCATAGATTTCTCCATTACGAGAAGAATCCGTTGATAATGTTGCACTATTAGGTTTTAATAGCAAATGTAATTTACCATCTCTATACCAATAATCACGATTAGAATCATAAGCTAAATAATTTACTTTTCTACATTTATTACTTTCAATTTTAAATCCTTTTATAAATTCTGATACTTCTTTTGGATGAGATTCAAACATTCTTATAAATTTTATTAAATCTTCCATAGTATAATTGCTAGGCATAACAAATTCTATTAATTCATTATCTCCTGTACCTGATTTTAATGATTCAGAAGAATACTCTTTAAGATGAGCTCTTCCTAGTGTATGCTGCACTGCAGAATACATAACATCAAATCTGCCATCATTTATAAATGATTCTCCAAAATAATTTCTACAATTATGTAAATGATAAATATAATCCCCATTCTTAGTGTGAACTATATCACCTATTACTCTAGCAAATATTTTATCATTATGAATAACAGAAAAAGTTTTAAATTCTCTATTATTATCCACATAATCTATATGAAGTCTATTGCTGCCATATTGGTATATTTTTAATGATTTGTCATCTTCTTCTAAAAGCATTGTAGGCTCATAAGGTGGTTTAGAAAACTGAGCTTTTTCTAAATCAAAATCATCAAAATTAACTCCAACTACATTTAACATATCTTTTAATTCTTTTTGTACTATATCACTTGCAAAATCCCCATTATATTCTTTTAACATTTTGCATATTACTTCTATCTTGTTCATCTTTATACTCCCTATTTTTTAATTATAACCCAATTATATAAATAATTCAAATCAATTATATAGTTTTAAATGGAATTTTAGATATTCATATGCTATACTTAATATAGTATGGAAAATAATGATATATATGAGGTGAACTAATATGAGGTATACTGAAGTTAAAGCTGATGCCGAAGAAATATATTCAGTAATTAATAATAGTGTTATTACTGTTACCCCAATTGATTATAGTAGCGAATGGCTAACCACGACTTGTGTTGATTCAATATATGCTGAAATTAATAGTTGTGTTGATGATTTTAATTCACTAGTTGAAAGTATTAAGAGTTATGCCACAGGATTAGAAAATATATCTAGTGTTAATCCTCCAGATATAGATAATTCAGTTGATAATAAATATACAAAAATAAATAGAGAACTCAAATAATTATTATTTTAGGTAAAAACTATAAGAGGTAAAAATGAAAAGAGTTATAAAATATAATTACATGGCTGATAATATAGCATTTATCAATAATATGTTATTGGAACTAAATACTGCAAAAAATAGATTAATAAATAATATTAACTTAATTGAAGAATATTATCAGGGTGAAGATGGCAAAAAAATAATGAATACATATTTAAACAAAGTAACTTTAATAGACAAATATATTCATAACATTGATAGATATTTGAGTTATTTTAAATGGCTTATTGGAGAATATAGATATAATCAACAGATCACTAATAATAAAATGTTAGCAGAATTTAAGAGTGATATTTCAAACATTACAAATTTTGGAGAATAAGTTTTATAGGAGGTAAATTATTAATATGGCAAAAAAAAATTCAGATAATAAAGTATACATTGAAACAACTTTACTTATGAATTTAATAAAAGAATTAGAAAACAATAATGAAGAAATAGTTTCAAAAATAAAAGACATTAATAACAAATTTATAGACTTAGATATGGCAAAATGGAATTCTCCTGAAAGAAAAAAATATGATGATATTTTTATTCCTTATATAAAAGCAAAAGAACAAAGTATAAATGATAATTTAAGTAACTGCATTAAAAATTTAAATACTGCAAGAAATAATTATGTTCAATTAGAAAACACAAATAACAATTTTAAAGACTAAATTATGGAGATAAAAAAATGAAAGAAAAAGCAATTAATAAAACTATATCAGCAAATGAAATAAGTGTTGAAGAAGATATTAAAAATCAAATAGAGCATGATAATAAGAAACTTGCTTACAATTATTATTTAATAAAAGAAAAAAAAGAATTATATGATATAGATTTTGTAGACTTTTATAGAAATGGGAAAATAATAATTAGAAATCATATATACAAAACATCTGATTTGTTTTTAGAATTTGGATTATCAAATAATGAAGAATCATTATTTTTAGTATATTATGCTTTTCCCCAAAAAGACGTATTAACACAAAAAGAAAAAAGAAACTTTAAACGAACAAATGTAATAGAATTTAGATCATCTACTGTATTCTACAAAATTTATAATGAATATAAAAATAATATAAAAGATAATACTTTAATTATAAATGATGATAATATAGCAAAGATAGATAGAATTGCACATTCATCTGATGGAACTAAACATACAGAAACGCCAGAAACAGCATATGGCAGAGTTAAGCCAAGATTTATAACACAAGGAGATTTATAATAATGAATGCACAATATGAAGATTATTATTCACAATATATTGATATTCATCGTAAAGCAGATATTGCATATGAGATTGCTGTTGATGAGAGCGTTTATTATTCATTATCAGGTACATTATCATATATCAAAGAAATAATGAGTAATAGTAAAATTATTGGAGATAATGATAATATTATTAATGGGTATAATAATAGTATCGATAATATTATATCAAGATTAAATAGTTTAGATGATTTTGTAAATGATTATAGAGGTGTAGAAGAAATGTATTTCTTTTTAAAAATACAATTAGATGCACTTTATAAACAAGATCAAAATCTTAAAGCAGAAATAAATAATAAGCCAAAAGAATATAAATATAAAATACAATTAGAAGATGGTGAAGAAATAGATACAGTTAAATACAATATGGCTGTTAAAGCATGGGAAAAAAATATAATTAATATTAAAACATATGCAAAAAATCTTTCTGAAAACATTTCAGAAATTATAAACTATCTAAGCTCTGTTAATGCCTTCGATCCTAAATTAGGCTCTTTTAATACTATAGCTAAACCAGTATTGTATTGTCATGATATTATCGATAATGGTAATATGGAATATTGGCAAAGCAATTCAATTGATGGATACTATCTTGAGGGCGATGAATTAAAACAATTCATTGAGACAAACTATATTCAAAATGCTGATTCAGCCAAAATTCTTAAACGGATCATAAAGATTAATGATGTTCCAGTAAACACATATACTATATATAATACAAATGCCAATGATGGGGATACTGAACGCTTTAATGCAAATATTTATCGCTATTTTAATTCAGAAGAACGTATTGATTCCACAATTTTAGATAGAGTATTTAATGGTGACAATTGTTCAAATCTCATATTTATACAAAGCTATGAACAAGTAAATGAATACACTACAACATATGACAATATGACAGTTTTAGGTTACTATATGTGTAATACTAAAAATATAACTATGTTACCATGTGCTGGAATAGATCCAAATATAATTATCCATGAAACCGGACATGCTTATGATCATTATTTAAGCTCGCATTATAATTTAGACGAGAATAGATTTTATAGTGCGCAAAAATTGTATAATATAGTTAATGAAGAAGCAATTTACTTTGATGAATCACATAAAGAATATTTTGAAGATATTGACTTGCCACCTGCTTATTTCCCACCAGGCACTGATTATGAAATAAGACAGGAAAATGGACATAATAATTTATATGTTAATCAACAAAATCCACTTGATCCATCTGGAATAACTATAAATGGACAGTCTCCATCGGCTTACAACTTAATTAATTATACAGAGAAGCCATATGAATATTTTGCAGATGCATTTTACGCATATTGGGTAGGAGACTATATTGACAGAGAAAATGGCGGAATATCTAAATTAGAATACTTATGTCCACAGACTTATAATGCATTATATAACTTATTTAATGAGGAAATAAATGGTGGCAACTAAATATATAATAAAAGAAAGAATGTGATAATATGAATGAAAAAAGAATCATTATACTTTGACCACCCAACAGAATGTGGAGTAGTATTATTTGATAAATAAAATTTTTTAAACATATAAAAAGCACATTTGTGCTTTTTTATTATATACTATCAAATTTGTTCCAACTTTCCTTCACTAAATCCCCACCGTGCCTTTTTAGTTCTCTAACATATTGATCTGATTCTACTCTTGCAACAGAAGGTCCATCAAGCCCATCTAATCTAATATCAGAATAATCGCATGGATTTACTACTATATTATTAATATATATACCAGTAGGATAAACGTGATGTTTAATTAAACTACTTACTGCTCCCCTAGCAGCCATAAATATTTCCTTCTTATCTTTTGCTGTAAAGCCAAGATCATCTGCTAGTTCTCCTAATGTTTTATAATCCAATAATTTTCTCGGAAACAGTGTTCCAACTGGATAATTTTTGTAAAGAGCTATTCCAGTTATTACAGGTGATTTTAAGGAACTCGTCGCTTTTAGCTTATCTTCATATACTTCTTCTAGTCTATTAACAAGTGTAAATAATCTACACATGGTATAATGTTCCCAAGTATATTCAAAATTAATAGACCATTTTCTTGTGCTTATTTCCATATCTAATGTTTTTTTATCTTTAACAGCTAAAAGTTTTTTATAATATAAAGCTAGAATACTATCTTTATCATAATCAGTAAACTTTCTGTAGTAATCTCCTTCATATAGACCATATATTTTGGGTGATTCTAGTCCATATAAAACATCTTCTGCTGATAAGTTGACTATTTCCATATTACTATCTCCTCTATAATTTATTTAATAAACCTTTTTGTAGCTCAAGTTGTTATTTTTTGACTTGTATTCTTCTAACAGCATCTTCTTCCATCAATTGAGTTAATGACATTCCCAAATTATGCATTTCAGGATTTTTTTCATACTCAGATAATAATTGCTTATAAAAATAATATGCTTTTTTTGATAAAGGAACTATTTTTGATTTTTTAAGTTCCAGAATAGAATCCTTTTTTTCAAATTTGTTTATTTCTAATTTTAATCCTTGCAACTTATTTTTATTTGTTATTGAATCAATTAATAAACTAAATCTATAAATATAATTTCCAAGCTTTATTTGTCTTGGCTGCAATAGTTGATAATCTTCTAAACCATTTCTTTGTTTTCTTCTATTATCTTGCTCCTGCATTATTTGATTAAGGTTTTTATACATATTAATTATAGCTTGTATTTCTTCACTTGAGTCTATCTGCTCTTTAGTATAATATTCATATCCTGTTTTATAATCTGTACATGTAGGGCATCTAAAATTAGGCTCATAGAATTCATCATAATATTCTTTTACAATAGTTCCACATTCTGTACATTCAATTACACTCATACATTCCCAGTGAACATCGCAAATACGTTTAAAACTCATTCCATTTTCTTTTAAATATTTTTGATATATTTTTTCCATGGACATAGTAGTTCCTTGATAATTAATTAAATCTTTTTCCTCATCATAATCTATATCATATTTTTTCTTAAGTGCATCTAATACTTCTTTTTTTGTAACCATAATACCCTCCATTATATTCTAAGATTATTATATCATTTTAAAAAGCATTTTTAAAACTCAAATTAATATAAATAAAAAGTCGCATAAGCGACTTAATTACTTAATGGGGCGCAATGTGGGAATCGAACCCACGCATAACGGGACCACAATCCGCCGTGTTAACCACTTCACCAATTACGCCATAAGCACA
>OMST01000063.1 GCA_900313815.1 uncultured Eubacteriales bacterium
AATAAAATTAGCTTTTTCTTTTATCTCACCCATTTTAAAAGCACCCATTTCAGCTATAAAAATATCATTAAATTTATCCATATAATTGTTAATAGCATTCATAAGCCCATACATAGTGTTAAAACTTTTAGGTGTTGCGAAAGAATTATATTTAACATTTAATATATCATTTAATATATTTTTAGTACTTGTTTTACCATAACTACCTGTTATAGCAACTCTTTTTAAACCAATCATGCTATTTAATTTATCATTAGCAAGTTTTTTATAATGTAAAAATACTAATTTTTCTATTGGTTTATTTATAATATTAGCAAACATAACAAATATATAACTTAACCATATAGAAAGACCAATATATGTATAATAAAGATAAATATATTCTTCAACAAATCCAATTATCATTGGTAACATAATTAATATGTATATTAATATAAATGTTACATATAATCTTTTTATTCTAGCAGTAATTACAAGAGGTTTTTTAGATTGCTCTTTACTAAAAACACTTTTATAAATTACATATGTAATAATATAAAATAATGCAAATAAAGATAATGCTACATAGTTATTCATAAATTTAAATGCTAAGAAACATATAGCAATTAAATCTAATGTTATAAATGTTTTTGTACTATTATCAAGTACCCATTTAAAATATCTGTTATCATCGTTATACCAGTTTTGTTGTAACATATGCATTGCTTTTTTACTTTTAAAAAGCAAATAATATAAACAAGGTATTAAACTTAATAAAAAATATAATTTCATTACTTATCACTTCCTAAAAAACTTTCTATTACTTTAATTGTTTGACCTAATCTTTCTAAATAAGCATAATGAGTACATCCTTCATATGTTACTAATCCAGAATCTTGAATTAAATCTTCTAATTCATATGCATCTTCTATAGGAACAGCAGTATCATTAGTTCCCCATATTAGTAATGTAGGACATTTAATCTTCTTTACTTCTTCTGTTAAATCAAGATTAACATGTTTAACTAATATTTTTTTCATCATTTCACTTGCATTCTTGTAATCAGTAGAACCAACATGATTTTTAACATAATTTTCTAATCCTTTAAGTATAGGTACCTTTTTTAAAGCTTTAAATATTTTCATCTTTAATGTTTCTTTTTTTATTTTTACTTTATATGGACTAGCAAGCAATACTAGTTTTTTAGTCTTGTACTTAGTAGCGTACGCTAATGATATTTTTCCACCAAAAGAATGCCCAATTAATATTGGATTATCAATTTTTAATTCTTTGCTTAATTCATAAACCATATCAGCATAATCATATATATCCCATACTTCTTTTGGTTCATCACTATTACCAAAACCAGGTAAATCAATTATTAAAACATTATATTTCTTACTAAATGGTTTTGCTAAACTCATCATCATTTCAATATTCTGTCCCCATCCATGTAAAAAAATAAGATTTGTTTTAGATTTATTATCATAAAAAGTATAATTAACATTAACATTTTTAATGTTCATTTGCATACAATTCACCATATTAATTATATCATAATACTATTTTTTTAGAATTAAATTGAACATTTCGTTTACATATTACTTTAATATTTGAATCTTATTTATTAAAGGTAACCCTCTTGCTTTTCCACTACATACATTTGATATTCCAATACATGAAAGTATTAATAAAAGTAACCATATAATAGATAATATAACTTGTACTATTACAATATCATTACTTATAGGATTAATCATCTTAAAAATAATATAATAAAAAATACTAATTATAAATAAATTCATTCCTATAATTGAATGATATTTTACATAGTTATTTTTCTTATTTAAAAAATATGGCAGTAAAGGCATTATATAGCAAAGTACTCCCATATCTTTTCCATCTTCTATTTCACTTTCATTAAATTTATTTGTTTCATCTGGTACACTATTTATTATTTTTATTATTATATTTCTCATATATTCACCTATATAAATATATGATTAAAATATTATTTTTTAACTAATTTTAAATTAGCTTGTTTAACTCTATTACTTCTCCATGAATTCCAATCATTAGAATAATTTCTAGCATAATACAATGTATTAGGATAATAATTACATATATTATCATACCAATTATCTATTTCCCATATAGGAACATTCTTAGTAAAACTTAATTCTGAAGATAAATAACTATCTTTATTCTCTATAAATTTAATAATATCATTATTATTATATGCATCACTATTAGTTAATACTTTCAAATATTTGGCATATTTCTTAATTAATTCTTTATCTGAAAATAATACTTCTCCATATATAATGGGTAGCCATCTTTTTAAAGAAAATGTAACATTTTTAAAAAAGTCACATCCTTCTTCTGGAAGGGCTATGCTTTTAGCAGCATCAAATCTAAATCCACCTACTCCACACTCAATAAGTTCATTTAACATATTTATAACTTTTTCTTGTACTAATTTATTATTTGGATTAAGGCCAGGTAATCCCATACAATAATGAGTTACTTGATATCTATCATCCCAGTTAATAACACTTTTCCTTTCTTTCCAACAATCTGGATTATATAATAAATCTTTATCACATCTCTCATTCGGAATTAAACTAAATCTTTCATTTGTTGCTGCTAAATGATTAACAACTACATCTGATATTATATGTATTCCATATTTAGCCGCTTCATCACATAATCTTTTTAAAGACTCTTTATTTCCTATTCTATTTCCAATATTAAAATTAATTGGTTGATATAACATCCACCATTCTTTTGAGTTATCATCTTTAGTATTTTGAAGAGGACTTATTTGAACAGCATCAAATCCCTGCTCTTTTATTTCTTTTAAAAAGCATTTTATATTATCCAAATTACAATCAAATAAACTTACTACTCTCATAATATTATTTTAACATTAATGCAAATAAAAATGAAGAATTATCATTCTTCATCTTATCTTCTTAAAGATTCTATTTCTTCTTCGTATGCCTTTATTTCTTTATCATATTTTCTTTTTTGAAAGAAACCTGCTTTTGATTTTAATGTTCTTAATACATCTAATTGGCTTTGTAAATCATCAATCTTTTTTTGATTATCATCTTTTTCTACTTCTTTAAACTTAGATGCATATTCTTTTCCTGCTTCGTATGTTACACCACCTACAGCATTTTCCAAGTCATTTTCATTTAACTCTCCCATATAACCTCCTTATATTAATATGAGTTCTTACAATTTAATTATAACATTATAATTGATTTTAAAAAACAATTATTTTATTTTTCTTGCTTCTAAATAAAATCTCTTATCATAACTATGTCCCATAGAGAATGTTTTTCTAGGCAATGCACCATCTAATATAACAGTTTTAAATAAATCTTCTTTAGCCATTGGATCAAATATAAATCCGATATTATTATCCTTAGAAGCTAAATTTTTAGTAGTATCTTCTCCATGAATATAATCTATCTTACCACTATGATTAGATAAATAATCATCTAAGAATATTTGGATAGAGCCAACAGCTATATTAGATTTAGGATTAGTTATATATAATTCTTTAACACCATCATTTGTAACTAATTCAAATCTTTGACCATTTCCATCTTCATTAATATCATAGTATTCATATAAGTTTTTCAATAAATCTTCTTTATCTGCATCAAATACTACTCTATGAATTGCTTCAAATTCTAATGCACTACTATGAAGATTTACTAATTCAACTAGAGCATATCTAGCAGGATTATTTAAATACTCTTCCTTGCTCATAGTTCCTTTTAATTTTTCATAACATGCTTTTGCTGTTGCTAAAGAGTGATTACCATCCCCCATAGCAAATAGTAAAACTCCTTTATCATGAACATCATATTTATTTTCAAAATTAGTCTTATCCATTAATAATTCTAACTTATTATTTATTTCATTAATAATATCATTATTTAATAGATATCCTTTAATATGACCACCTTTTTGCATTAAATCAAAATCATAAACTACATCACTATCAGATACTTTATTCTTTAAACTTTCAATTATATCTTTTTTATCATCATCAATTAATATCATAATGTGAGGTAATTCTAATAGAGCATTTTCACGAACTTTCATTCTAGGAGGTATTCTCTCAATAACAGTTTTCTCTGTAGCTCTTATTAATGTTTGTGATCCTTTTTCATATGAATATGCTTCTAAATCAACTAGGCCCATTAGCCCTTCACGAATTTTACCATCATTTTGAGTTCTCTCAACATATATCATAGAGTCTTTATATTCATCAAAAATATCATTATCTAACATTTTTTTCATATTAGCATTAATATTTTTAATTCTGCTTTCAACATCGCTATCTTCCAAATATATTTCTGGTAATGTTAAATTTAATGTGGATGGTTCATCACCAACTATTTCATTAACTTCCTTCCAGTATTCAGGCTCAGATGTATATTGATCACACGCAACAACACTCCATTTATACATATCTACATTTTTCTTTGGTAATAATATATTACCAGCTTTAAAAGGTAATTCCATTTTTCTCATCTCCAAATTCATTATATCACAATATTTAAAAAGCAAACTATATAGTTTGCTTAGTATTTAATTTTAAAACACTATTTTTTTTAATCAATTGTAAATCTATTCCGTCAAAGTATGGGGTGTCTTCATCAACGAATATACCCATTCTTCTAACACCGCCAATAAATTTATAATCATAAAGCGTATAACCTAAATTATCAGCATATTCATTTAATGCCGTATTTATGTTGTTTTCATGAAGATATATTACTCTATTAAATTCTTTAACATATAATTTAATAAGTGGTGACATAGAAATAGCACCATATTCAATACCTAATTCCATTTCAACTGAAAGGTTTCTATTTGCTATGTTAGAAATGTAATTAGACATTATATCTAAGAACTCTTCTTTGCTTATTTTTTTATTTTCCATATTAACTCCTGATTCAATTATATCATTTTTATACAAAAACATCTATTATGAATAAAATATTATAGGTGATTTTATGCTTATAAAATATTCAGATAAAGAATTAGATTTATGTGCTAGATTAATGAGAGCAGAAGCCTTAGCAGAAGGAGAACTTGGAATGCTTATGGTAGGAAATGTTATTGTTAATAGAGCAATAGCTAATTGTCTAGATTTTAAGAAGATAAGAAGTATTACAGATGTAATATATCAAAAGCCAGGAGGATTTGTTGGAACAAGTAGTTCTCTTTTTAATAGTGGTAGCTCTACTACAAAGGAAAAAGAACTTGCAAAAAGAGTTTTAAAGGGAGAATGTTATCATCCAGCAACAAATGCATTATGGTTTTATTCCCCATCTAAAAATCAAGATTGTAAAGAAAAATGGTTCAATCAAAAAAATTCAGGAAGATATAAAAATCATTGCTTTTATGAGCCGGATCCTGGTGTATGTGGAGAACTACATTAGTACTACCACTTTAAAAACAATTGTGATATAATTTAATATAGAATAAGAGGTGGTAGACATAATGAAATTAAATCCTAAAGATATTCAATCATTTTCTAACGATTTAAAAAAGCTAAATGAGAGTATTGATAATATCACTGATAATGTAGATGACATTAATAATCAATTCGAAGGATATAGTGATGAAATTAGCGCTATTAAAGATAATGTTCGAACATTAGAAAATGAACTTAAAAATTTCATTAGTGATGTAAAAGTATCACCTATTATTAGTGAAGCAAAACAACAAATAGAAGCGTGTGAAATAGAACTAGATAAAAAATATCATAAATATAATGTTGTAAGAGATAAATACTTAGAAATAATAAATGGAATTAAAGATAATGAAATAGATAAATCACTCATATTAAGCGGTGATGATTTAATGAGTATTAATATTCCTAATTATTATTTATCTTATGTGCTTATGGCTGTAATATCATGGATTAATAATAATAAAAAACAATGCAATAAATATATAAAACAAGCTTTAGATATTGATAAAGAAAAAACAGCTATAGCATTATTAACACTATATACAAGAATTAATAAAACTGATATTGCTCTTAAATGGTTAAAATATTACTTAGATACAATTGACCCTAAATCAACTAATAAATATTTTGTAAAAGTGTTACAATTAATTCAAAATGATGACAAATTAATAAACGAATTAAAATCTTGGCTAAAAAAATATTCTCAAGATTTAGATGAAGATGATTATAATAAAGTCATGGAAGAATGGATATCTTTCTTAGGCCTAAATAAAAATTATATAAACGATTCATATAATTTCATATTAGAATATTGTGATTCAGAAAAAATACTTAATGAGTTGAATGATTCATATGCATATTCAAATGCATATACAAAAATATTAAGTCTATTAAAAGATACAGATTATGATGTATGTAAAGATTTAGTATATATACCAGAAGAAAATGAAAAAGTTCTATTAGATAATATATCTAAAAATAAATTAATTATTAAGAATAATGGTAAAAAAACAGAAAAGAAAACTAAAAATGATAATGTATTTATTATTATGTTAAATTCACTATATTCTAAAAAATATAATAAAAGAACTAAAGAGTTAATATTATCTATATCTAAAAAATATATATTAAATTTATTAGGTGATATTAAAACAAATGAATTATTAATTCAAATAGGTAATTGGAAAGGAAGTACCAAAGATGGTAGCAATGAAAAACAATTGCTTAATGAAATTACTAATTATGTTAAAGAACCATTTGATAAAGATATAGAAGATGCTAGATATATTAATTATAAAACTATTTATTCAATAGTATTTGTATTAATAGGTATTGCGGTGCTAATATTCAGTACAACTCTTGGAGTAACAATGATATTAGTAGGAGCAGGTATGACAGTTTATTTTCTTAACTACACTACTTCTATGAAAAATGATTATAGGAAGCTGTATGAAGAAACATTAGACACATATATTATTGAATTAAATAATACTTTAGCAGAAATAGTAGATGTTAATATTATTATTAATCGTAATAGTAGTAATAGAGATAAACTAATAAATTATATTAAAAATATCGGAGGTAAGAATGAAGATTAAATTACCAAATTGGGATATAGAGCCTCCTGTAAAGGAGTAATATGAACACATATTTTGAATTAGCAAGTTATTTAGAAAATGTAGTTAATTATGATATTAATGATGAAATTATAAGTAATCTTAATGATACAATTATAGATCTCAGAGATGAAAGATATAATAGATTCTTAAATCATATATTAGATATTCTAGATAATAGAATTAATATGTTCTATAAAAACTTACATGATAAGCTTGATCAGATAAAAACATTATCAGAATTTGAAAGCGAATTTAATATCTTAACTGATGAAATAGATTTACAATTAAAATTGGTTACTATTAATTTAATTAACGAAGATGATAAAAATAAATTAACGGAATTTATTAAAACTAATTTTAATGAAATACTTAATAGATTAAAAACACACTATAAAAATAATAGTATGTTTACTCATTACATTAATAAATATTATTTATAAAAGCAGAAATGCTTTTTTAATTTGTTGGAATTATTAAGCTTTGTCCTATTTTTAATACTGTACTTGTTAAATTATTAATGGACATTATTTTACTAACACTAGTTCCATATGCTCTTGCTATATCCCATAAAGTATCGCCTTTCTTTACAGTATAAATATTGCTGGTATTTACACCCGATTTATTACTTTTAGGTATAAAAATTTGCTGGTTTATTGATAAACTTGAATTGTTTAAATTGTTTAAACTCTTTAAAGTGTCAACATTAGTATTATATTTTTTGGCCAAATCCCATAATGTATCACCTTTTTGAACTATATATTTTATATATTCATCTGTATCATTAATTTTTAATGTTTGACCAACTTTTAATAAATTATTAGATAGATTATTTATCTCTTTTAATTTTTTCACTGTAGTTCCAAATTTATTGGCTATGCTCCAAAGAGAATCACCTTTTACAACTGTATAGTAATTAGAATCAGATGGATTAGTATACTTTAAGCCTTTATATTCCATTACTGCCTTAACAACAGCTTCTGCATATTTCTTATAATCATTCTTAATCTGAGATACATCATCTTTTTTACTATCTACAAAACCATATTCTATTATAAGAGCCTCATTATTTGGAGTGTCCCTATGAATAAAATAATAATCTTTTATTGGATTATTTGGAAGTCTTAATTGATAATATTTTCTAACATTTTGCCCTGCATTTTCTATTTCTTCAAGTATTTTTCTTGATAATTTGCTATTATTTCTAAGAGCATATATTATTTCTGCTCCATCCCCTCCACCCGCATTTAAATGATTAGATAAAACGATAACATCACTACTATTGCCATAAAAATTCTTTATTTTATTTACTCTTTCTTTAGGAGATAGTGTAATATCTGTACTACGAGTCAAACTAACAGGTACTCCTAGTTCTTTAAATCTATCATACATATATTTACTTATCAATAAAGCATAGTCTTTTTCCTTTATATTATTAGAAACTGCCCCAGGATCACTCCCACCATGTCCAGGATCTATAACAACACCTTTTAATGCCATACAATCACCTAATTTATTGTATGAAAAAAGCACATTTCTGTGCTTAATATTACATATGTAATCTTCTTTGATATATGTTTCCTCTAGTCAAGTCATATGGTACTTTATTAATATTTACTCTTTTGTAAAGAACCATTTCTCTTCTACCATTTAAGATTTCATGATTATGTGAAACGTAATATCCTATTGGGAAATGATGAATATTATATTCTCTTTCTATCTCTTTTGTTATTTGCATTTTATCACTTATATATTCTGTACTAACAATATTAGTTACAGTGCCTAACCATTCTTCATCACTATATTCCAATGATTCTATTTCATCTTTAGTTATAGGGCAAAGCATTAATTCAAATAGATCTTCTTCCATTTCTCCGGCAACTATACCTTTTGTTATAGTAATGCATGTATCAAAAGGATCAAAATTAAAATTATAAAATACATCTCCATATACACTATCATAAACTCTAAATGATATATCATCTTCTATTTCATCGCTTTTAGCTTTCGCTAATGTTTCTCTAATCTTAAATATAAATTCTCTAGGTAATTCTCTTAATAATTTTACTAATGCTTTTCCATTTTTTCTATCACTATTTACTATATACCATAATGAAGTGTCATAATCCTTATCAAATATCATAAAAGCCCTCCTAATATACATTAATTATGTATATTTCTAACTAATTCCTTTACTCTTCCTTTTTGAAGTTTAAGTAATCTACTTTGATTTCTTGAATTTGCTCTTTGTTGCTTTTTTGCTTCTTTTGCATTAATCCTTGCTTTAGCATATTTTTCTTTTATTGAATTAATTCTATTAACATATCGTTCAATATCTTCTTTAGACATTGATTGTAATTTTTCTTTCATCTCTTTTTCAGAGATTTGCTTATAAAATAGAATAATAAGTTTACCTTTTCTAATCATTTTCTTTTCAGCAGCCTGCTCTAATTCAATAACATATTTATTTCTTGAATATAGTGGAGTCCCGGTAATAATATCTTTCCCAATAACATAATCCCCTATATATTCTTTACTTTCAGCATCAATCATTCCTATCTTTCTAAATTCAAATAAAACTTCAAATTCACGTTCTCCCGTATAAGCATCGATTACATTTTTTACCTTATAATCACCTAAAATATCACATACTCCATAATACTTTTCAAACATAATGCCCTCCTATACGAGTCAGTATTATATAACAATCATATGCCAGAAGCAATATTTTTAATAAATCTTGACTTATTATTGATCATATTCTATTATATAGAACCAAGGATGTGAATGATAATGGCAAATGATAGCCTAAATGCTTTGTGGAAACAAGTTATGAAAGATGCAACAATAACTTATAAAAAGAGTAGATTAAAAGATTTGCACTATGCTATGATGCGTATTGAAATATCAAAAATGGATATAGAGAATCAATATGTTATTGATAAAGAGTATTATGGAATAGACCAAGCTACTCCTACATATAGATATTCTATATATGAAGCATATAAAGAAGGATATAGACTAGGTACTGAATTTTTTGAATTAAAAACACAATTATTTAATGAAGGCCTATTATCAATCAATGAACACGCACAATTCTCTGATGCAACTTTTATTGCAGCGACTAAAATGTTGAGAGATTATGGCTTAAGTTATCCTAATTGCTGGAGTGTTAGATTCGCTGGAATTAAATATAGTTCAGAAGAATCAATGGAAAAAGATTACTTGGATTTTGTTTCAAAAGTCAATGAAATGTTTGATAACAATAAAATAACAGATTTAGAAAAAGAATTATTATATTTAACAGCAAATTATTTTCATGCAAGGAACAAATATTATCTAAAAGATAATAAAGATAAATCAAGAAATTTAAAAACAAATTAAAATGATTACATGTGTAATCATTTTTATTAATATTGAATTGATTTTAGAAATATTTCCTCTAGTCTAGAAATATCAATACCTGATGTGAATACAAATGCATAAACATCATTATTATGTTTATGATAATAAATATTAACATCTGCTTTAGTAAAGTTTAAAAAATGAACAACTGTATAATCAACTCCATCTATTGTGGTATCATATTTTTTATCATATGATTCAGTAGAATCATTTATAGCATAATCAATAGATTTATTTTTATAATGAAATATTCTAATAACAAAATATGGTTGATCATTAATGTTTTCAGAGAAATAATTAATAGCATTAATTAGTTCTGTTTTTCTAAAATTCTCAGCTATTTTATATGAAATACCATATCCAGTTTCATCCTTATCCAACTTATATTTAATATTTTCTAATACCACTTCATCATCTGCTAATTGTTCTTCCATTGGAATAGCTTCTTTCTTACCACATCCTATTAACAATATAGAAACTAATAAAAATATAAATATCTTAAAAAAACGTTTCATTAACTCACCCCAAATATATTATAGTATAAAAAATATAGTAGTAATCTACTTTATCTATATCTTTTTACGTATTTAAATTCTTCTTTATCACAACATGGAAAACCAGTATTATAAGATATATTATTAGTTATCAAACAATTTGTCAAAGGTTTATCCAAATATAAATAATTGTTTACATCCTCAATTAATTCAGATGCAACTGTTAAAGATTCTCTCCATAGATCGTCAAATGATTCATGATACTCATCGCCAGTTATTGGATTTTGTATACTTGAATGACTCAGATTTAAAAATCTTGACACTCTTCCAGTATTTCTATTATATAGGAAGTCTCCTAATTTAAATCTACTACATATTAATTCTTTTAATCTTGTTCTTTTTGATCTAAATTTATCAAATTCAACTATGGTATTAACTCCTATGTCATATCTCACTGACATATTATTTCTATTATATATTTTTTTATAAGTATCATTTATAACTCCAGATAATTCTTTATTAAATAATCTGGTTTTTAAATAATATTTTTGAAATTTTCTTCTGTTTTTAACAGTAACATAATCTGCTATCCAAAGTTCTATTAAAGCATGAGGATTAATAACACTATCTGAAGGCATTTTCTCTGTCATATAGTATATTAATGGGTGCATTACTAAATCAAGCACAAAATGGTCTAATTGGCCATATAAAAACGCCATAACTTTGCTATTATCTTGTAATTTTCTTTCCTTTATTATGTTAATCATAGTTTCAAAATAATATCTTGTATTATGGGAATGTTGATAATCAAATAAAGCATAATCAGTTATCATAAGTGAATCAGGTCCAAAAGCAAATCTTTTTAAATCTGCTGAACTAATTTCAGTTCTTTTTTTAATATTTGGAAGAACCATTTCACTATGTATTGAATGTGATTTATAGTCTGGCATTTTTTCACCCCGCAACATTATACCACATTTAATTTAAAGAAAAAAGTACATTTTTTGTACTTTTATGCCATAACTAATTTCATAGGTTTTTCATTATAATTAATTGAATTTTGTATAGTTCTTAAAATACTTTTAGATTTTAATAATTCATCTAAAGAGTTAATTGTAATATATTTATCACTTTGTTCACTAGTAAATTTAATGCCTAGACCACCACATTCAATCCATGGTTTTAAGTTTCCTCCATAGTCATCTACTAGTATTGAATTTAATGGATTAACTATATCGCATTTTTCAACTCCCTTAGGGACACATATTATTGGTATGTTTTTATTTTTACTTCTAACATATGAAACTTTTGCTTTGATTTCACTTATAGAATGAACTGTTGTTAATATAGATATATTAAATATTTTACTTTCTTGTAATATTCTAATATTTTTAAAAGCATCATTTATTTCTTGTGTATTAAGCAATAAATCATTCCAATCTAATTCCCTATAGAATTTACCAACATTTTTAGAATCACTAAGACTTATACCTCTATCTGCCATCATTTTATATGTTTCGTTTATAGTATCTACTAGTACCCCATCAAAATCAATATATAAATTAATCATAATTACCTCCTATGTGTATTTAGTACACATTTAATTTTATATATAAAGCATATATTTAAAATATGCTTATATCTTTTTTCTTTTTATCAAACTTATATAATTTAGCTTTTTTCTTTCCAACATAATTTACTTCTTTTTTAGTATCGACTATTACGTTTAACATTTTTTTTCTAAAATTCCTTCTATCAATTTTTATATTTAAGATAGATTCATATACTGTTTGTAACTCTGGTAATGTAAATCCGTTTGGAAAAAATGATTTTAAAATATCTGTAGTAATAATTCTTTCTTTTAATTTTTCAATTGCATAATTTAATATTTCATTATGATCATAAGCAAGTTTAGGAATGTTATCTAATGTAAACCAATCTGCATTAGATGTTTTATTAGTTGTCTTAAGTATTTCAACTGTTTGAGAATCAATTATACCTATATAACCTACTCCTATCATACGATAAAGAGGACTTCTATCTAATGCATCAAATGTTCTAAAAGGTGTTAAATCATCAAGTTCAATTCCAGTCTTTTCTTTTAGTTCTCTTAAAGCACCATCTTTAATAAGCTCATTATTATACATGGCTCCACTTGGAAGTGCCCACATTCCTTTGAATGGATCATTGGTTCTTCTAACAAGTAATACTTTTGTTGTTCCCTTTTCTACAGTAAACAATGCTGTTATAACATGAATACCTATATTCTTGTATAGAGGGTTCTTTAATTCCATATCTACCTCCTTACAATTATATTATATGCGTATTTTGTACACTTGTCAATACCTAAATAAAAAAATAATATAAAAATATTATTTTTCTACATCATATACTCAATATAAAAGTATAAAATAGCTACCAGTATAAAAATAGCAAATGTTATCCAACTAGCTTTACTGATCCTAATTTTTTTCATATCTTGCTTTTCTAATTTATCTGTTGTTCCTTTAAAATCAAGTGCATACATTTTCTTTTTAGATAAATCTTCACTAGAATATAATCCAAATGCCATTGGATTATCATATTCAGAATATTCAAAATCTTTTAATTTAGATAATCCTATAAACATAAATATATCGCCAGCACATCCAGATATATTAAATATTGACAAAGAAACTAAAACACTATTATCAATTATTATCCCTATTATATATGTAATTATTCCTATAAATATTAATGGATATACAAGTGAAATAAGAATGTTCTTTTTTGTTATATTTTGTTTACATAAACAACATAATATTCCTTTTTCTAAGTGAGCTCCATATGTTATATTTTCAAACTTTGCTCCATGAAGTACATAACTAATACTATGTAGTATCTCATGAAAAATTAAATATGGTATCAATAGTATTAATATCAAAAAATAATTAGAAAATATTAAGCTTTCTTTGCCAATCAACTCAGTAAATATTATCATTACTAATAAAAGTATAGTAGATATAATAGTTAATTTGCTTGAATTCATTTCAAATATATAATATTTTTTATTTTTCATTTAATCACCATAATAAATATAGCAAATATTATATGTATTTACAACAAAATATATGCTATAATCATACTAGGAGAATAAAATATGAAAAAAAAGAAACTTACTTTATTTATAAAGCCTATAATATTCGCTATAAGCGTAATAATATTATTATTAGCGGTTGTATCTATTTATAGTTCTATTTATAAAATACTTAATGATACAAACAATGCCTATATTTTTAATAACACATTATTTTTAGTAAAAAGCAATTATTATTATCCAGATTATAAAAAGAATGATTATTTATTATTAAATAAGAAGAAATACTATTTTGAAGGTGATAGAGTTGTATATCTAAACGGAGAATCCTATGGAATAGCTAGAATAGTAAATTATAATGGTGGTACATACACTATAGTTGAAGAAAATAATAAGTATAATAGAGTAGATAATACAATGATAGTGGGAAAAATAAAAGCCAATCTCCATAAATCAGGATTATTAATATCTAGTCCACTATTAATACTTGCACTAGCAATATTTATATCATTATATTTTGTACTTGGCATATATGAAAAAGATAGTTAATAAATAACTATCTTTTTATTGGATATTTTTTAGTAATATTTATTACTCTTGTTTTTAATTCTCTTAATACATTTTTATTATCATGATTTTTTAGTGCTTCTATTATAATATCTGCTATTAGTATAAAATCTTTTTCGTTTAATCCTCTAGTGGTCATTGCTGCGCTTCCTATCCTAAGTCCACTTGCTATATTAGGTTTTTCCGTTTCGCCCGGTATTGTGTTTTTATTTACTGTTATATAAATACTATCTAATACTTTTTCTGCATCTTTACCAGTTAATCCAAAACTACTTTTAACATCTATTAACATTAAATGATTATCAGTACCATTAGATATTACTTTAACATTATTCTTTTTAAATTCTTCAGCCATAGCATGAGCATTTTTAATTATATTTTTAGCGTAATATTTAAAATCATCTTGTAAAGCTTCATAGAAGCATTGTGCTTTGGCTGCTATAACATGCATTAGAGGTCCGCCTTGTATTCCAGGGAATATTGTTTTATTAACTTTTTTAATTATTTCTTCATCATTAGTAAGTATTATACCGCCTCTTGGTCCTCTTAATGTTTTATGGGTGGTTGAGGTTACTACATGTGCATAATCGCAAGGATTTTGATGAACACCCCCAGCTACTAAACCAGCTATATGAGCCATATCTACCATTAAATATGAACCACATTTATCAGCTATTTCTCTAAATCTTTTAAAATCTATTTTTCTACTATAAGCACTACAACCAGCAATAATCATTTTAGGTTTTTCTTTTAATGCAATTTTTTCTATTTCATCATAATTTAATACTTCATTTACTAGTCCGTATGATATTACATTATAATCTATCCCACTAAAATTAACACTACTACCATGAGTTAAATGACCACCTTCAGAAAGTGACATTCCCAATACTTTATCGCCTTTTTCAAGCAATGATCTATAAACTGCCATATTAGCGGAACTGCCACTATGAGGTTGAACATTTGCGTACTTGCAATTAAATAATTTACATGCATATTCTATTGCTTTGCTTTCAAATATATCTATATATTCACATCCACCATAATATCTTTTTCCAGGATATCCTTCTGCATACTTATTTGTAAGAATACTTCCTTGCAATCTTAACACATCTTTAGATACATAGTTTTCACTAGCAATTAATTCTATATTTCTATTTTGCCTTTTTCTTTCATTAATTAATGCATTTTTTAATTCTTTATTCATTTTACTCACCTAAGTTAAATTATATCAAATTAAAAAAAAGAATAATATATTATTTTACATTATTCTTTAATTTCGATTATATCTTCTTTCTTTTCTATTGTATTTATCATATCCATTAATTCTTCTTCAACTTCTTTACTTGGCTTTAATGGATTATCTTCTTTTATTTCTTCAGTATCATCTATTTCTTGGATAGGTTCATCTTCGTTTGGTATTACATTACTTTTTTCATTAAGAGCAATATCTTTAATACTTGGATCATAATCAGTATGTATAGGTGTAGAACTCTCTATTTTTGCTTTCTTTAGGTTTTTAATCTTAACAACCATTATAACTAATATAAATAGTAATAATACTGATAAAACAACAACTCCAAACAACAAATAATAATTACTCTTATTAGCTATTTCAAATACTAAATTTATATTTAATTCATTATTATTATAATTCCATGTTAATTCTTTTCCATTACTTGAAGCATTACTAGCATTATGACTAATAGCGGAAGCAGGTAATATAATATTAAATACTATATTAGAACTCTCCTTATTAACTGCATTAATTTCATCTATATCTATATCATCAAATACAATATTTTCAACAGATTCTTTCTTATAGCTATAATATCCATCAGATACATCTAACAGTATAACGTTACCCTCAGCATCTATAAGAATATTATACTTAATATAACTATCAAATTCTAAACCACTATTTTCATTATTTAAAGATATTCTCTTATTAGACAATTCATATTCTTCAGTAGCTTTATCATATATAGTTTTTATTTTATCAACAAAGCTTTCTACACTCTCTATATCATATATTTCTTTCTCTTCATCATGTTTATATACAAAATCAATAGTATATTTATTTTTTAAGAAACCTTTTTCTACTTTAAATAATGTTTTATCATCAAAATCTTTATCTAGATATTTATTTATATCAACTTTAACATCAGATTCAATAGAATAGTTATCAATATTATCATACTTTTTAGTAATCTTATATCCACTATATTCATTTTCTTTTATTTTATTTATAGAAATATTCCTTTTTTCATATGCGTCTCTATTATCACTATATAAACTCTCATCTAGAGGTCTTTTAGTTAATATTTTTATATCTAAATCCATACTTTTATCAGCGTTTATTTTAATAGTCGATTCTTGTTGATAACAGCCAGTCATAAATAGTAATAAAAATATAATAATTATCTTTTTCAAATTTTTCATACTATACCTTCTCATAGATAAAGTATATCATATTTTATTATATAAATAAACAAAAAAGCATTACATGAATGCCTTTAATTTTTCTATCTCTTCTTCTTGAAATTCTAAGAATTCTTTAGCTAACTTTAATGTCTTTCTATCAGCGTTTTTCTTATAACTATTTATCTTAGCACTAATTAATGTAACTCCCATAGTAATACCCTCTATTAACATTTGTGCTAGAGCAGAATCACTATTATCCATCATCGTTTCTCTCATAATACCAATATTGCTTCCTATTTTGGCCATAAATGATGTTTTTTGAGGTTTAATACCATTTTTTAATAATAATTTTTCAGTAATATTTATATACTTTTCATATTCTTTTATTTCTTTTTCAATTATAAATTTAATCTTATTTTCTTTATTCTTGATTTTATTAATTAATGTAGTAATAGTATAACTTCCCATCTCTGCTGTTTCATATATATGAGTTAACAACTCTAAATTTTCATCCATTTTAATCACCTATTTTTATTATTATCATTTATTACTCTTTTATGCATTTAATTTTTTATTAACTTGTGTTAAACTTATCTTATGAAAAAAATATTATTATTGTTTTTAATTATTTTATTATTAGGCTGCTCTAAAAAAGAGAAAGTTATTCCTGCAGTACATATTGAACTTGAAAGCAATAAAATTTACGAATATGCTGAGGAAGTTCTTTCACATGATCTTATAGATGATGATTCTATCACTATAACTTCAGATAATGCTCTTTTAGATACTAGCACTCTTGGAGAACATAAAATAAGAATAGAATTTATAAAAGAGGAAACAAAAGCCTATGATGAAGTTATATATTATGTAGTTGATACTACTGAACCACTTGTATTAATAAACTCTACATATACTTACAATAAAGGTGATAAAGATAACCTTGTAAATAGAATATTATGTGCTGATAACTATGATAAAAGACCTAATTGCTATATCGAAGGTAATTATGATTTTAACACAATTGGTACATACAATTTAAAGCATATCGCAATAGATACATCAAATAATAAAGTTGAAAATGACTTTATTTTAAAAATAGTTAAGCCTTCTTCATCTAGTTCTTCAAGCAATAAACCTAAATATAAAATAGAGGATTTAATTAAAGAACATAAAAATGATAATACGCTAATAGGTATAGATGTATCTGAATGGCAAGGAAATATTAATTATCAAAAAGTTAAAGACGCCGGGGTTGAGTTCGTTATGATTAGAGTTGGATTCGGTCATAATAGAAATAATGAAATAATAATGGATAAGCAATTTAAAAACAATATTAAAAATGCTAAAGAAGCTAATCTTAAAGTTGGATTATATTTCTATAGTTATGCTAATACAATTGATAAAGTAAAAGAACAAGTAAAATGGATAAATGATAACTTAGAAGGTCAAACATTAGATTTGCCAATAGCATTTGATTGGGAAGATTGGTCTAGTTTTAATAGTTACAATATGTCATTAACTGATATTAAACAAATTGCTAAAACATTTATTAGTGAATCAGAAAAATATGGATATAAAGGAATGCTTTATAGTAGTAAATATTATTTAGAAAAGATATGGGGAATAAATAAATATGATACTTGGTTAGCACATTATACAGATAAGACTAATTATGAAGGCAATTATTATATATGGCAATTATCCAATAGAGGTAAAGTTGATGGTATATATGGGGATGTTGATTTAGATATCTTGTATACAAAAAATACGCTTAATTAATAAGCGTATTTTTAATTATCTTTATCTACGGCATCCATTATATATGGCGCTATTTGAATTTTACGAGATAGAACATTTTTAAGTTCAAATCCTTCATAAACTTTTTCTAATTCAAAGCTATTCTTAAGTATTCTTTCAGCAGATTCATTATATAGACAATGAGATGTATGATTAAATATATCAGTAAAAAATAATGTTAATACTTTATAATTACTTCTTTCTGCTACTAAGTTTAAATAACCTACCATTTCATCAATATGAATTGAATCATAATCAGAAGTTAATACTTGACCAATTCCAATTATATCGTTGTCAACTTTATATGATTTAAAATCCTTATAAAGTAATTCTTCATTTGTTAATCCTTTAATACTCATTCCCTGTTTTAAAAGAATAATACCATCTTTTGTATACTCTATTTTAGCTATCTTTGATAATTCTATTAAAGCATCTCTATCCTTTGATGTAGTAGTTGGAGATGTCAATAATAATGTATCTGACATTATCGCACAAGCCATAATTCCTGCAATATTTTTAGGTATCCTAATATTATTTTCATTAAACATATCAAATATTATAGTATTAACGCTACCGACTCCAGCATTTCTAAAATTAATAGGCCTTTGAGTAACTATATCACCAATATTATGATGGTCAATAACCTCAAGAATATCTGCTTCATCTAAACCATCTACACTTTGTGAATAATTATTATGATCAACTAAAATAACTTTCTTTTTATCTACATGATTGCAATCTGTTAAAGTTAGAAGACCAGTACATATACCTTTACTATTTAGTATTGGATAATTAGTATGTTTTAATTTTTTACTTTGTTCAATAAAATCTGATAAATAGTCAAGTTCATGAAATGTTGCAATATCTTCTTCCCTAACTATATTCTTAATGTAATTAGAGTATGACATTAATTTACTAACTTCATAAGCAGTATAGATAGTACTTATAACATTAATATGATTATCTTCAGCTTTTTTCATTAACTCTTTATTTAATATTTTTTTAGATACCAATATTATTAATCTAACGCCACTATTTATTGCATATTCTATTATTTCGTTTCTATCACCAACTATTAAAATATTATTACTATCTAAATGAACATCATGAATAAAAGTATCTTTACTATAAGTTGCTGCTACTATAGTTCCACTTATTTCTTTATCAAATTTTAGTATTTTAGTTCCACCAAGTATTTTTAAAATATTGCCATATGAAGTCTCTAATTCATTATAGTTTCCATTTAATAACTCTCGAGCTATTTCCTTTAATGAAACATATCCATAATATTTATTTTTGCTCTCAACTACTGGTATACCAGTTAATGAATATTTATTCATATAATCAAAAGCATCTTTAATAGATAAATTCCTATCAATGAAACAATTTTTATGATAATTAATATCTTTTATTTGAAGTTTAACATCACTTAAATGAGATGGTTCTTTTATATTAAATTTATTTAAAGCATATTTAGTTTCTGCATTTATATTACCAAGAACCATTGGTACAGTATTATATCCTAATTGATTTTTTAGATATGAAAGAGCTATAGCTGAACATACAGTATCAGTATCAGGATTTTTATGGCCAAAAATATAAGTAAGTTTCTTATTCACTCTTTCACCCTCTATTCTCTAATTTATAATAACATTTTTTATTAAAAAAAGAAAGATGTTAAAAAAGAATGATTTTTTAATCAAAATCATTCTTCTCTTCAAACCTATACTTCTGTTTAATATCAGGATATTTTTTATGATCAACTTCAGATAAGAAATCTTCTTTACGTCTTGCCCATAATTTATGTTCTCCATATAATCCTCTATATATTACTAATTCATCTAAAGTGTCACTATCAGTTGCAATATCTTCTACTATATAATAATTACCTTTAAAGTGTTTATAAATACCTTTAATTTTAACTTTTCTCATATTAATCCAATTCTATAAGTTCATAATTTGTTGAACCTAATCCTAAACTTTCAGCATATGGAAGAATATGTCTTCCCTCCCTACTATCTATTCTTTCTTGAAGTAAATGTGCTCCTTCATCTTTAGAATTCCATACCATATCAATAAATGCTTGATCATTTGCTACAGGATCTAGTGAACCTATAATACCCAAATCTTTCATAACTGGATCCCCTTGGTTACAATCACAGTCACAATCAACTGACAATGCATTCATTACAGTTATATATACTATAGGTTTATTATTATCTTTTAAATAATCGGCAACTGCAGTAGCAGCTTCAGCCATTGACTCTATAAAATCCTTTTGTTCATACTTACAAGTCCAGCAAGCATCTGGATCTTCGCTTTGACCGCAGCTATGAATATATGCTTTTCCATGACGGGAAGCTATTCCGATTGATTGATTTTTTAAGTTTGCTCCAAAGCCACCCATAGCATGTCCCTTTCCATGCGCTAAATTTAATATAGAATCATAATTTTTAAAACTCTCTCCTATTAAATCATATTTTAAATGTTTACCATTTTTAACAGGTATTCTAAATTCACCATTAGTATCCATTATGTCTACGTCTGCATAAGACGTAAAACCATGCTTACGGGCCACTTCCATATGTTTTTTTGAATCAGTTCTTGCTCCCGGATAAGCTGTATTACATTCAATAATTGTTCCATTTAATTTCTTAACTAAAGGCCCAATTAAATCTGCTTTCAAATACCCTTTAGCACCATCCTCACCAGTAGATACTTTAACACCTACTTTTCCATTTAAGCTAACCCCAAGCGAATCATATATTTTAATTAAACTATCACTACTAATATCTTTAGTAAAATAAACTTTTGATTTTTGCATATAACTATCCTCCTTTACATAGTATATCATATTTATTTTTATTTAATAATAAAATTTGATATACTTATTAAAGAGGAAACTAATGAAATACGATAAAGAATATTTAGAATATGTTAAAGAAATATTAGATTCAGAAGAATTTCAAAAAAGAAAAAATTATGAACATCATGAAAATGAATCTGTATATAATCATTCATTAAAAGTATCTTACTCATCATATTTATATGCTAAAAAGCATAATTTAAATATGAAGGATATAAGTATTGGTGGATTATTACATGATTTTTATTATAAGCCATGGAAAGAAGACACCACTAAAAAACCCTTGTTTAAAAAGCATGGGTTTGTACATGCTAAAGAAGCATTAGAAAACTCTAAAAAGCATTTCCCAGATTTAATAAATGATAGAGTTGAAGATATTATTTTAAAGCATATGTTTCCTTTAAATATTAAACTTCCAAAGTATAGAGAATCATGGGTAGTAACTATGATGGATAAAAAGAATTCATTAAATGTACTTGCTCATCCTTCTGCTTGGCCAAATTATTTAGGTTTAAAAAGAAAGAAGATTAAAAAATGATTAATATTAAAGTTTTATTTTTGTTGTTTATTATTTATTCTTTTCTAGGTTGGTTAATGGAAATGATAGTTACATTAATTAATGATAAAGAATTAGTTAATAGAGGATTTTTAATAGGCCCTTACTGCCCTATATATGGTACTTGCTCTATAGCCATGATACTACTATTAAGTAAAGTAAATAATCCAGTATTATTATTTATACTATCCATCCTAATCTGCAGTGTTGGAGAATATATAACTAGCTATTTAATGGAAAGAATATTCAAAGCAAGATGGTGGGATTACTCTAATAAAAAATTTAATTTAAATGGTAGAATTTGTTTACAAAATTGCTTAGCTTTTGGTATATTAGGCTTCATAGTTGTAAAATATATTAATGTCATAATAACTAAACAATTATTAATGTTAAGTAGTACCAATCTTAATATATTATTCTTTTCTATAATAGTAATATTTATATCAGATTTAATTATTTCATTTAATGTAATATGTAAAATAAAAGATATGTCTATAAAATATGTTCATTTAGATAATACAAAAGAAATAACAGAGAGAGTTAGAAAGATTCTTGGAAAAAGCTTATTACCTCGAAGATTACTTAATGCATATCCAAACGTAAGATTTTTAATTAAAGAGAAAATATCTAACTTAAAAAATGTTACTAAAAAGAAGTAGGTGTTACTATGTTTGAAAACAAAAAAATATTTATATTAGGAATGGCAAGAAGTGGTTATTGGGCTGCTAAAGTACTAGCTAAAATGAATAATGAAATAGTACTTAATGATGCAAATGATAATCAAGATAAAGATAGAGTAAAAGAATTAGAAAGTTTAGGTATCAAAGTAATATTAGGATCTCATCCAGATGATATTTTAGATGAATCATTTGATTATATTATTAAAAATCCCGGAGTTCATTTTGATCATAAATACTTAATATATGCAGAACAACATAATATTAAAGTAATTAATGAAATAGAAATGGCATATCATTTATTACCTAAAGGTGTTAAATTAGTAGCCGTTACTGGTACTAATGGAAAAACCACTACTACATCTTTAATATTTGAAATAGTCAAAACTGCATTTAAAGAAAAAGCTCATCTAGCAGGTAATATTGGATTCCCATTATGTGAAGTTATCAATGACATAAAGGAAAATGATTACTTAATAATGGAAATTGGAGTTCCTCAATTACATGATTTTTATGATTTTAACCCTGACATAGCAGTGCTTACTAATATATATGAAGCACACTTGGATATGTTTAAAACAAGAGAATATTATAATGAAAATAAAAAAAGAATATTCATGAACCATACCAAAAAGAATATTGCTATTGTTAATAAAGGTAATGAAGATGCATATAGAATTACTAAAGATATTAATAGTACTATAAAATACTTTACCTCTAAGGAAGTAATAGACGGATGTTACTTAAAAGATAATAAAATCTATTATTATGGTGAAGAAATAATAGATACAAAAGATATTAAATTACAAGGAGTACACAATTATGAAAACATAATGTGTGCTGTTATGGTAAGTAAAGAATTAAATATAGCAAATGATATTATAGTTCAAGTTATAAAAGAATTTAGTGGAGTTGAGCACAGAATAGAATATGTTAAAACGATTAATGGAGTTGATTATTATAATGATTCAAAAGCAACTAATGTAACTTCTACTCAAATAGCTTTATCCTCATTCAAAAGGCCAACTATTCTATTACTAGGAGGATTAGACAGAGGGCATTCATTTGAAGGACTAACTCCTTACATAAAGAATGTTAAATTAGTGTGTTCCTTCGGACAAACCAATAATAGAATAAAGGAATATTGTGATAGCATTAATATTCCTTGTTTAGTAAGTAATACACTTACTGAAGCATTAAATAATGCTTATGATAATTCTAAACCAAATGATGTTGTATTATTAAGTCCAGCTTGTGCTTCCTGGGATCAATATAAATGCTTTGAAGATAGAGGAACTGAATTTAAAGAATTAGTAAAAAATATGGTTAAATAATAACCATATTTTTAATTGTTTATAATTTTTAATATTTCATTACCATATTTATTTACTTTTATATCAGAAAAACCAGTTATTTTCTTTAATTCTTCTTTATTAAATGGCTTTTTCTTTACTAACTCATTTAATGTTTTATCATTAAATATAAAATATGGTTTATATTTTAATTCTTGAGATTTCTTAAATCTATATTTCTTTAATTTATTCTTTAATATAATATTTAAATTTAAATCTTCTTCATTATATTCAACGTCAGTAGTAACTATTTCATCCTTAATTTCATTAGGAACATTTAACTTTAATATTTTATCTGCTAAAGATTCTGTTTCCTCTAATGTATCAGGTAATACATGAGATTTCTTTTCCTCTTTTTTAATATAATCTATTAATTTATCTAGTCTAACTACTTTATCTTTTACTTTTTTAGGTGCCTCTTTATCTTTAATAATCATTCTATCATTTGTTAGAACTACTAATCCTTTATAGTACTTTTCAAATGCATAATTAGTTAATAACTTTCCTATAATACCATTTTGATCATATATATATTCTTTCATAATATCCATATGTCTATTTAATTGAGTTATAGGATTATAAATAGCTTCAGTATTATTGTTAAATACTCTATAGAAATTACCTGACTCATCAATTATAAGATTACCATATAGATTTTTACACTCTAATATATAAATATTTTTATTAGTCATAATTATATAGTCTATTTGAGCTTTATAATCCTTGTAGCAAATATTTAAGTCGTGTAATACTAACATCGGAATATGACTGTGTTTCAATTCATATAAAATACGTTGTTCACCTTTTAGACCATATTCATATTTTCTAATATCACTTTCAAGATAAACTTTTTCTTCCGAAGTTGCTTTAATAAGTTTTGACTTTAAATAATTGATCTTATTTTCTAATGTTTTACCATCATAATAAATAACTATTTCTTGCATAACTACCTCTTTATTCTTTTATTCCCGATTTATTATAGTAATCTTTTGCTTTTTTACTATCCCTTTTAATATTAACACATTTATTACCATTTTCATAATAAAATTTTGCTAAATTATAATAAGCATATAAACATCTTTCATTAATTGGACATTCAATTGCTTTATTATAATAAATAAAAGCTGTCTTAAAATCTCCTTTT
The DNA here is from genome assembly GCA_900313815.1 of uncultured Eubacteriales bacterium. GTDB lineage: Bacteria > Bacillota_I > Bacilli_A > RF39 > UBA660 > CAG-1000. The sequence goes on from OMST01000063.1 coordinate 25,457, forward strand.
TTTCTATAATATTCCCCTACCTTATTAAGAGCCCAACTTTCATTCATGTCTGCACTAATTTTATAATATTTAATAGCCGTCTCCATGTCTTTTTCTTCATATAATCTACCTAAATTATTAAATGCATAAACATAACCATACTCACTAGATATATTAAAACATTCCTTAGCTTTTTCAATATTAATATCATTATTTGGATTTATTCCTTTTAAATAACATAAACCAAGTGTATTGTATCCAGCAGCGCTATTTAATTTAATTGATTTATTTAGATATTCCCACATAATATCAAAATCAAACTTAATTTTACCAGTTAACATTAAATTTGCTATCATAAAACATGCTTTAGGGTGCCCCTTTTTAGCAGATATTAAATAGTATTTATAACTTTTTTCATAGTCTTTTATTCCACTAACTAATCCATCAAATTCTAAAGAACCAAGTTCAGCACATGCGTACATATTATCTTGTTTAGATAACTCTATTAAAGAATTAATATAACTTCTACCAAAATATAATTTAATTTTTAAATATTCATCCAATTCATTTTTATTTATCTTAATGTTAATATCCTGTTTATATATAGGCTGATTATTCTCTAGTATACTATAATTTAATAATTCTATTAAGGCATCATAATTATTCAATTCCTTTAACATTGATATATATTCTTTTTTAATATTTTTATCAACAGAGCATATTTTTAATAAGTTTGTAATAACATTTTTTAATTTAACACTATTATTAATAAATTCAATTTTATTCTCTATATTTGAATATATTTTATTATCTAAAATACTAATTATTGAAATAATAATATCGGTATAAACATATTTATCCTTGAAATATTCCTCTTTTAAGTCTTGATACTTTTTCTTTAATTCAATAGGTATTGGTCTATATCCAATGCAATAATTATTTATAGCTGTATTATTTATATTATTAACATTAAAAATACATAGAAATATTTCACTTTGAGTTGCAGATTTATTAGAGGCGATTTCTTTTATTATTTCTATAACATTTCCTATGGATAAATAATTCTTATCATTCATTTTAATATAATACTTTTTCATACAATAATTATAGCACAATCGTTATATTTAAAAAATAATATGAATATGATATAATTTATATATGCGAGATGAAAGGAAATTATTATGGGAATAGTAAATAATTATATTAACAAATTATTAAATATTATTAAAAAAGATAAAAAAGACGATAAAGAAAAACCATGGTTAAAATATTATGAAGATGTTCCAAAACATTTAAATTATTTTAACGGAAGTATGTATGATTGTCTAAAAGAAAGTGCACTAAGAAATGCTGATAGAACAGCATATAAATATTATAATACAGAAGCTACTTATAGACATTTTTTAAAACAAATCGATAAAATTGCTAATGCACTAACTCAATTTAAAATAGTTGAAAATGAATGTATAACATTGTGTTTACCAAATACACCTGAAAGTTTTGCACTAATATATGCGATTAACAAGATAGGTGCTATTGCTAATATAGTTCATCCATTATCAACAACTGCAGAAATCGAAAGAGCATTAAAATGCACAAATAGTTCAGTATTATTTTGTTCTGATGTTTCAATGCCAAAAGCAAGAGAAATTAAAGTTAAACACTTTGTAATGGTACCAACTAGTAATTCTTTAGCAGGAATATTAAAAACATTATATAATATTAAATCTTCCAAAAATCTAAAGTTAAATGAAGGAATGCTATCATGGAATGATTTCTTATCATACAAGTTAAAAGAAGATGTTTATGTTAAAAGAGAAAATGATGATCCTGCTGCTATTATATATAGTGGTGGAACTACAGGAAAACCTAAAGGAATTATATTATCTAACATGAACTTTAATGCAATGGCACTACAAACTATATCTGTTTGTAATAAGGCAGTGCCAGGTAACACATTATTATCTGCATTACCAATATTCCATGTATTTGGATTATCAATTGGGGTTCACTCTGGATTTATTGGAGGTATGACCAGTTTAATAGTTCCTAAACTAAATACTAAAAAAATAAATAAAGAACTTAAAAAATATAAACCAAGCGTATATCCAGCTGTACCATCATTATTAAAAATGTCATTAAATGATAAAGATCCTGGCAGAAACGGATTTAAAGATATTAAAGTATTAGTAGTTGGTGGAGACTATTTACCTCCACAATTAAAGAAAGATATGGAAGAATATCTACATAAACATGGAAGCAATGCAGTAATCAAAATCGGTTATGGTCTTTCAGAAGCAACTGGATTTAGTTGTTCAACTGCTCCTATGAATGAAAAATATGTGAAAGATTCTTCACTTGGAGTTCCTAATCCAGATACATTACTAAAAATATTTGAGCCTAATTCTGATATCGAAAAAATGCCTAATGATATTGGAGAAATTTGTATATCAGGTCCTACTGTTATGATGGGATACATTAATGAAGAAGAAGAAACTAACAATACCATTAGAATACATAATGATGGTAGAAAATGGTTACATACTGGTGACTTAGGTTATATGACAGAAGATGGTATGGTATTCTATTCATCAAGACTAAAAAGAATGATTATTAGTAATGGATATAATATTTACCCACTTGAATTAGAAGGTATCATTTCAAAATGTAAATATGTAGAAGCATGTACAGTGGTAGCTGTACCTCATAAAATTAAAAATCAAACTCCTAAAGCTGTTATTGTATTAAAAGAAGGAATAGAAGATACATTCGAAATACGTAACGAAATTAAATCATATTGCTTTAAAAACATTGCTAGATACGCAGTACCAAGTGAATATGAATTTAGAAAAAGTATTCCTCAAACAGCAATTGGAAAAGTAGATTATAAAAGTTTACAAGTAACTAAAAAAAGTAAAAGCAAATAACTTTTACTTTTTCTTTGCACCTCTTAATATATTACATGTGGATAATCTGTGGATTATATATTGTTTATATTTTTAAAACTAAATTATATAATTTAATTAGGAGGAGAAAATATGAAAAATTTTTTAAAAAATTATAGATCTACCTTAATACTAATTGGATCTATAATAATTGGTACAATAGTGGGTATAATTTTTAAAGAGAAAGCTGCTATATTAAGTCCATTTGGAGATTTATTCTTAAATATGCTACTTGTAATTATAATTCCATTAATATTTTTAACAATAAGCGTTTCAATTGGTAAAATGAAACAACCTAAACGTATTGGAAAAATATTATCTACTATTATACTTGTATTTGCTATTACATCATTAGTAAGTGTATTTGTAGGTATAATATCTACTAAATCATTTAAATTAGTAAATGTTAAAGATGCTAATTTAATAAGAGAAACATTAAATATGGAAGAATCTGTTTCATCTGAAAAAGTTAATTTCTTAGAACGTACTATACAAACAATAAGTGTTAATGACTTTAGTAAATTATTAACAAGAGATAATATGATTGCTTTAATAATCTTTTCTATATTAATTGGTATAAGTATTAATATGGCAAAAGAAAAAGGAACTAAGTTGTTGGAAGTATTAGATAGTGCTAATGAAGTAATACAAAAATTTATTAAAATAATTATGTATTATGCACCTATAGGACTAGGATGCTACTTTGCAGCTTTAGTAGGAACATTTGGTAAAGAGATCGCTATTGGGTATGGTAAAACATTTGTTATTTATACTATTGTTAGTGTATTATTTTATTTTATAGTATATACCCTATATGCTTTTATAGCAGCCGGTTTAAATGGTGTTAAAAGTTACTGGAGAAATATATTACCTGCAACGTTTACTTCATTAGCTACATGCTCTTCTGCTGCATCTATTCCAGTAAATACATCATGCGCTAAAAAAATAGGAGTACCCGAAGATATAGCTGATACAACAATACCTCTTGGTACTAGTTTTCATAAAGATGGTTCTATTATAGGAAGCGTATTTAAAATAATGTTCTTAGTTTATTTATTTAATGCATCAATACCTACATCTAAAATACTAGGTGTTGCCTTATTAGCAACTTTACTCGTAACTGCAGTCCCAATCGGTGGCGGAACTATATCTGAAATGTTAATATTAACTATGTTAGGTTTCCCAGTAACTGCTCTTCCAATACTTACAATTATAGCTACTATAATAGATCCACCTGCTACTATGCTTAATGTTGTAGGAGACTCAGCATCAAGTATGCTAGTTGCAAGAATAATAGATGGCAAAAAATGGTTAAAAATTAAAAAATCACATTAGTGATTTTTTTATTTATTAGGTTGTTTTAAATATCTATTTTCATTATTGATTTTTATCCATTGCTCCCTATTATTATAATTACCAGATAACGGTAAACTATATAATAAATCTATTTCATTTTTACTAATATCATTTCTAAAATATGACATTAAATTGTTTTGAGTAACTAATATATTCTTATCATCAGACTTTGGTAAATATTTATTTTCAACGATCTCTAAGAATTTATTATTATCATAATAACTTAACATTATTAAATCTTCTTCCATATTAATTCCATATTTGTGATAATAATAGTTGTTAATACTGTTTACTATTCTTTTTTCTAATTTAATTATTGCTTGCTTATTTTCGTAATTAAGATTATCATATAATATTTTCATTTTATCTAAATCATATAATAATTTTAATGCATCATTCTTATTACCATATATTTTAGATAATTCAATGGTTATTGGATCAAGTGAATTATAACCTTGATACTTTTTAAATGGCTCACTTCCAATTATTTCAATTAACATCTTAGTATAAAAATAATAGTTATCATATATAGAATTTTCATATATACCATTATATTCTTCATTAAAAATAGTATTTACTGTTTCTGTTAAAAATAAATTATTGTTTTTATATCTATTTTTTTGCATAGTATGAAAAAGCTCATGAGTCCATGTAATAGTATTTAGATCACTAATACTACTAACACCATAAAAATATAATGTGTTTTTTTCACTATTATATTTTCCATTAATAGAATTCTTTTTATCAGTATATATTATTTTTAAATCTCTAAACATATTAGATATATATTCAATATCTAAATATTTTTTATTTTCAGCAAACACCCATAAGTAATTCTCTATTAAACGCTTTTCATCTTGAGTTAGATTTTTATTATTATTTATAGACTCACTCAATATTATTTTTACATATTCATCACTATACTCACTAGATTTTTTAATATTCTCTAATGTCTCATTATATAATTCTAGATACTTTAACTCATTTAAATCGGTTTTTAATAACGCTATGCACACTAAAAAAGATAATAATACCACTATTATATTTTTAATAATTCTACGTTTTCTACTATCTTCTTTATCCATTACTCTTATCCTTTAATAATACTATTTTAACATATTTATGAGCACTCTATAATATTGACTTTTTGATTCATCCTTTTCTATACCTATTTTATCATAAAATACATTAACATAATCTACTCCATAATACTTTTCTATAGACATTTCACACGAAACTAAATCAAAATATATATCACATAATCCGCAATGTCCTATATCAATAAATCCACTAAATTCTCCCTTAAATGCATAAATATTATTAAGTGTTAATTTACCATGTGTGAATCCAATTATTTGTTTTGGCTTATTTCCTTTTAAATACTTAATAATACCTTCCCTAGTATAATATTTTTTTAATAAGTCATCATTTATTTTTCCGTTGTTATTTTCTATTGATTTAATCTTAGTATCGATAGTTTCATCCAGTATGCAATCACTATAATCGATATTATAAAGGTTATTAAATGCACTAACTATTATATCTATTCCTTCGTTAGGATTAGAACAATAATATTCACTAGATAATGCTTCTCCTTTAACCTCTTTCATTAATATATATGACATATCATTATATTTTTCATAAAATACTTTTTCAGGTATTAACAATTTATCTTTAAGATATTCTAATCTTATTGATTCATTGCTTAAATGATTAGCTGTTTTCAGATAAAATATTTTACTTTTCTTTCTAATTTTATATACTTTTATAAGAGAAGAACTAATTAATTCTATTTTAGTAGCATCTTTTAAAAATTCAGTTAATCTTTTACTACCTTTAATATTTACTTCTTCTTTTATTGCTTTCTTTTCTTCAGTTGTAATTTTAGGCTCTTTTATTGAATCATAATTGCCCATATATGTCACTAATTTTTTATTTTCAATTCTAACTATTTTAGTAGCCAATTTATTAATAAAATACCTATCATGAGAAATAAATAATATAGTACCATCAAAATCAAGTAACGACGATTCTAAAATTTCTCTTGTATCTATATCAATATGGTTTGTAGGTTCATCTAATATTAAGAAATTAGCATGGCATAATATTAATTCTAATAATTTAATTCTAACTTTTTCACCACCACTTAAAGACTTTAATTTTTTAAATATAGATTCGGAATCAAAATAAAACCTATATAATTTACTTCTAAGTTCACTTTCACTACCCACAAATATACTTCTCATATAATCGTATATAGTTAAATTATCATTTTCAAATCTAATTTCCTGTGGAATATATCCCATTTGCACATTTGCACCTATTTTAATATTATTGTGTGTATTATTTAATATGTTTTTAATCAAAGTTGTCTTTCCAGAGCCGTTTTTTCCCATCAAGCATACTCTTTCTTTATGGTTTACATCCATACTTGACGCAATTAAAAGTTCTTTATTACCTATACTTAAATTTAAATTATCTATTGTTAATACGTGATTAGCACTTCTATCATTAAAAGCTAAATTAATCTTTAAATCTATTTTTTCTTTAGGCTCCTCTACTTTAACCATTTTATCCAATCTCTTTTGCATTGATTCAGCTCTCCTAAAGAAAATAGGATTGTCACTTTTAGTTCCCCAGGCTTTTAATCTCTCTATTGCTTCTTCCATTGCTTTTATTTTCTTTTGTTGATTTTTATATGCCTGAAATTGAAGCATTAATCTTTTTTCAGATTCTTCTATATAATAGCTGTAATTTCCACAATAAATATCAGCATTACCATTTTCTAAACATATTATTTTATTAATAACATGATCCAAAAAATATCTATCGTGACTCACTATTACTATAGTACCTTTATATGTTTTTAAATATTCCTCAAACCATTCTAAGGTATCAATATCCAAATGGTTAGTAGGTTCATCTAATAATAATATATCAGGATTAGATAATACAAGTGACGCTAGATTTACAATTGTCTTTTCACCACCACTTAAATTATTATAATAATTATTTAATATACTATCGTCTAATTTAAAGCCATTTCTAATTTTTTCTATTCTTCCATTTAATTGATATCCACCTTTAATTCTAAATTCTTCTTGTAATTTACCAAGTTCATTTAGTTCTTTTGAACTAGAATTCATATTATTAATAAAATTTTTAATCTTGTTTTCTAAGTCAATTAACTCCCTTAAACCTCTTAAATATACTTCTCTAGCAGTAACATTATCATTTTCTTTTTCTGGTATTTGAGTTAAATATCCTATAGATACACCATTTCTAATGCTAACTGTTCCATTATCAGGTGTTTCTTTTCCCATAATTAATCTAAGTGTAGTTGTCTTACCACACCCGTTACTTCCAATTAGAGCTACTCTTTCACCAGTTTTAATATCAAAAGTTAAATCATTTAACACTTGATTATAACCATAGTTTTTATTTATTTTACTTAAACTTATTTCTATCATTTTTATCTCCTTTATTTTTCCATGTCAAAAAAAATCACACTTGCCATATCTAAAGGATCTAACAAAGTGTGATACCATTAGTATAAATTATAACTGTTTTACAATATATACACATAATATCACCTTTCAAAAAATATTATACTATAAAATTACTTCTTGTCTATAACAATATATTATTTTGTTTGACTTTTAGTCAAGGATGTATTATTATATTAACTCGTCAAGAAGGAGATATTATGAAAATCGCTGAGAACAAGCAAATAAAAAGAGAAAATTTATTAACTTCAGCATACAATTTATTTATTAGAAAGGGAGTTCACGCAACATCTATTGATGAAATAACTGATAATGCAGGTGTTGCGAAAGGAACATTTTATCTATATTTTGAAGATAAATGGGATATATTTGAAAAAACTATAATTGAAAGATCTCATTTATTATTTGAAGAAGCTTTAATATATGTTAATAATCAAAACATTAAAGGCTTTAAAGATAGAATAATTAATATGATAGACTATATTATAGAGTCATTTAAAGATAATAACGAGTTACTTAAATTCATAGGTAAGAATTTGTCTTTAGGCATGTATAATAAAGTAATTATTGATGAATATGAACAATATAGTGATATTAAAGAAACTCTTGAAAAAGAATTTAAAGAATATAATAAAAAAGAGAAAAATGCTGAAATTAAGCTATTTATGATAATAGAACTTACTAGTAGTACTATTTATAACTCAATATTGAATGATTTTCCATTATCAATAAATGATTATAAAAAAATATTATTTGAACAAATTAAAAACATAATAAAATAAGGTTACAAACCTTATTTTTATTTTAAACTATTATATATTATCATATATTCTTCATTAGATAAATTTTCCATTAATTTATTTAATGTTTCTTTAGGAATATTATAACTATCAACCACCGCTTTACTTTCTTTTTTAGTTAGCTTTTGATCATGAAGTTTAGCAAATTCTATTAATGCTTCCATTAGATTATTTTTTAATTTTTTATCTCTATGAAAGAACATTTCTCTAAATATAAACCTTTTAAAACTTGTTTTTAAGCTTTCTCTTTTAATGGGTACTAATCTAATCATGGAAGACATAACTCTAGGCATTGGATCAAATGCTTCCCTAGAAATATCCATTATTTTAGTTACTTCAAAGAATGAGTTTGTAAGTAAAGCTAATTTATTTAATTCTTTATTGATAACAGAATCAGCATACTTTTTACCCACTATTAATAAGCATTCTTTAAATGAACATCTTAATAATTTTTCTATGAAAGGTTCTGTTATCGAATAAGGTAATGCAGATATTATTTTATCGCATTCAGGAATATAAACATTTAGTGCATTTCCATATATAATATCAACATTATCATATTTATCCTTTAAAACGTTCATAAAATGTTCAAGATTTCTATCTATTTCAATACATGTTAAATGTCCACATCTTCTTGCTAAAGTATCACTTATTTGACCTTTTCCAGGACCAATTTCAACAACGCTTTCTTCCACACTTAAATGAGCTTCATCAACAAAAGCATTTATAATACTTTTATTAACTAAAAAATGTTGATCCAAATAATTTGTATCGTTTTCAAATTCCATAATAACACCCTTATTCTTTTTTATATTCTTTTATTATAATACTTTTTTCATTTATTAGTTGATCTGTTTTTGTGCCTATAAACTATCCACTTACATTTTAACACACTATTTAAAAATATTAAATGGGTATCTGCAAGGTAAATCTAATTCAAAATGCATTTTTTCTTTAGTTGTAGGATGAATAAATTCAATACTTTTAGCGAATAATGCTACTTGTTCACCAGATTTAGCATTCTTATTATATTTATTATCCCCATATAATGGGTATCCAAAATTAGATAATTGTACTCTAATTTGATGAGATCTTCCAGTTTCTAAATTGATTTTTATTAATGATAAGTTATCTTTATAATCAAGTTTTTCAAATGATAAAATTGCTTCTTTTCCATTTTTGTCTACTTTAACTATATTATTCTTATTATCCTTTAATAAATAATCTTTTAAAGTTTTATTCTGACATATGTTGCCCACTACAACTGCAATATATGTTTTTTTAAATAATTTATTTCTGACTTGTTCGCTTAATCTAGATGCTGCTTTGCTAGTTCGTGCAAATACCATTATTCCGCCTACCGGTCTATCAAGTCTATGAACTAGCCCTAAATATACATTACCAGGTTTATTATATTTTTCTTTTATATATTCTTTTAATATATTAAGTAAATCCTTATCCTTACTACTGTCTTCCTGTACTGGAACGTTAATTGGCTTTTCAACAACTAATAAATGGTTATCCTCATATATAATATTAATATTCATTTTTCTCCCATCTTCCATATACACCACAAGGTAAGATTAGATGACTATTAGTTATTTTTAGTCCTATTTCATCAGTAGATATTTTACCATCTGATAGTCTATTACCACAACTGGTTACTAAAATATTTTTTAATATTTCAGGTGTTATTCCCTTAGTATATGAGCTAATTAATAAGAATAATGGATCATCACTTAAAATATCAATACAAGAGTCTATTAATTTATTTAAACTATCTTCAAATCTCCATAATTCTTTTGATGGACCTCTTCCATATGTAGGAGGATCCATTATTATAGCATCATATCTATTTCCTCTTTTTTTCTCTCTTTCAACAAATTTTAAACAATCATCACATATATATCTTATTTTATTGTTTTCTAATTTTGATAGTTTAGAATTCTCTTTAGCCCAATCATTCATTCCTTTAGATGCATCAACATGTACTACTTCGATAGCCCCTGCATATGAAGCTGCCATAGTAGCACCTCCAGTATATGCAAATAAATTAAGAACTTTAATAGGTCTATTTGCTTTTTTAATTTTATCTATTATGAAATCCCAGTTAGCAGCTTGTTCAGGAAAAAGCCCAGTATGTTTAAATCCAGTAGGACTAACTTTAAATGTTAAATCTTTATAATTTACAGTCCAAAACTCAGGAAATTTTTTAATATTTTCCCAATATCCACCACCTTTATCACTTCTGTGATATATAGCGTGATAATTTTTCCATATATTATCTTCTTTATGTGTCCATAATGCCCATGGATCTGGTCTTCTTAGTATTACATCTTTCCATCTTTCAAGTTTTTCACCATTTCCAGCATCTATGCATTCATAGTCTTTCCATTCATTACTTACTAACATACTCTTTCACCTAAGTGTATTATATCATAATTAAAATAAAAAAGAGCATTATACTCTTCTTATCCGTGTCTTCCGCCACCTGAATGTCCAATACCACTGGAACCTCCAAAAGAGTGGCTAGAGCCTCCAAAACTGCCTCCTCCGCTTGATTCATGAGGTGGATGATAATGTCTAACAGTATTTGAAGATACTAAATGACTTTCTTTATGTTCATATTTCATTGAATTTGCATCAATATAATCATTAGCATTATTAAGTTTTTTAACCATTTTATTCTTAGAAACTAATACTCCCATTGTTATTCCTGTTACGGCTAAAGATATTATAGCAGCTACAGCAATTGGTGGATTAAATCTGTTAGGAACTATTAAAAAGCCATTTTCATCTAAATAACTATCTTTATAATCATCTGGTATTCCAAGCTCATAATAATTTATAAAATCATCAATAAATAGCTTAATTCCTCTAACATAATTCCTATTTACAAAATAATTATATATTTTATCTAATGTAGCATCATATCTTTCTTCAGGAAAATATTGTTGAGCAATACCAGTATTATATATTCCATAATAAGGATCCATATCATAAGTATTCCTAAATAATATTACCCCACTATAACTATCATAATCTATTCCGAAATTATTATAATCATAGAAATCCACCGCATATTCAGCATTTCTTTCATCATATGTATAAGGAACACTATCAAATAATATTACTAAATCCATTTTAGTGACTGATATAAATTTATCAACATATTCTTTTATTTCTGCTTCTTCATCATCAGTTAATACATCTGAAAAATCATATATTTTTTCACTTGCATCTACATATTTAGTTTGTTTTATTATATTTAATCTTGCTGGAGTTATTTCAATACTTTTATTAATTCCCCAATTATTTTCTTCATTTCTTTCAAGTAGATTAGTACTTGCAAATACATTAATTGATATTATAAATATGATAATTGTAAATAATACTCTATATACTTTTCTCATACTAACCTCCTATAAACCCTAAGTAGCAAATGAAAATAATAAATGCCGCTACTAAAATAAACATTAATATACCGCTTATTACAGCTTTTGTCACATTAATTGGTATATTTCCAACAAACTCTCCAGTTTGCCCGTTCATAGCAAATAAATAGTATTTACCATTATATTTTATATTAACTAACCATACAGGTAATAATACATATTCAGTTAAAGTTCTATTCGCAGCTAACGTATTTTCAGTTATTACTTTTACACCCGGAGCTGTCATATCATGAAGCATTTTATCAGTTGTACTTTTAACAGTTCTTTTATTAGCATCTTCAAATGCATTATCAGAATTAATATCATACTTTTCTGCTAAGAAACCAGAAAGATACGCATGATTATAATCCTCTAATTCATTATAATCAAAAGGTTCTATAGAATTCATAATATCATTTTCAAATCTAGTTGATCCATCTACTGGTACTCTTGTAAAAGTCATTTCTCCAAAACTATCCATATGATATATATCAGTTTTAGTATAAGTATAATCTCCACTACGCCATGAAGTAACATGTGTACTTTTTGCTTTTAGTCCACCTTTAACAAGAACGCTATATAACCAAAATGGTATATATACACCAGTTATTTTTTCTATATTCTTTTCACTAATAAATTCTTTAGGAATAAAAGGTCTACCTTTTTTTAATCCTTTAAAAGCTTCTACAGCATATTTTTTATCTTTTTTAAAAGGAATTATTTTAGATGGAGCGAACTCACCAGATAATTTTTCCTTAAGTATTGCTGTATTTCCACAATATATACAAAATGTTGAAGCAGTATTCTCATCCGCTATTATCTCAGCATTACAGTTCTTACATAAATAAGTTACATAATTTACATTATTATCTTTTTTAACTACTTTTTTTGCTTCATTAGTATTGTCATTATTTTTAGCGCTACTAGCTTTATTATATTTTTGCATTTCTTCTAATGTAAATTCACTCTTACAATAATCGCATTTCCAATTATGTGTAGTAGCACTATACAATATAGGTGCCCCACAACTAGGGCATTTGTTATCTAAAGCTTTACTTCTCATTTGATCACCTACTATAAAAATATTATATCATATATGCAATTAAAAATCTTGTAATAAAATACAAGATTTATAATTCTATACTTTCACTCCAAACAAGGAATTCTTTAGATAATTCTTTTTTATACTTTTCTTCACAAGTATAATTAACTAACCAAAATCCACTATTACTCTTAAACGCAACACATAAATGATAATATTTATTACCATTTGTTGTAGTGTCATATGAAATATATGCATTATTCTTTCCTAATTGAATTTCAGCTTCTTTTCCACTTTTTTCCATTGCTTTTGTTAAATATTCACTAATAGTTGTATCTTCTGATAATCCAGCAGTAGCTACCGCATCATATGATTCATTTATAACAGTTATTATTGCTTTATCAGATTGATAATAGTATGTAAATGTATCCATAGTTTTCTTTTTAAAATCACTAGGTAATTTTATTTTAAAATTATCTTCTTTGAATTCAATAGTTTTACTTTTGCATGCACATAAACTAGTTAGTGCTACTATAATAATTAATACTTTAAATAACTTATTTCTCATATTGCCTCCTATTCATAATATATCACATTTTTCTATGAAAAAGTATTAATTTATTTAAAAATATATTATAATTATGTCGGAGGTTATCTTGAAAAAAAATTACTACTATTTATTATTAGCATTCTTAATTTTAATATTCTTTTTATCATCATTTAAAATATTTAAATGGAATAAAGACAATAATTTAAATGAAAAAGAAATGCAATCAATCTATAATATAACTGTTATTGACAAAATAGAGAATGATACGGCTGAAGAAGAAAATGAATCCAACCTATTATTAAATGTTGATTTTGATAATTTAAAAAGCATTAATAATGAAGTTAAAGGATGGATACAAGTTAGTAATACTAATATTGATTATCCATTCGTACAACATACAGATAACAATTATTACTTAAATCATTCATTTTATAAAGAATCATCTAAAGCAGGATGGGTATTTCTAGATTATAGAAATAATATAAATGACTTTGATGACAATACTATTATATATGGCCACAACAGAGCTAACAAAGATATGTTTGGCTCATTAAAAGATGTTAAATCAGAAAATTGGTTAAGTAATAAAGATAATCATATTATTAAATTATCTACTGAAAAAAATAGTACATTATGGCAGGTATTTAGTATTTATACTATTACTACTACTAGTGACTATTTAGTAACTAACTTTGATAACAAAAAAGAACATAAGGATTTTATTAAAATGCTTGTAAACAGAAGTATATATAATTTTAATATTGAAGTTACAACTAATGATAAAATACTTACACTATCAACATGTAATGGTAATAATCAAAAAATGGTATTACATGCTAAATTAATTAAAACACAATTAAAATAATGGAGGAATTATGAATAATACATATCTAGAAATTAACTTAGATACTTTAAAAAATAATGTTAAAAGTATTATAAAAATATATAATAATTATGATTATTATTTTGGAGTAGTTAAATCAGATGCATATGGACATGGAAGTTATATAGTCAATTCACTTATTGAAGGTGGTATTAACTATCTAGCAGTATCTTATTTAGATGAGGCAATAGAGGTAAGAAAATATAATAAAGATATTCCATTATTATGCTTTGTCCCCATAGACTTAAATGATTTAGAAAAAGCAATAGAAAATAATATTACTATTACTATAACTAGTTATAATTATTTATTAGATTTAATAAAAAAATTAAAACAAAATATTAAAGTACATATTAAATTAGATTGTGGTATGAATAGATTAGGATTTAAGAATAAAAACGAAGTTACTAAAACATATAAAGATATAGTGAATAATAAGCATATTAAATTAGAAGGTATATATACACACTTATCATCAGTAGGAGTTCATGAAAGTGGATATGATGATCAAGTTAAAAGATTTAAAGAATTAACAAAGGATATTGATCTTAATAAAGTACCAATCGTACATATAACAAGTAGTTCTAATTTAGTGGCTCATGAAAAGATAAAATGGACTAATGGAGTTAGACTTGGAAGTATAATGTATGGTTATAATCCAACTATTAGAACAAACAATCACGGTATTATTAATAAATTAAGAAATTTAAGAAACAAATACATGCAGAAAAAATTAAAATTAAGCAAAATAATAACTGATGTTGATTTAGATATTAAACCCGCTATTAAAATGTATACTAATATAATTCAAATAAAAGATGTTAAAAAAGGTGAACAAGTTGGATATGGACTTTCTTATAAAGCAAAAGAATATATGAAAATAGCAATTATTCCAGTAGGATATAATAATGGTATTGGATTTGGAATTAGTTCACATTATGTAATGATAAATGATAAAAAATATTATTCAGTAGGGCAAACATCTATGAACATGATGGCAATTAAAGTAGATAGTAAGGTTAATATAGATGATAAAGTTTATATTATAAATGAAAAAATAACTCCTAAAATGGTTGCCAATATGACAAATAAATTAACTATAGAAATATTATTAATGGCTGGTCATTCTAATAAGAAAATATATATTAATGATAAATAAAAAAATAAAACACTATATAGTGTTTTATTTTTAATTACTTTCAATTTTTTTAATTGTTATTACCGGTCTAATTCCTCTTCCAGAAGTATCAGTTGTTGAGTTTGATGCTATAGCACTTGTATTTCTAAGATTATATGCATTTCTTACATTAGATGTAGATGTTAATAGCCAATATCCATATGGAGTTAACGAATAATTTGTTCCATTCATATTACCATATAACCAATCAGGGCAATTATTATTAGTAGAAGTTCTACAACCTAAACCATATGCTTCTTCATATGTTAATAATCTAGCTCTTGATGTACCTTCTATAGTAGTTTCCCCATCTTCAGAATTAGTAACAGTTGTGACACCTGATACTATTGTTACCTTTTTATAGCCAGAACCACTGTTAGTATATGAATAATTAGCTATATTATCTATATTTGTCCAATCAGCAGTCACAGTATTAAGCGAAGTTAAAACTGTAATTGGACCAACGCTTGTATTTCCAGAAGAGCCAGCATACCATGCCACAGTTGTTGTATTATTATCTCCAATATTTGATGCTGATATTAAAGTGATATTTACACTATCATCATTAATAACATAGAAATCTTGTGTTTTATCATTATTTACTTTAACTGTCATTAAAGTACCATTTGTACAATTAGTACCTTTAATATAACATCCAAGATTCTCACTATCACCATTTACTGATGTAACTATAGAGTTAATTGGATTGTTGTTATTACCTCCGCCACTGTTACCACCGCCGGTAGAACCAGTGATTTCAATAAGATCAGTCCATGTTTCGTCAGTAGTATATTTCCATTGAATCATTGACCCTTCTGCCCTTAACTCAATTGTTTTTCCATCAGTTCCGTTTGTACCATCTATTCCATCTTTACC
>OMST01000060.1 GCA_900313815.1 uncultured Eubacteriales bacterium
AGCAACAACCTTAGCTCCTTTAACAGTAGGAGTTCCTACTTTACCATCAACATATAAAACTTCATCAAAAACAACTTCGCTATCTACCTCATTATCTAGTTTTTCAACATATAGTTCTTGACCTTCTTCAACCATATATTGTTTTCCACCAGTAACAAATATTGCTTTCATATTATTCCTCCTTCAATAAGACTCGCTCTATTAGGTAAAAGATTTCTTTATTTATAACCTAAATAAGATGCGGTTGTAGAGAAAGATTTCTACAAACATGAGTATTTTAGCATATTTAAGTATTTCTGTCAAACAAATTATGTAAATAGGTTTTTTCTAATGTATTATTTATTATATGATAATAATCTCTTTTTAATTTATTTATATTATTAACTATTTTTATTTTATTAAAATTATAATCATTTATATATCTTTCTAATATAAATTTATTATACTTATATTTAATATTTATATATTCAATAATTATACATTTAATTAAGAATATAGTTAATAATAACGAGAATAACGTCTTATTAATATATATAAACAATATTATAAATAATATAGATATAATAATACTAATAATATTAGATAATCTATAACTAAATATTTTATCTAATATTATATTTAATAATTTACCTCCATCTAAAGGTAATACTGGTAAAAAATTAAATGATATTAATAATATATTTATTTTCTTAATTATTTCATATACATGATTAGTAATATAAAAATTATTATATAAAAAAACTATTAATAAATAAAATAATATTTGAAATGTTATACCACCTAATAAAACAAATAATTCTTTATTTGTACTTATATTTAAATCTTCGTTATAAATAGTTATTCCTCCGAATGGATAAATAATTATTTTATCAAATTTAAAATTTATTATATATGAAAATATAGCATGTCCACTTTCATGAACAAAAATTATTAATAAAAATAAATACATATATTCAAAATAACCAGCTAAAAAAGATATAAGTAAAAATATATATGTTGAATTATGAATTTGTACTTTCAACTGGTTTATCATCTTTTAATAAAACATAATAGTATTCTTTATCAGCGGTACCTATAATAGTTCCACTTTCGACATAATCATATAATTTAATATTTTCTTTTACATTTCCGTACCAAGCATAATATCCATTACTTTGTTGAATAATAATAGTATTGTTATATCCTTCTTTTTCTCCAATAAAAGTTACTATTCCACTATCTTTTAAATATACATTATTATCATCTTCTACATAATATTTAATACCATCTTTATATTTTTCATTTTTTAATATCTCTTTAGATACAGGTAATGTTTCTATATCTTTTTTAAATACATTAGTAAACTTATTAACTATTTTATTTATATGACTAAAATCAAATGTTGAATTTAATACTTTATTAACTAAAAATGATTTGAATGATGGTGAATAATTACATATAATTATTATTAATAAAGACCATACAATCACTGTCCATAATTTATTGAATAAATTATTTAATAGATTCTTATTATGTTTTAAATTAATACTTTTTTTATTTTTATATTCTTCATATGTCATACTAAATAGTATGACTATAAATATTATTTATGCATATTTTCATAAAAGCTATAATATTTTGTTTTACCAATAATAATATGATCAACTACAGGTATTCCCATAAGTTTACCTATTTCAAATAATACATTAGTAAGTTCTATATCTGGAGCACTTGGAGTTACTTCTCCACTTGGATGATTATGAATTACTATAATAGAATATGCACTTTCTAAAAAAGCATATTTAAATATTTCTCTTGGATGTACACATGATGTATTAAGAGTACCTTTAAATAATAATTTATAAGATATAATTCTAGATTGTGGATCTAAATATATTGCATAAAAGTGTTCTTGTTCTTCGTACATTAAAATGTCTTTAAAATAATTAAATACTTTAGTAGAATTATTAAGCACAATAAAGTTATTATTATCTTCATAATAAAATACTCTTTTACCCAGTTCTATAGATGCGATTAGTTCTATAGCTTTTACTTTACCTATTCCATTAATATTGGTTAAATTATTGATAGTAATATTTTTTAAATCTTTTATATTTTTTAATTTACTAAGTAATTGTCTTGCTAAAGTCATTGAAGAACATGTTTTAGAGCCAGTTTTAATTATTATAGCAATTAATTCTTCATTAGATAGATTATTTACTCCATATTTAATTAATCTTTCTCTAGGGCGCTGTTCTTCATTTAATTTTTTAATCATTATATCTTTCATATTATTATGATTAAAAAATATTTAATAAAACACTATTTTTATCTATTAATTAATTTTTCTATTACATTATGTAATGTATCTGCTTCTATAATTTCTATATCATAATTATTTTTTTCTTTTTCTAAAATTGCTTCTTCATAATTATCAGTAGGCACTATAAAAACATTTGCTTTCTTTTTAACTGCACCTTTTAATTTATATTTAACTCCATCTATAGAAATTACTTTACCATCTTGATCTATAGAACCAGTTCCAGCAATAATGTCACCTTTTGTTAAATCATATTCTGTTATTTTATTATATATATCTAAAGCACACATTAATCCTCTTGAAGAACCACTTTCATTATCATTAAATACATATTCTACTTTGGGAGTTGTTTTAACTTCTTTTATATTAGCAATAGCTATACCTATTAGATTTCTATCTTTTTCTTTAACTACATATGCATAGCAATCTTTTTCTTTATTATTTCTTTTTACTTTAATATTCAATTTATCATTTTCATTTAAATTATCTAATATATTACTTATATCGTTAACATTAGATATAGAAGTATTATTTATAGATAAGACTATATCTCCTGCTTTAACATTACTTTTAGCAAAACTATATACATATGTTATTGTGACATCATTTTTTAATATATCGTATTGTTTATTTGCTTCTTTAAATGCAGCTATAACAGCATCATAACTTGTTTCTTTTAAATATATTTTATCTCTTTCAAATATTTCTTTACTACTTTCATTATCTAATCTAGAATTATCCATTTTAACTAAATCCCAATCTTTAATTACATAAGATAATAATATATTATAAATATTTGATTTTCTAACTGAGACATATGTTAAATTAATACTACCTTTTGTTTCATATGAATTATCTACTTTTATTCTATCTTTTAAATCAACAAGACCTCCACTAGAATAAATATAATAGTCAAAATGTATAAATAATGACACTACAAATAATAAATAAACTAAATATGTTATATAGTGTTTTTTAATGTCATTATATATATTTTTAAGTACTTTTTTAATCATATTACTCTCCTATCTGTAATATTATATCACATATGAAATTATTTATTAAAAGTATTTTATTAACAATAATTCTTATAATATTTATTATAAATATAGATATAGTTATTTATTCTACTAAAGAAGCATCTATTATATTTTTTAATAATATTTTTGTATCTATATTTCCTTTTATAATACTTATAGATATTTTAATATATTTTGATTATCATACTTTTTTAAAGAAAATATTTGGAAAAATAATATCTAAAATATTTAATATTAATCCATCTAATTCAATAATATTTATACTAAGTATATTAACATCTACTCCTTCAAATGCTATATATATTAAATCTATGTTAGATAATAATGAAATTAATATTAATGACGCTAATAAAATACTTGTTTTTACATATTTTCCATCTATTTCATTTGTAATTGGTACAGTTGGAGTATCTTTATATAAAAACTTTAAATTTGGCTTAATTTTATGGTTATTTTGTATAATTAATAATATATTAATTGGAATAATAATTAAAGATAAAAATATTAGTATATGTAATATTAAAAATATAAAAAATAATAATAGTTTTTTATATATATTAAGAGAATCTTTTATTAAAGGAATTAAAACATCTATTATAATATTAGGTAATCTTATATTATTTACTATTACATTGAATATATTACATAAATATATTAATATAAATGAAACATTATTTGCTATAACGTCTGGTTTATTAGAAATAACTAGTGGAATTATATATATTAATAAATTAAATATTTCTTATATATATAAATTTATTTTATCTTATTTAATACTATCTTTTAGTAGCTTATCTATATTATTTCAATCTTTTAGTATATTATCTGATTATAAAATAAATATTAAAAAAACATTAATTATAAAATTAATGTTTAGTTTAATTACAACTATTATATTATTAATTATTAGTATTCTGATAAATATAATAATTCCAAAGCATTATCAGTTGCAGATGCTCCATCTAATAATTTGATAATACCAGAATTACTAGTATTTTGTAAATCTCCTTCTAAGAAACCAATAGTAGATGATATATAATATTGTACACCTTTATATATTACTATATTTTCATATGCATAAGTTGTACTTGGATCATCACTTCTATAGTAAGCAACAGAATCCGGAGTTGTCCCAACTAATATTGGACCTGTAGTTTCTTCATTTCCATAATAATATGCTACATAAGCATTACCAGCATTCTTTTTATAGAAACTAATATTATTTAATTTAGCAATTAACGTATCTGCGCTATTTATACTTATCTTAGTAGGTTTCCATTTAGCAAATACAGTTAAATCAGAAGTAGCGGTTGTATTTTGTGTAATATTAACACCATTATTAAAGTTAGTCCACCATCCTAAGAAAGTCCAATCAGTTCTTGTTGGAGTACATAATGTTCCCATTGGCTCTCCATCTAATATTCTCTTACTAGTACATCCACTTCCACCATTATTGTTATATGTTAGTGTATATAATGTAGCGGTTGTATTAGAATCTATAGACATAGTTGAATATAAATTAACATTATATTTAGGATCATTCATCTCAATTGTAATATGATAAAATAAATCATTTACAGTTGGATCTATAACACTAGGATATTCAAAGAATTGTTTATTTATTCCAGTAAATTTATAACCAACTGTAGATCTACTTCCACTTGGATTACCACTTTCATCAAAATAATCTGTTACTATTTGAGTAATAGTTTTTAAATATGAATAATCTCCATCTACACTCGAATATCTTAATGTTGTCATTTGTAATGATCTTTGACCTGTATGATTTCCATTATAATCATCTACATATTCATATTGTTTTTCAGTTGTTAATAATTCAAGTAACATTTGTTTATTATTACCAAGTGTAATATTACAAGCAGTATCAGTACATGTAGCACTTTTAACACCATTATTCTTCATAAAATGTTCATTTATTACTTTAGATATTACTGCACTATAAGTTCTTGCTTCTATATCTTCATTAATAATATTATATGATTGTTTTAATCTTACAAGTGTCCCTATCATTGAAATTAAAATAACTCCAACTAATGTTATACTTATAATTAATTCAATTAAAGTAAAACCTTTCTTCTTCATTTTTCCTCCATTATAATTTCAATGATGCATAGTAGAATTTACCATTTCTAAAGAAAACTCCAACTACATATCCTATAGGACTATTACATGTATCAGGTTCTTCATCAGCACATCTTTTTAATGTTTTTAAATATTCAATAGTTCCACTATCATATCTACTAGAGGCACCTGTTTTTAAATCATTATTAAGATTATATGTCACTATATAATAAACCATATTATTATCTCTAAATACTTGACTACAATTAGACATTCTATCACCTAAATACGTTGAACAATTATTTACATTTGCTACAAATTGCCCTTCTACAGAATAAGAAGATGATACATTACCTATATTTCCAATATTATAAAGTAAATATTTATCAGATGGTAAATCATAATAATTTTTTTCTTTTGATTTTCTTACGACAAGAGAATAACTAGACAAAAGGAGTGTTAATGATAATATTACTACTACTAACACTGCTATACTTTCAACAAACATGAAACCATTTTTTTTCATAAGTATCCTTTCTTTTATTCAGAAATGAATGTTATTTTAGCATATCCATTTCCAGTATTTCCTGTCATAATGCCAGTTCCATCATGAGTTGGCATATTAACTACATTTCCAGCTGTAGTTGTCCAAGTTTTACCCTTACCATCAATCATTTTAGTGTTTCTAAATACTAAATCAGAGTAATGATAAGAACATACTATATCTGTAGTTGGTTCACTACATATTGTTTCTCCTGTAGAATCTAATCTAGGAGTTGTTGTCATTTCTGAAGCAGAAGCTATGCATCCTTTGTGTCCAGAAATGTATGAAGATCCACCTCCACCATTTGATGATGCTCCGCCACTTCCACCATAGTAGCCTCCACCTCCTGCAGAAGTATCTGTAGCTCCCATACCATAAGAAGTAGTTGTTTGATATCCACCTAATCCAGGATTAGAACCTCCAACACCAGAGTAACCTATAATTCCTCCAGCATCTCCTCCAGTATATCCTGTTCCAGAATAATAAGCTCCTCCTCCTCCAGCAGCAACCATTATTCTAGATCTTAAACTTTTTGGATAACTCCATTGTCCACTTTCAAGTCTTACGTCAGTAGCTCCTCCACCACCAGAACAACTACCAACCATATTACCATTAAAAGCGGCATTATTTATTGTTTCATTTAATGTATTGTCTGTTAAATTACAATTTGTAGTAGAAACAGTTGGTGATTGACCAACATATACATGTAATTGTGTACCCTTTTCTAGTTTTATTTCACCAGAAGTATAAGCACCTTTTCCACCTATATTAATACCGTTTCCACGTCCACCTTGAGCACCCCAAAGTTCTATTTGATAATATCCAGTACATTCAGCTATAAAAGTTTGAACGTTACCAGTATAATCAAAAGTCCATTCTTGCCCCCCTGAATATGTACAATAATCATATTTATTAGGAGTAGTTATTGTTAAATCTATTTTTTCATTTATAGCGCCAATAAACTTATTTTGTTGAGCATATGCGCTTAAAACAGCTAACATTAAAAATAAAAATAGTATTAAAAATGTATAAACTAAAGTCATTGAAACAAATCCATCTTTTTTCATATATTCACCTATTATATAAAATATTATATAACAAATAAAAATAAAAATCTACACTTGTAGATTATTTATTTTTATTAACAATCTCTATTCCGGAACAAATATATTTTATAGTATTTTTAATATTAATAGTATTTTCATATTCATCAGATAGTTCCTCTAATTTTGGTGGTATAGATATTAAAATATTTAAAAGCATCTTCTCTTCTTTTAATAGTTCTAAGTTTTCATTATAAGCATTCAATAAATAATTAAAGTCTAATTTGTATCCATCATTTTTATAAAATATATATAAATCTAGTATTGGAGTATCAACCATATGTTTATCCCAACTAAGTAGATAACCTTTCCCCTGATATTTAAAATGCTTTAAAGATATATTATTATGTACAATACAAACCCTTTCCTTAGTTTTATTAGATACTAAATTAAACCATTTTTTAAGTTCATTACTAGCATATTGAAGACTACTATCAATAGATGAATAATTTCTAGCAAGTAAATAATGACTTGGTGACATATATACTTCATTTTCAATTTTTTCTATTAAATCTAAATAATATTTTTTTAAATATTCTATATTTCCTAATATTTTATTATATATATTTCTATATTTATTTTTACTAACATCTTTATAAAATATAGTTTTACTATGTAAAGAACTAACTATTTTAATTAATTCAATTCCTTCAGTCATTTCATAATATTTTTCAGAATTAATGTTTTTCATAGTATATATTTCATCATTTTCAAAAATTATTTCAGGAAAATTAGTAAAATTTCTACTATTTAAATATTCAAATAATTCACTAATATTACTATTATTCTTTTTAGATACACCATTTTCATCTATCGTAGCATTCTTTCTTATTTTTTTATTCATTTAAGCTAGGTATAATAACTTTATCTCCTACATTTAATTCATCTAAATCATTATATTCTTTTATATCTTCTAATGTTACGTTATATTTAGTACATATTGATTCATAAGTATCACCTTGTCTTACAATATATATTTTATATTTATAATATTTATTTCCATTATCTATTATCGTATTAGTAATATTATTTATATTAGTATTATCGTTTATTTCGTTTTGTAATATATTATTATCATTAAATGAATCGCTTTGAGAATGATCTAAAGGATTCATTTTTTTGTTATCATCTATTTCCTCTAAATAATCATTAATATAATTATCTAATTCTTCTTTATTATTATCTATAATTGTTTCCTCCTCTTCACAAGTTAATTCTAAATAGATTTCTACTTTAAGAGTGTCTTTTATTATTTCATATTTAAAATCATCTATTTCTATTTTAATAGTATCTTTATTTATTCTTTTTGATATTGAAATAGAAAATGGTATTGTATAAAAGAAATCATCCTCTACTACACTTGCTTCTGTCATTTTATATGTCCCACTTAATGCAACAGTACCCATTATTAAATCATCATTTATTTTATAGTCATGATCAACATTTAAATCATTTATAACCCCTATTTTAGTTTTAAAGACAATATCTTTTTTTAATGGTATAATTTCTCTCATAATATCTCCTTTCTTTAAAAGATATTCATATATAAAAAAAATATTCTTTTTTAGAATATTTTTTTGTATAAATCTTTATAATTACTAATAGTTTGAAATTCTATATTATTAGCTAAATCATCATCTAACCACTGGACATCATTAGCATTATCTTCAGGAATATAGAATGTTTTTATTTTATGTCTCAAACAAGCTATTGCTTTATCTTTGATTCCACCTACTTGTAATATATCACCTTTTAATGTTATTTCTCCAGTCATAGATATTGCATCGCTTATTACTTTCTTTTTAAGTAAAGATAATATTGCTGTAGTAATAGCCATACCAGCAGAAGGTCCATCTTTAAAACAAGCATTTTCAGTAAAATGAACATGTAAATCATTTTCTAAAAAGAAATCTTCATCTATTTTAAAATATTTACTATTACTTTTAATATAACTAATAGCTACTTCTATACTTTCTTTAGTAACATCTCCTAAAGAACCTGTAAATGTCATTTTACCATCACCTTTAAATGATGAACATTCTATATCAATAACAGTACCTCCTGAACTATTGCATGCTACCGCTCTTACAATACCAGGGGTTTTTATTTCATGTACTTTTTTATTTGAATACAATTCTTTATCTAAATAATGAGGCAAATCACTATCTTTAATTCTAACACTTACTATTTTTCTAGATGATTTAATGTGTTCTGTGATTACTTTTCTAATTACTTTATTAATACATCTTTCAAGTTCACGTACACCTGCTTCATTAGTATAATCTTTTATTATTTTAATAATTGCAGATGTTTCAATTTTAATGATATTATTTTTTAAATTATGTTTTTTTACTATAGATGGTATTACATAGTTTTCAGCAATTAAAAGCTTTTCACTATCCGAATATCCAGTTAAATTAATTACTTCCATTCTATCTAACAATGGAGTTGGTATAGAAGAGATATCATTAGCGGTTAATATAAATAATATTTTACTTAAATCAACTTCTTCATCAATGTAATTGTCAACAAATCTTTTATTTTGAGTAACATCTAATATATCTAATAATGTAGATGCAGGATCGCCTTTATAATCTTTCTTTAATTTATCAACTTCATCTAATAAGAATACTGGATTATTACTTTTACACTTAATTAAAGAAGAGATAATTTTACCTGGATTAGATCCAATATATGCTCTTCTATGTCCAACAAGTTCAGCTGAATCACTCATACCACCTAGAGAAATTTTAACAAAGTTTCTATTTAAAGCATATGATATAGATTCAGCAAAAGTTGTTTTACCAACACCTGGAGGTCCAACTAAACATATAATAGGACTAGGTCCATCATTAGTAATACTTTTAACTGCCATATATTCAATTATTCTATCTTTAGCAGTTTGCATTCCATAATGATTAGCATTTAGTTTCTTTTCTATTTTTATTAAATCTTTTTCATCCTTAGTTTCTTTATTCCAAGGAATAGATAATAAATATTCTATATAGTTTCTAATAATACCCGAATCAGCACTCATTTCAGAAGAAGATGCATATCTTTCTAATTCACTTAATAATTTAGTTTTTATTCTATCAGGAAATATACCAGTATTAATCTTTTCTCTTAAAAATTCAGCATCATCATCTTTGCCATTACTGGTACCTAGTTCATCTTTAATAACTTTTAATTTTTCTTTTAAAATAAATTCTTTTTGAGTCTCATCTAATCCTTTTTTTATTTCAGCTTCAATATGACCTTCTAAATCTATAACTGCGCTTTCTATAGCAAGTTCTTTAATTAATGTTTTGGCTCTACTTACTGGAGAACCATCCAACATTAAATTAAGTTTCTTTTCAAAAGATAATGGTAAGAAATTAGCTATTAAATCAGTTAATTTATCCAATGAAATATCACTTTTAATTTGAGACATAATAGCATTAGTTACAAATGGATTTTTATTTACATAACTTTCTATTTCAGTAACTAATTTTCTTTGATATGCTGAGCTTTCTATTTCACTATCACTAAATTCTAATGATGTAATAATACTATCTAATATTTCCTTTTCAGATGAATAATTTACATAACTTATTACTTTAACTCTATAAAGTCCTGCGATAATAACTCTCATATTACCATTAGGAAGCTCAATAACACTTTTTATCTTACCAACAACACCTATTTTAGGTAAATCAGATGTATCAGGTTTTTCTTCTAAAACGTTTAAAGGGCACACGATTAATACTTCACTATCATGATATAGTTTTGAAATCTCAGTTACTTTTTTACTTATCTCACTTTTTATTTCAACTCTAACTTCTTGATAGGGAAACAAAACAAGATTTTTTAACAAAATTACTGGCAAATTACTTTTAATCATGTTTCCCTCCTGTTGAGTAAATATTATAAAAGTAATTTTCATAAATGTAAACAATAAAAATCATTTTTTCACAAAAAAAGTTATAAAATTTTTTTATAACTTTTCATTGAATTATTTTTACTAAAACAATTCTAAAAAATAAACCCCCTAGTACTCTTAAGTACGCCATAGATTATAGCATATCTAATATATTTTGTCAAATTTATTGTATCAAATTTGATATATTAAATTCTGTCAAATGTTATACCTTTTATCTTCTCTTGTTTAATAGAATTTACTATTAAGAGACCAATTCTTTCATAATCAACTTCACCATTTACAGGTATATTTTTATATTTAGAAATCTTTTCAAAATATTCTTCTACTTCATCATCATTATAATTATCTATACCGAATTCTTTTTTTAATATATTTGGATAATATTTTGATAGTTTCTTTAGAATATGAATACCTACATTTTCTATTGTTAATATTTCTTCTTTAATAATAGTCATTGATGCTAAATTATAGGCTACGTCATCACTATCAAATTTAGGCCATAGTATTCCAGGAGTATCCAATAAATCAATATTTTCATTTACTTTAATTACACTCATATTTTTAGTAATACCAGGTTTATTACCTATACCAGTAATGTTTCTACCAGCAAATTTATTTATAAGTGTACTCTTACCTACATTTGGTACTCCAATTACTAAGCATCTGGCTTTTTTAGTAAGTAAACCTTTTTTAATCCTATTTTCATTAATAGATTTCATTAAACTATTTATTTCATTAATTATCTTTTTATAATCATTTGAATTTTTAGAATCACAAGTTACTACTAAAGAACCATCTTCTTTATATTTTTCTATCCATTTTTGAGTTTCATCTTTATCACATAAATCATATTTATTAAAAACAACTACACTCTTTTTATCTCTAGTCATCTTTCTTAAATCAGGTATTCTAGATGAATAAGGTATTCTAGAGTCAATTACTTCGATTACTACATCTACTGTAGATAATATACTAATAATATCTCGCTTAGTTTTAGCCATATGACCGGGATACCAGTTTATATTAGTTTTATTTTCATTCATTTGGATCAACTCCTTTTTAATAAATCAATAAAATTATACCATAAAAAAGACAAAAT
>OMST01000059.1 GCA_900313815.1 uncultured Eubacteriales bacterium
ATTAGCTAATGTTTGTGGACCATCAGTAACCCCAGGACGTGGTAATTTAAGTTTTACATCAATTAACTTACCTAGAATAGGTATTAAACACGGAATTATACTTGGTGATAGAGATAAAGCTGATATGAAAGGATTCTATGAAGAACTTGATGAAATGATGGATTTGGTAAAGAATCAATTATTACAAAGATTTGAATGTCAATGTTCTAAAACAAGATCTAACTTTAAGTTCTTACTTGGATCTGGAGTATGGATTAATAGTGAAAAGATGGATAATACAACTAAACTTAGAACGGTATTAAAACATGGAACATTATCAATTGGATTTATTGGTCTTGCAGAAACATTAAAAGCATTAACAGGTGAACATCATGGTGAAAGTGAAAAAGCTCAAAAACTAGGACTTGAAATTATTAAACATATGAGAGAAAAATGTGATGAGTATTGTAAAGAAAATAATCTTAACTTTACTTGCTTAGCTACTCCTGCTGAAGGATTATCTGGAAGATTTGTAGCTATTGATAGATCTATTTATGGTTCAATTAAAGGAGTAACAGATAAAGATTATTATACTAATTCATTCCATGTACCAGTATATTATAAAACTACTGTTAAACATAAAATGGAAGTTGAGGGTAAATACCATAAATTTACAAATGCTGGTCATATATCTTATGTAGAACTTGATGGTGATACAGTAAATAACGTAGATGCATTTGAAAGTGTTGTAAGAATTATGCATGATAATGACATTGGATATGGGGCTATTAATCACCCAGTTGATAGAGATCCAGTATGTGGTTATGTTGGTGTTATTAAAGATGTATGTCCAAGATGTGGAAGACACGAATGTGAAGGCGTTGAAATGGAAAAAGTAAACTGCTATGACTGTTGTGGTCGTTAAAATATAAAAGAAAAGAGGTAATAAATTATGGAAAAAGAAAAGAAAGCTAAAGTTGTTGGAGAAGGAGTTAAATTTGATAGAATTAGAAGAATTACTGGTTATTTAGTAGGTACTCTAGATAGATTCAATAACGCTAAAAAACAAGAAGTTTCTGACAGAGTTACTCATGGCACAAAATAAAAAATATATTCGTTTAGCAGCCGATTTACAAACTGATAGTATTGTAGATGGTCCAGGACTAAGGGCTGTTCTTTGGACTCAAGGTTGTAATCATCATTGTAAAGGATGTCAAAATCCTCAAACATGGAGTTTTGAAGGAGGAGGATTAGTTCCTTTAACAGAAGTATTTAAAGCAATTGATGAACTAGAATATCATACTGGTCTTACTTTGAGCGGTGGGGATCCTTTATATCAAGTACATGAATGCTTAGAAGTTATAAAATATGCTAGAAAAAAAGGATTAAATATTTGGGTATATACTGGATTTACTTGGGAAGAATTGATGGAAATGGCTAAAGAAGATAAAGTATATATAGATTTTTTAAAACTTATAGATGTTTTAGTAGACGGAAAATTCATATTAGAACAAAGAGACTTAAGTCTATTATTTAGAGGATCAAGAAATCAAAGATTAATCGATGTTCCAAAAACTTTGGAAAGTAATAACATTGTTTTACTTGATGAAAGTAAATATAATGAAGAAAATATGTTTAAAAAAGAACCAATGTTTATATAATATTGGTTTTTTCTTTACAAAAATTAAAAATGATATTATTATATATATTCATGAGGAGTTGTTATTATGAATAATGAAACAAGAGAATTATTTATTAAAAGATATCGTGAGGAAAGAAAAGCATTAGAAACAATATTACAAACTTATGAAGATATAATTGACAATGTATATGAATACGAAAGTATAAAATGTTTAGATACTGAATATGAAAGAATTTCAAATTTATTAAAAAAACCATCTATGTTACTATCAATGATTATTGAAACAGCAACTAGTGGTTATAAACCTGAAATTAAATGTCCACATGATACAGTTTATACTTATTTTGGAGAAGATAGATATAAATGTCTAGATTGTGATACAAGATTATATTTACCAAACAAAAAAGATTTATTACATAGAACGGTTCTTAGCTATAAAATGATGAACAAAAGAAATCAATATTTAGAAGCTTTAATAGAAGAACCAAGTGAAGATGCTATAAAAAGATGTTTATAGGAGTAACAGCATGAAAGAAATGGAAAGAATTATTCTATTAAGAATATTAAGAAAACAAAAAGAATCAGCAGATAAATTAATAGATACATTTAGTGAAGAATCTAAGAATTTATTTATTGAAGCTGCTAAAAAAGCTGATAATTCCAAATCTAAAGTTGGAATATTAGATACTATAATTACACGAGAATATAATTGTAAACATGAATATGGATTATGTAATCCAAATGATTCATTTATGGAAAAAGATTGCGTTTGCTTAGATTGTGGCGAATATTTAGATATGAAAGATATTCAAAATATATACTATGTAAATGGTAATATGTTAGAGATTAGAAAGGAATATTTAGAATTATTACAATCTATGTCAGTTTGTGATTCTTTTACAACTTTAAAGAGAAAATATCATTTTACAAGAGAATAAATTATGATATAATTTAGAAGATAGGAAGGGGAAATTATTATGTTTATTGATGAAGTATCATTAAAGGTAATCGCAGGTAAAGGTGGAGATGGATGTACCTCATTTTTGCGTGAAAAATATGTTCCTCTTGGTGGACCTGATGGCGGCAATGGTGGAAAAGGTGGAAGCATTATATTTAAAGCTGATAAAGGCCTTAGAACACTAGTAGATTTAAGATATAATAAAATATTAAAAGCTGATAATGGAGAAATGGGTAGAGGTAGAAATCAAACTGGATCTTCTGCTTTAGATAAAGTAATAATGGTTCCAATTGGTACTACTGTTAAAGATAAATCAACAAATTTAATTATATGTGATTTAACAAAAGACAATCAAGAATGTGTTATTGCTAAAGGCGGTAGAGGCGGTAAAGGTAATGCTGCTTTTATGACAAATAAAAACAAAGCGCCTTATACAAGTGAACTTGGTGAACCAGGTGAAGAAAAAGATATTCTTGTAGAATTAAATTTACTTGCAGATGTTGGACTTGTAGGATTCCCATCAGTAGGTAAAAGTTCAATAATTAGTGTTATAAGTGCTGCTAAACCTAAAATAGCTGATTATCATTTTACAACATTAATACCTAATCTAGGAGTAGTTAAAGCTGAAGACTATAGTTATGTAGTGGCTGATTTACCTGGACTTATTGAAGGAGCCAGTGAAGGAATTGGTTTAGGGGATAAATTCTTAAAGCATGTAAGACGTTGTAAAATAATATGCCATGTACTTGATATGGCTCAAGTTGACGGAAGAGATGTTATAGAAGACTATAAAATAATTAGAAACGAGCTTAAAAAATATGATGAGCATTTATTTAATAAAAAAGAAATAATTGTTGCTAATAAAATGGATTTAGATTCTTCTAAAGAAAATCTTGAAAGATTTAAAAAAGAATATCCAGAATTAGAAATAATTGAAATAAGTGCGGCTACTAATAAAGGAATAAAAGAATTAATATTTAAATTAAAAGATGCTTTATTAAGTATACCTGATGAAGAAGTCTTTGATAAAAATGAATTTGAAGACTATGTATTATATGAATTTAAACATGAAAAACCATATAAAATAACTAGAAATGGATCTAAATGGATAGTTAGTGGTTCTGAACTAGAAAAACTACTTAAAATGACTAGATTTAATTCAGATGAATCTGCTTTAAGATTTGCTGCTAAACTTAAGAATTTAGGGGTAGATGATGAATTAAAATCACTTGGTGCTAAAACTGGTGATATAGTTTGTATTTTAGATAAAGAATTTGAATATGAAGAAAGATTATATTAATAATTTTTCTTTTTTATTTTATATAGAATATATGTTATAATTAATGCAGGTGATTAGTTATGGTAGAAAAGTTTATGCCAGATGTATATCAAAAAAGTATATACTATATTAATTATGATAAATTATATAAAAAAGGTATTAGATTACTACTTTTCGATTTGGATAATACTATAACTCCTAGTCATGTTCATAAACCAACTAAAAGACTAGTTAGATTATTTGATGAATTAAAAGATAAAGGTTTTAAAATAATTATTTTTTCTAATTCTACTAAGCATAGAATAGAACCTTTTAAATCTGAACTTGCTGTTGATGCTTGTGCTTTTTCTTTAAAGCCTAAAAAAGATAAATATATTAAAATAATGAATAGATTCAAATATAAACATACCGAAGTAGCAGCTATAGCAGATCAATTAATAACTGATATTTATGGTGCTAATAAATTAGATATTACTAGTGTACTAGTTAACCCTTTAAGTGATAAAGATTTAACTATAACATGGATAAATCGTTTATTTGAAAAATTTATTTATAATAGATTAGCTAAAAAAGAAGTTTTTATAAGGGGGAAGTATTTTGAATAAAAAGTGTTTAGGATGTGGTAGTGTTTTACAAACTGATTCAATAAATAAAGAAGGATTTATTAAATCTAGTGTATATGATAAAGCAGATTATTGCGAACGTTGTTTTAAAATAATGCATTATGGAGAATACAGTGTATTAGACAAAAAAATAGATACAGATGGGATAGTTAGAAATATAAATAGTGATAGAGTAGCTTCTGTAATATTTTTAATTGATGCTTTAAACATTAATGATAAAACTAAAAAATTAATTAATAGATTTAAAAACAATAAATATATATTAATTACTAAAAAAGATGTATTACCTAAAAGTTTAAAAGAAAATAAATTAAAAGAATTTATAAAAGAAAATGTATATAATACTGATAATATTATGTTTGTAAGTGCTTTTAAAAATTATAATATAGATACTTTTTTAAATAAATTATATGAAGACAACGTTCATAGAGCATATATAGTAGGTTTTACTAATAGTGGTAAGTCTACATTTATTAATCATATATTAACTAGCTTAAATAAAACACCCACTATTACTACAAGCAGTATTCCAAATACAACAGCTTCTTATATTGCAATTAAATTAAATAATAAATTAACAGTGGTAGATACTCCGGGATTTATTGATACTGATGCTATATATAATTTTATGAATTATGGTAAACTTATAAAATTATATCCTAAAAAAGAATTAAAAGTTAAAACATTTCAGGTTAGAAGTGGATACTCAGTAATAGTTAATGACATTTTAAGAATAGAAAATATTGGGAATAAATTAAATAGTTTTAGTTTTTATATGAATGATAAACTAAGATATGAAAAAATTAAAAATAAAAATGATAAATTAAAAATATTACCATCTATTGAATTTGATATTAATGAACCATCTGATATACTAATAAATGGCTTAGGATTTATAAGAATTACAAAGATTGGTACTGTTAAAGTATATGCTTTAGATAATAGATTAGTAAGTAAAAGAAAGAGTATGATTAAATGACAAAAATTAATATTATGGATGAATCATTAGCAAATAAGATTGCTGCTGGTGAAGTAGTTGAAAGAATTGCTAATGTAGTAAAAGAACTTGTTGAAAATAGTATAGATGCCTCTAGTACTAATATTAAAATAGAGTTAGTTGAATCAGGCACTAAATTAATAAGAGTAGTAGATAATGGATGTGGTATGTCTAAAGAAGACGCTAAACTATGTTTTTACAGACATGCTACTAGTAAAATTAAAACTGAAAATGATTTATACTTTATTGGTACTCTTGGATTTAGAGGAGAAGCTTTAGCAGCTATATCTGCTGTAAGTAATGTTACTCTTGATACTTATGATGGAAATGAAGCAACTTTATTAGAGGTTAAATCAGGAAAAATAATAAAAGAAGAAATAGGAAGTATGAGAAAAGGTACTATTATAGAAGTTAAAAATATATTCTATAATACTCCTGCAAGACTTAAATTTATGAAAAGTTTATGGACTGAATTATCGTATTCAGTTGGTTATATTGAAAAAATAGCATTGTCTCATCCAAATATATCTTTTACTTTAATAAATGATGATAAAGAATTAGTTAAAACATCAGGAAGTAATGACTTATTTAAAACTATACATGAAATATTTGGATATAACACATCTAAGAATATGATTAAAATAAGTGCAGAAAACTATGATTATACTATTAATGGATATATTAGTAATTTAAATCTGTCTAAATCAAATAGAAATAGTATGATTACAATAGTAAATGGTAGAGTAGTAAGTAATATCTCAGTAAATAAAACTATTAAAGAAGCATATCATACTGTTCTTGCTGAAAATAAATTTCCAATTGTTGTTATTAATATAGAAACTGATCCAACACTTATAGATGTAAATATACATCCTACTAAGCAAGATATTAAATTTTCTAAGTTAGATAGTTTAACTGATTTATTATTTGAAACCATTAGGAAAGCAATAGTCAAAGCTGATAATATATTTAAACCATATCAAGAAACAAGTATCATGTATAATGATAATTTAGATACTAATGAATATACAATAAATGAAAAATTATTTGATGAAGAAGAGCCTAAAATAATTAAAGAAGTTAGATTAGACTTAAATGCTACTGAAGAAGTAGAATATAATGAGAAAACTGTTGATAAAGCAAACATATTGATTAAACCAGTAGGTTTAGCATTAGGAACTTATTTAATTGCTCATGATGAAGATACAATGTATATGATAGATATACATGCTGCTAATGAAAGATGTAATTATGAAAAGTACTTGTCATATTTAGAATCTAAACAAGTTTATACTACTAATATGTTATTTCCTATTCAATTAGAATTTTCTCAAAAAGAATTCATGGATATTTCCGACCATATAGATATTATTAAAAACATGGGATTTGGC
Source organism: uncultured Eubacteriales bacterium (assembly GCA_900313815.1). Classification (GTDB taxonomy): domain Bacteria; phylum Bacillota_I; class Bacilli_A; order RF39; family UBA660; genus CAG-1000. The sequence continues at coordinate 6,870 of OMST01000059.1, forward strand.
GTAGAGGAGTTTGGTAAGAACACTTATAGAGTATATGCTCATCCAAGTTGGATAATGGAAGGATATGAAGATGAAAGCATTAGGAAAATATTTGAACTTGTTAGTGAAATAAAAGGAGATTTTGATAAAGTAAAATTCAATGATAGAGTAGCAGCTAGATTGGCATGTAAGGCAAGTGTTAAAGCAAATACTAGTATTACTTATGAAGAACAAGAAGCATTAATTAATAATTTATTTGCATGCAAGTTCCCATATACATGTCCTCATGGAAGGCCAACTATTATTAAATATCCAATATATGAATTAGAAAAATTATTTAAAAGAGTTAATTTTGCAAAGGGGATGAATGATAATGAGTAATCTATTAGATGAATATGAAGAAATAAGAAATGGAATTATGAATTACCTTGAATATTTATATGTAAATGATCTTGAATTAGATGAAGATGGTAATGAAGTGAGTAAAGATACTAAAAGATTGATTTTATGCACTGATGCTGGAGAAGATGATGAGTAAAATTATTTGTTTGGTTGGTCCCACTGCTACTGGAAAAACTAAAGTATCCATTGAACTTGCCAAATATTATAACGCTGTTATTATGAATGCCGATTCAACCGCTGTATATTCTGAACCACTAATCGCAACAGCTAAAATTACTGAGGATGAAAAAGAAAATATAGAGCATTATATGTTGGATTTAGTTTCATTAAATGATGAGTATACTTTATATGATTATCAAAAAGACGGAAGAAAAATATTAGATAAATTAATAAATGAAAACAAAAATGTTATTATAGTAGGTGGTTCCGGATTATATATAAAAGCTTTATTATATGATTATAATTTAAATGAGGTTGAAAAAATTAATTTAGATCTAAGTAAATATTCAAATATGGATTTAAAATCTATGGCAGATAAAATAAATTCCAATAATAATATTCATATTAATAATAGGCAAAGATTAGAAAGATACATAAGAAAATATTATGAAAATAATGAATCTTTAGTTATTAGTAATGGTTCTAATAATAGAGTATATGATTTTGAATTAATTGGTCTTAAAACTGATAGAGATACATTATATTCTTTAATTAATAATAGAGTAGATAAAATGATAAAAGATGGATTATTAGAAGAAGCAAATAAATTATATAAATTACATCTTAAAAATTTTACAAATATTATTGGATATAGAGAATTAAATATGTATTTTAATAATGAAATATCATTAGAAGAAGCCATAGATTTAATTAAAAGAAATACAAGAAGATATGCTAAAAGGCAATTTACTTGGTTCAATAATCAAATGAAAGATATTAAATGGTTTGATGTAAATTATAATAATATAAATATAACTATAAATGAAATTAAGGAGTATTTAAAAAAATAACACAATTAATCAATTGTGTTATTTTAATTCTAAATAGAAATCCTCATTAAATGTATGTTTTTCTAAATCTTTTTCTTTTAATTCTTTTGTATTTATCATATAGAAATTATAATAATTGTTTTTATTTACTTCATCATCATCCCATGTAACATCAATATGAGACCATTTACCATCTACATATACAGCATTCCATACATGTTCGTCATTAGATATTTTAATATTTGGAACATTTAATCTATCTAACATAAGAGCAAATGTGTCTGTATATCCACTACATAATGCTTTTTTATAGAATAATGCACCATTTGCTTTATTAGATATTGTATCATTCTTTTTGCTATCATCATATTCTTCATCATAATTAATGTTTTGAATTAAATAATCATGTATTTTTTTAATATTATCTTTTATATTGGTATTATTCTTAATTCCTAATTGATTAAATATTCTATCAATTTCGATATTTATTTGCATTATTTCTTCTTCAGTATATAGTTTATCAATCTTTAAATATATTTCAGTATTATTAGTGATATATGTATTGTATTTTTTATAAGAATTGAATGGACTTACATAACCATTTAATTTGGTTATATATTCATTATTATTAGCTATTTTCCTTACATCCTCTACGCAATTAGTATAACTTTTGGGGCAATAGAAAGTAAAATCTATCCATCCATTATTTAAAACTGTATAATATATATCCTTTATATCTTCAATACTATTTGGTCTAAAATTATCAGTTTCTTTTACAGTTTTAAAATCATAATCTAAATGGTACACTGTTTTATCATATGGAACTATAACTTTATTTTCAGTAAAATTAGAAATAAATGAATCGAAAAATGCAGATACTTTATCCCATTTAATATAAATAACATATGATATGAAAGCAACTATTAATAACATTAATATTCTAAATAGTTTTTCGGTTCTTGTCATATTATCACCATATTCATTATAACAAAAAAAGTAGATATTATCTACTTATTTTTCATTAACTAATTTATTTAATCTATTTTTGTATCTATCTCTAGTATTTGCTTTAATAACTCCTTTAGATGCAGCATTATCAATTCTCTTAAATGCGTCATTTAATAAAGCTTGAGCATCCTCTTTAGTGGCAGCTTTCTCAACTTTCTTAATAGCAGTTTTCATACTAGCTTTTACATCATTATTTAAAACTGTTTCTTTTTTTGTAACTAAAACTCTTTTTTTAGCACTTTTAATATTAGGCATTATTCCACCTCCCTTAGAACTTATTTAATATTACCAAATTATTTTAAAAAAATCAATGCAATTAAATGTTTTTCGACATTTTTTCAATATTAACTATTGTATATTTATAATGGTGATTATATGAAAAATAAATTTTATGTGTTATACAAATATAAAAAATATATTATTTATATCATATTTGTAATTATTTCTATTATATATTTATACTTATTTTATAAGTATGGAGAAGATAATATTAATAAATATAATAATAAGAATGATGGTACTTTAATATCTAAGATAGTATATAGTTCTTTAAATAAAATAGTAGATTTAAATGATTCTAATATTAGAGAAACTGAGATTAAACCAATAAATATAAGTAATCAAATAGTAAAAAAACCAATAGTTTATATATATAATACGCATGATACTGAAAGCTATAGTTTGCCTGCTGTAAATGACTATTCAGTAACCCCTAATGTAAAGATAGCTTCATATATATTAAAAGATTATTTAAATGATTATGGTATAGAATCTACAGTAGAAGTAAAGGAAATAAAAGATTATTTAAAAAAACATAATTTAAATTATAATTATTCTTATCAAGCAAGTAGAGAATATATGATAGAAGAATTAAAGAATACTAATTACGAAATATTAATTGATTTACATAGAGATTCTGCTTCAAAAAATGTAACCTTATATGAAAAAGACAATAAAAAATATGCTAAGGTAATGTTTGTTTTGGGAAAAGATTATGATACATATAAAGATAATGAAGAATTTTTAAATAATCTAAATAATAGAATTAATAAAGAATATAAAGGTATAAGTAGGGGCATATTTGTAAGAAAAACTAGTAAATTTAATCAAGATTTACATAAAAGAGCAATATTACTTGAATTAGGGGGAGTAGATAATTCACTAGAAGAAATAAATAACACTTTAGAAGTATTTGCTAAAATATTATCAGAATATATAAATGAGGAATTATATGGAAGAAGTTAAAAATAATGATAAATTTATTACAGCTATCTTATTATTATTTGTTATTTTTTTAATAATCTATATATCTAATGGAACTGATTATTACGAGTATAAAGCATATACTAAATCTACATTAACAAAAGAAAATATGAAAAAATTTGAAAAAGACATCAGTGAGGGAAAAAATGTTTCAATTAATCAATATATTGAATCTAATTATATAGATTATTCAAATAGTATATCTAATATAGGATATGAAATGGGAAAAACAGTTGAACATGTAATGAATAAGGGCATTAAAAAAGCACTTAAATTATTAAGTACTTTATTTTATGAATAACATTGATGCACATTTAGTATATGTTCTTGTAAGAGGCCCACTTCCTAATAAAGTTCCACCAAAATATCTAACAATAACTATTAAAGTATTATCCATATTTTTATGATGAATTAACTCTAATAATCCTCTAGTAGTTCCGCTAGGTTCTTTATCAGAATAATTTTTTTCATAGTTACCCAATTTATATGCATATACTATGTGTTTTGCTTTTTTATGTTCTAATGATAATTCGTTGATTATAGATTCTACTTCTTCGTTAGAACTTATTTCATATAATAAACCAATAAATTTTGATTTTTTAACTTCAATATAACTTTCATTAATCTTTTTCATAACTTGATTATACCTTATAACTTGATAAAAATAAAGGATTATGATACAATACATATCGACTTTTAAGGGGGATATTATGAGCAAAGAATATGGAATTATAAAAATTAAAAAAGCCGATAGTGAAGAAGTCAAAGAAATTAAAAAACAAAATAATGCTATAATTAATAAAATATTTGATTCAAATGGATATTCTTTTTATAGTGGATTATGTTCTGGTATAGCAATATCGTTGCTTTTTGCAACTTTATCTGCATTTAGAAATAATTCATTTATTGGAGAAAAAGTTGCTTATGCTATTGGTACATTATTATCAGGAGTATTAGCAGCTGCTACTTATGTTGCAAAAGACATTAATAAAAAAGAAACAATTGATCAAGTAAATGAAATGGCTACTGAATCTATTGCTGAAAAAGAAGAAAATCAATTAAGATTAAGAAGTAAAAATTCTATTAAAAGAATTAATATGTAATTAATTTGACATAAAAATATTAAATATAATATAATCTAAATGATTGAAGGGTAATGGTTATGGAAAAGAAAGAATATAATATTTTAAGTATTCATGAATTTGGAAAACAAAATAGAGAGAAAAAGAAAGAAATTAAAAGAAATATTATAACTGCAACATTAAATGCAAGTGCAGCAGTTATGTGTTATTTTGCTGCAGACAAAGGATTTAAACCAGCATTTTATTACATTATGTCTATTTTAAATGCAGCTTGTGCCGTTTTGGGTTTTATACGTAATAATAAATTAAATAATGAACATAATGAATTAATTAATACTCAAGTTAGAGAATTAAATGAAAAGTTAATTGATACTGAAAATAGATTATTAGTATATAAAAAATAATGAGGTTATATGAATATAGGGTTATATGATATATTAACTTTAGATAATAATATTGATTATATAGTATCATCTATAATTGAACATAATAATATTAAATATTTTTTTCTATGCGAAGAAAAACATCCTACTAAGATAATGTTTTGTTTTTTAAGAGAAAATAAATTAGTAAAAGTTGATGATGCTAAATTAATTGAAATATTAAAATTAAAAATAGCGAAAGAATTATTAAATCAATAATTCTTTTTTCTAATTGAAAGGAGGAAATTATGTTTAAGAAAGAACTATCTAATGTGCCTAAAAAGAGTGGCTGTTATCTAATGTATAACAAAGATGGTGTTGTTATATATGTAGGTAAAGCTAAAATACTTTTTAATAGACTTAAAAGTTATTTTACAGGAAGAGTTACAGGTAAAACTAAAAAATTAGTTAGTGAAATAGATCATTTTGAATATATAGTAACTAATAGTGAAACAGAAGCATTTATTTTAGAAATAAATTTAATAAAAAAATATGATCCTAAATATAATATATTACTTCGTGATGATAAGAGTTATCCATATATTGAATTTACTAATGAACAATTTCCTCGTTTAATAGTTAAAAGAGAAATAAATATAAAGAAAAAGTATTCTCATTTATTTGGACCTTATCCAAATGTATATGCAGCTAGAAGAATAGTTAATTTAATAAATAGATTATATCCTATAAGAAAATGTGAAACTATGCCTAAAAAAACATGTTTGTATTATCATATAGGTGAATGTTTAGGATATTGTATTAATCCAAATATAGATGATACTAATATTAAAAATGAAATATTATCTATATTAAATGGTAACGATAAATTATTAATTGATAAAATTAATGAAAAGATTAAAATTAATTCTGATAGTTTAAATTATGAAGTATGTAAAGAATTAGTAGAAGAATTAGGATATATAAACACTATATTTAAGAATCAGATAATAGTAGAATTAGATGATAATATAAATAGAGATATAATAAATTATTATTATGATAATTCCTATATTAGTATTGTTATATTCTTTATTAGAAATGGTAAATTAGTGGGAAGTAATAATAAAATAATACCTGTCATAAATGATATAAAAGAGACATTAGAATATTATATACATTCATTCTATAATAAAAATAATATTGTTCCTAAAGAATTAATAGTACCTGATATTCTTGATATAGAAATGCTTGGTGAAGTATTAAATACTAAAGTAATAAATGTTCAAAGAGGAAATAAAAAGAAATTATTTGATATGGTATATAATAATGCCAAAGAATTATATGAAAAAGAGATTAAATTAATATATACTAATGAAGAATTAACTTATAATGCCAATGAAGAACTAAGAGAATTATTAAAACTAGATAAGTTAAGCATAATTGAAGCATTTGATAATTCTAATCTTTTTGGGACATTTACTGTATCTGCTATGGTAACATTTATAGATGGAGTTCCATCTAAAAAGAATTATAGAAAATTTAAATTAAGTTATGATAGAAATGATGATGTCGGTTCTATGAAAGAAGTTATATATAGGCGCTATTTTAGAGTCTTAAAAGACAAATTAGCATTTCCCGACTTAATTATAGTAGATGGTGGATTAAATCAAATAAACGCTGTAAAAAGCACCTTAAATGATTTAAATTTATTTATTAAAGTAATTGGGGTTAAGAAAGATAATCATCATAGTCCAGAAGCTATTATTGATGGAGATACATTAGAAAGTATTTCTATTGATAAAACTAGTAATGTATTTAGATTATTAAGTAGGATAGATGAAGAAGCTCATAGATTTGTAATTAATTATCATAGAGAAATAAGAAGTAAAGGATCTATTTCTAGTGTACTAGATAATATTAATGGATTAGGTGAAGTTAGGAAGAAAAAACTAATTAAAAAATATGGTAGCGTTTCTAAAATAAAAGAAGCAGATGTGTATGAACTTTCAGAAATAGTACCTCTTTCTGTAGCAGAAGAATTACATAAGTATTTATCGGAAAGAGACTAATAAAAACGGTTGACCCAACTGTTTTTTTGATTTATAATAACTTTCAAGAAACATTAGCATTATTAGGAGGAATTATGACAGATAAAGAATATGAAATTTATAAACAAGAAACAAAAAGAGGCACTTTAGCGGTATTTCTAGGAGCATTAGCTGCTTCAATATTAATACTTAGTGTATTTCATTGTGTAAAACCCATTAGAGACATTATATATAATAATGATGATAGTTATTCTGATAGTGATACTAAAGATGATGAATTAAAACTAACTAAAGAATAAATTTGAAACAAAATTAAAAATAACTTTTAATTTTGTTTTTCATTATGTATAATATTTTATGAAGAGGTAGTTATGAAAAAGATATCATTATATCCTGCAGATATTTATCAAGTAATAGATAAAAGTCTTCTTAGTGAACAAGATAGACTTGTTTTAAATACACTTTATATGCCTATAATTGGATATTCTGCAGTAGTATTATATTTAAAACTTCAAAGCGAAGCAAAAGATACATATATTTCATCTGAATTATCTCATCATCATTTAATGACAAGTATGGGTTTAACGTTAGATAATATTAAAGAATCAAGAATGCGTTTAGAAGGAATTGGGCTTATGAAAACATACTTCCATGAAGGAGATTTAAATAGTTATATTTATGAATTATATAGTCCAGTATCTGCTCAAGAATTCTTTTCGCATCCTATATTTAATGTTGTTTTATATAATAATGTAGGTAAGAATGAATATAATAGATTATTTGATATGTTTAGACCTCCCAAATTATCATTAAAAGATTATGAAGAAATCACTTCCACATTTGATCAAGTATATAAAAGTAGAAATTATACTTTATTAGAATTAAATGAAGGCGAAATAATATCTAAAAATAAATTATTATTGCAATATGAACTTGATTATGATTTTGATTTAATGATATCTTCATTACCTAAAGAAATGTTCAATGAAAAATGTTTAAATAAATCTATGAGAGAATTAATTACTAATTTATCATTTCTATATGACGTTGATCCTGTATCAATGGCTGATTTAGTAAGAGCATCTTTAAATGAAAAAGGCAACATTGATAAAGAAGAACTAAGAAAGAATGTAAGAAAGTATTATCAATTTAATAATGATAATAGATTACCAAGTTTATTATTTAAGAGTCAACCAGAATATTTAAAGAGTGCTACCGGCGATAATTCTATGAGAGGAAGAATGATAAAAGTATTTGAAAGTCATTCCCCATATGAATTTTTAAAAGCAAAATATCATGGAGTTAAACCTACAGATAGAGATATGAAAATATTAGAATCTTTACTAATAGATTTAAAATTAAATCCGGCAGTAGTTAATGTATTAATAGATTATTGTCTTAAAACAAATAATAATAAATTAATATCATCTTATGTGCAAACTATCGCAGGTCAATGGAAAAGAAGTAATATAGAAACTGCTAGCGAAGCAATGTCTATCGCAGAAAAAGAACATAAGAAGATCAATAAAGCTAGTAGTAATAGTAAAAAGAATAAAGTATTACCGACATGGTTTAATGAAAAAATTGAATCTAGTTCTTCTACAGAAGATGATACTGAATTTAAGAATTTTATAGAGGAGTTTAGAAAATGATAAAAGCTAATAGTTTTAATAAAAAGAATATTGATTCTATTAATAATGATTTAAGAAGAGAATATATTAAGTCATCTAGTGATGAAATGTTTAAAAAATTAACTTCAAGATTAAAATTAAATGATGATATTCTTATGAAATATACATCTAAATTAGAAACTACTTGTTCTGAACTTAAAAATTGTTCGGGATGCAAAGGAATAGATAAATGTAAAAATGATGTAATAGGGCATGTATATTATCCAAATGCTAAAAAAGATTATTTAGAATTTTATTATAAACCATGTAAATATTTTAAAGAAAATACTATTAAAAATACTACTACGTTTTTTGAAACATCTAAAATATTAAGAAATGCATCTTTAAGTGAAATAATAATAGAAAAAGAACGAAATCAAATATTAAAATATATTAAAGATTTTCTTAAAAAGAAAGTTAACAATGAAGATGTTAAAGGATTATATTTAAATGGATCTTTTGGAAGTGGTAAATCATATATATTGAGTGCATTATTAAATGAACTTTCTAATAAAGGATTTAGATGTGTAAATGTATATTATCCGTTATTATTAAAAAGATTAAAAGCATCATTTAATGATTATAGTTATGATGAAGTATTAGATGAAATAATGACTAGTGATGTATTATTACTTGATGATATTGGGGCTGAAAATAATAGCTCATGGGCTAGGGACGATGTTTTAGGTACTATTCTTCAATATAGAATGGATAATAACCTAACAACATTCTTTACTTCAAATTTTACCATTGAAGAATTAGAAAATGTTCTTTCAGAAACTAGTAAAGAAAGAGATGAAATTAAAGCAAGAAGAATAATTGAAAGAATAAAATATTTAACTACAGAACTAACTTTAATAAGTGAAAATAAGAGAAAATAAGAAAAGCAATTTGACAATAATTGCTTTTTTTGGTATAATATGCGAGTATTTTTGATGAAAGACTCTAAGATACATAGGGGGTAATTTAAATGAAAAATATTATATTAATTTTTATAATAGCTCATTTATTGTCAACTGCTTATGGTATATCAGTTATTGAAACTGTTAAACCATTAGTAAAGAAAAAACTAGTAGATGAAGGATATATATTAAGAAAAAAGAATAGTATGTATAAGTTTAATGAAGGTTTAACTAACTTCTTAAAAGGATTTATACCATTTTATTATGCCATAAAAGCATTTAAATTAACTAGTAATCCTGATCCAGTATATACTGCATCAGTAGAAGAATTATATAATAGAAATTATGTTACTCGTAATGAATTAGAAGAAGAAAAAGCAAGAAGAGAATTAGTCAAAAGTGTAGGAAAACCAAGTATGGTAGTAGAACCATCACTAGGATTTAATAAATCAGAAAAATATGTTGCTAGAAGAACAGATTTAATATTATCTAGAGATTATAAAGATGAAGTTGAATATGATATTAAACATGATGATAATTTATCAATTACACCTTTTGATAGTAATGTTCAAATAATAAAAGAGGTTGTTAGAGAACCAGAGAAAAAAGACATAGTAAAAGCTATAGTTGATTTAAATGAGGATGAATTAGCTATGTTAGAACAATCAGTAAGAGATTTAATAGCATTAAAATCTCATAAAAAAGTATTAAGATATACAGATACTAGAAAAGCAGCGTAATATCAAATTTGATACAAAGAATTTGACAAATTAATTAAAATATGCTATAATCTATTTGCAAATCATTAAGGGGGTTATGATTTATGAAAGGTAGATATATTTTAGATTATCTTGATGAAAATAACTTTAAGAAATTAGAAAGAAGTTTAAAAAAATATAATATGGTTGCTTATAAGAAATTAATGTTTGATTTTTATCCTAAATTAAGAGGTGGACAATTCGACGGAGAATTAATTTCTATTAATAAACATGAGCAAACAGAAACATATGATTTAAGACTTCCAACAGATGATTTATTTGTAAAAGTTTATGGAGCAGTAAAATTAAACTATACAGTATATAAAAATAGTAATATTGTTATGTTAAATAATTTAGAACCTAAAGATATATTACTAGATGGTCATAAATCTGAATTAACTGCTTATAAAGGAATAATGATTTCTAAAGCTAATGCTCAAAAAGAAATGTTTAAAATTGACTTATTATGTAGATTAGAAGGAAGAGAGTAATCTCTTCCTTTTAAATTTAAAAAGAAATTGTATTAAGCAATTTCTTTATATTTGTTTTCTAGTATATATATATCTTTACTACTCATAAATAATAATACTGAGTTTTTATACTCTAATAATTTATCAGCTGTTTCAAGAGATATATGTTCTCCATTATTAAGTAAATTAATTATTAAATCAGCAGTAATATCATCATAACCAACTTCTTTTCTATCTTCTCCGATATCCATTACATAAGCCTTATCAGCTAAATTAAGAGCATTAGCAAATTCTTTATAGAAATATTTCACTCTTGATTTAGTATGTGCTTTAAATATTGCTATTATTTGCCTATCTGGATATTTTTTTCTAGCGGCTTCTATAGTGACTTTTACTTCAGTTGGATGATGAGCATAATCATCAACTAAAATAGTATCATCAATAATAGTTTCTTCAAATCTTCTTTCAGCACCTTTAAAA
>OMST01000061.1 GCA_900313815.1 uncultured Eubacteriales bacterium
TGTTTTTCTGAATTGTTTTTCAGAAAGTCCATATAAGAATCTAACTTTTTGTTTTTCATGTAATTGAACACCATATTCACTAAGTTTTTTTCTACTAGTACCATGAATACCAGGAGCTTCTTGTTTACGTCTTAGTTCTTTACCAGTTTCAAGTGTTGAAAAACTATATCTTCTAGACTTTTTAAAAACAGGTCCGATATATCTTGACATTGTATTTGTTCCTCCTTTACAAATATTTGTATTAAGGCCACCATTAATATTATAGGGAGTTTCTTATTATTTTCGCTTTGGCAGAAGTTACTAATACTTTTTTCAAAGAAACACATTATAATCTTTTTGGCACTGCCAAATAAATACTTAATAAAGTATATAATAAAAAGTAAGAAAAATCAACAAATAATTGATATATTTATAGTAATTATGCTATAATTTCTATGAGGAGAAGATGTTTTATGGCAAAAAGTTCAATGAAATTAAAGTATAAAAGTCCAAAAAGAGAAAGAAATAAGAATAAAGAAGAGAATAAAGAATTACAATTAAAATCAATATTAACTACATTTGGAAGTGTTTTAATATTTATTGGCTTATTTTATTTATGTGTACTTGGAATGAAGAAATTAGGAGTATTTGATAAAGGATATACTAAACCAACTAAAGAGGAAACCACTATTAGTTATGACAATATTTTGATTGGTACATCTTTTAACAGGAGTGCTAGTGAATATTTTGTTTTATATGATGATTATAGTAAAAATAATTATCAATATACTAATTCAGTGGTTTCATCAAAAGCTAGTATACCAGTATATAAAGTTGATATGAGTAAAGGGGAAAATGCTTCATATATATCTGAAAGTGGAAATCCTTCTGCTACAAATGCTAGTGAATTAAGAATTAATGATATCACTTTAATTAGATTTAAAGATGGAAGAATTATGAAATATCTTGAGGGTAGTGACAATATAGAAAATTATTTTAATTAATGTTAGAAGAATTAAATAAAATTTGTAAAGTAGAAAGTGATATTGATTTAACTCAATATAATACTTATAGAATACATTCAGTAGGGAAATATATTATTTTTCCTACTTCTTTTGAAGAATTAATAAATATATTAAATATTGTTAAGAATTATAATTATAAATATTTGATATTAGGTAATGGATCAAATGTTATATTACCTGATTATTATGATGGATTAATTATTAAAGTTAATAATCTTAATAATTATGAAATTAAAAATGATATGGTTTATGCTGAATGTGGATGTATGATTAATAAAATAGCTAATGAACTTGTTAATAAAGGACTTAGTGGTTTAGAATGGGCTACTGGAATACCTGGCTCAATAGGTGGTTGTGTTTACAATAATGCAGGTGCTTATAATTCGAGTATGAGTGATATTTTAGAAGAAGTAACATTTTATGATGGACAGGATATTAAAACTTTAAAATGTGATGAATTAGATTTTGAATATAGAGATTCTATATTTAAAAAGAATAAAGAATTGGTAGTATTATCATGTAATTTTAAAGTGTCTAAATCTAATAAAGAAGAATTAAAAAATATAGTTCTAGATAGAACTAATAGAAGAATGCAAACTCAAGATTTGTCTCATCCTTCATGTGGAAGTGTATTCAGAAATCCTGTGGAAGCTCCAGCTGGCAAATTAATAGAAGACTCTGGTTTTAAAGGCTATTTTATTAATGATGCGATGGTTAGTAAAATACACGCTAATTTCATAATAAATAATGGAAATGCTAAACAAGAAGATATTGTTAAGTTAATAAATGAAATAAAAGAGAAGATTAAAAAGCAATATAATATAAATCTTATTTTAGAACAAGAAATAATAAAATAAAAAATCGATCTAACAATCGATTATTTATTTTTTTTAGTTGCTCTTATTTCTTTAGTTGATAATCTAACTTTTTTTCCATCAACTAAAACTGTTTGTAAATTAACTTTTTGAGTTTTTTTAGTTGCCTTTAATGAAAAAGGTCTGTTTTGGGAACTCATATTTTTTCTATTTGATAAATTTTTTGCCATTTTTATTTGCCTCCTCTTTTTAAGCCACATATAATTTAACATAAATTTTGAGTTAAGTAAAGCAAAAATTGACTTTTTATATATATTTTGATAGTATATTGAACTAATTAGGGGGCTAATAAGTATGCAATTGTCATATATTAGGGATAATTTTGAATTCTTTAAAAATGAAGTTGTAAAAGAACTTATTGATTATTATGGTTCAAAATATAGAGACTTAATAATATCAAGAATTGAAGATACTAATTTTATTTTTTATGTAGCTCCTCATTATAGTTCATTTTTAATATCTGGTTTAAAGAAAAAAAGAAATTATAAAGAGTTAAAGGAAGAATTTTCTAAGTTTAAAAAAGATGTTAAATTAAATAATTTAGAAAATAATAGATTATATAAGAGTAAAGATAAAGAAGAAGCTCGATATCCGTATACTATTAATGATGGAATAATATGCTTTTCATATAAATACAACAATAACACAGATGAACTTTGCAGAGAAATATATATACCTGTTTTTTATGCTGATGATTGTTCAATAATTCATGAAATGATACATTCAGTTATGTCAGCACCATTATTTTTGACAGAAAAAGATGATGAATATTTTTTACAGTATAAAATGGGACTTTCTGTTTCTTGTGATGGCATGTCAGACATATTAGAAGAAAGCTTAACAGAGATGGATGCTAAAATAATTGCGAAGAGAATTAGGAAAAGAAAAATATATTTCATAGATAAATATTGTTTATTTGATAGATCAAAATGGTTTTATGATAATTTTATTTCTTATACTACTGATTTTTATAAAGCATTTAAAGATAAAATAAATAAAGCAAGATTAACATTAAATTTAAGAGAATTAAAATATTGGATAGGCGAAGAAGAATATAATGAATTCATAAATTTAATTGAAGATTATTATGATAATTATTATGATTGTGACGGAGCATTTTATAAGTTCTATATTAATAAAAGTGTTGCTAAAATGAAAGAAATAAAGAGGCAAAATTGACTTTATGTATCAAATATGATATAATTATACGCGTTAGGAGGTAAGGTTATGACAAAAATAAAAGGTGATTCTAAAAAAGAATTAAAAAGATATACTTTATGTGAATATGGTGGTGAACAAGTTAGATACTTTCATAGTTATAAAGACTTTCAAGATTTAATATTATTGATTAATGATATTAACAAGAAGGGTAAAAGTCCATTTTTCTATGGTAATATTTCTTGTGAAAAAAAATATGATGTATATGAAGTAAAATTTCATGTATATAATAGATTAACACCTAAAATGACTATTTCTGAATTAGATGCTTTAACATCAAATAAAACAGAAGAAGAGTTAATTAATAAATTTAGTGATTTCATTAAAACAAGAAAACCTTATATACCTGATATAAATATTATGTATTTTGAAGAAAAGAATAGTAATGATAAGGATGAACAAACATTAATTAGAAGAATAAAATATATTCCAGTATTATATTCAAGAGATAAACGTTTTTTAGATAGAAACTATATTCAAAGTTGTATTAAAGTAGCGGCTCGTGAACATGATATTAATTTCTTTAAAAAAATGGCTAATGAATTTTGTTTTCATCATGTTATTGTTGAATATATTGAAAAATTAAGATACTATATTGATCTTTGCGAAAGAGGAGAAAATATGTATTCTTCATTATCAAATACTGCGATTGAATTATATGAAGCTTTAATTAGAGAAAGAAAGTCTGATAAGAGAGTGTGTATGGATGAAAAAGGAGAGCCACTTATAAGTAGAAGAAGACTTAGAGATTTTGGATTCTTTGTTAGAGATTATTTAGTACCAACTAATAGAATAAATATTCCTACAAGATACAACAATGAACCAACTGAAAAGCAATTAGAAGAATTAAATAAAAAAGAAGAAAAGAAACTCGAGAGAAAAGTGCCTCAAGCAGAACAATTAAAATTATTTTAAAAAAAGAAGTTAATTCGACATAATTAACTTCTTTTATTTTGTATTATTATTTTGGTGATAAAAATGATATATATAGATGAATTAATATTTTTAAATTTTATAATAGATTATATTATTCTAGATTTTACTAGTAAGATATCTAAAATAAATACTACATATAAGAAAATAATATTGTCTTGTTTATTTGGAGAGATATCAATAATATATTTATTTTTAAATACTAGTAATATTTTATTAATATTATTTAAATTATTTATTGGTTTAATAATGGTTTTAATAGCATTTGGATTTAATGATATAAAGACATATATTAATAATATTTTATATTTTTATTCTTTTTCTTTTTTGTTAGGTGGAACTCTATATTATTTTAAAATGGAAAGTTTATTAAGATATAGGTTTTATTTGCTTTTGATACCTTTAATGATGGATACTTATAAATATGTTTTTAATGATCTAAAAGTCGCATTAAATACAAGATATAGAGTAACTATATATCTTAATAATGGACAAATATTATTTTTAAATGGGTTTATGGATACTGGTAATAATTTAATAGATCCAGTAACTAATAAAAAAGTAATTATAATTAATAAAAATATAGATGAGGATTATATGTTAGTTCCATATAAAACAATAGATAATACATCATTAATAAAGTGTTTTAAACCTAAAAAAGTTTATATAGATGGTTTAGGAGAAAGAAATGATATATTAGTTGGAATCACAAATAAAAAATTTATAGGTTTTAATTGTTTATTAAATAATTATTTAATGGAGGAATAATGATAAAGAAAATATTAAGTAAATTTTTTGAAAAAGATGGTATATTTTTTATTGGAAGTACTGATATTTTACCACCACCACTTGATAAGAATATAGAAGAAGATTTAGTAATTAAAAGTAAACTAGGTGATATAAATGCACGAAATAAATTAATAGAGCATAATTTAAGATTAGTAGTATTTTTATCTAAAAAATATGATAATACTGGGTATGATTTAGAAGACTTAGTTAGTATAGGTACAATAGGATTAATTAAAGGAATTAAAACATATAAAATAGATAAGAATATTAAATTAGCAACATATGCATCAAGATGTATTGAAAATGAAATACTAATGTTTCTGAGAAAGAATAAAAAGAGAATGGGTGAGGTTAGCTTTGAGGATTCAATTAATTTAGATAGTGAAGGTAATGAATTACATATAGAAGATGTATTTGGTACAGATGAAGATATAGTGCATAAGTCAATAGAAGATTATGATAATAAAGTATTACTAGAAAATGAGATAAAAAAATTAAATGGAAGGGATAAAGAAATAATAGAATTTAGGTATGGCTTATTTGGAAAAAAGGAATTAACTCAAAAGGAATTAGCTGATAAATTAGATATTTCACAATCATATATTTCAAGAATAGAAAAAAAGGTTATCAGGAGATTAAAAGATTTAATGAAAGTATAGATTTTTTTTGTATTTTTCTATTGTTTTCTAATGTTATATTGTGGTAGAATATATGTAGTATAAGTCATGAGGGGAGATAGTAGTATATGTCAAATAATTACGAAGAATATGGCTATGAAAATAATAGAAGTGAAAAGAGTGCTACTTTTAGAAGAAGACTATTAATAATTATTCTAATAGTAGTAGCAATTATACTTTTCTTATTCTTATTAAAGGGTTGTACTAAAAAAGGAAATAAACCTGATAATAAAGTTGCCGTTGATTATGAATCAACACTTTTGGAAGCAGGAAAAAGGTATTTTGATTTAAACCCAAATAAAAAACCAACTTTAGAAGGAACGTGTGAAGATATTGAATTACAAGCTCTTATAGATAGAGAATTAGTAAAATCAAAAGATTTTGAAAAATGTAATGTTATCACATCATATGTTAGAGTATGTAAATTAGAAAATGGTAAATTACATTATTATCCATGGTTAACATGTAGTGATAAAAATAGTGAGAGTGAATATAAAGTTGCTCAAGTAGGTACATTAAATAATGTTATAGCTGATAAGAGTGTTATTACATTTAGATATATGCCTCAAGTATTAGCTGATGCTAAGCAAGAATTAGGACCAGAAGAAGAGTTATGGAAAGATGAAATCACATATAATTCTTATAAAACTTTAGCAACAACAACTTATTATAGATATAAAGATATATTATATAGATGGAATGTTAAAGATAAAAGATATTATACATCTAATGGAGAAAAGACAAACGCTGCGGATGTATATGAATATTACACATCAACGCCAAATTCTAATTATACTGAAAGAGATAGTGGTGCAACTGCATATAAGTGGTATACAACCTCATCTAAAAAAGTATATGCAGTAGATAAGAATGGTACTAAAGTATATAGTGATACAGCAATTGAAGGTTATCCACATAATGAAGGTGGTGTGTGTATTGAATATCAAACACGTACAGTGACTGGTACTTCTCAACCTAAACATTATTATGTATGTGCCAAGAGTAAGAATTCTCTTGTATATAAATATCAATTACATAAATGTGGTACATCACCTGATGCTGACTTAGCTTATGAAATCGATAATTTCTGGACATGTGGTTCTGGAAGTGAAGAAGATTTATTAAATGGAAAAGTTAATTCTTCATCAACTACATGTAAGACTTACAGCAACTGGCAAAACAGTGAAAAGTCATGTGATACTAGTCTTGATACTTGTAGAAGAATTAACCCACATTGTTATTATACATGGTATAAGTTAGAATCTGATGGAGATAGAAAGTATTATCCATCTGGTAGTAGTAGTGCTTCTGGAGAAAATGTTTACTATACTTCAGCTCCAGTAAGTGGTGCAGTTAAAGATGAATCATCTAGTGCTACAGCTTATAAATGGTTTAACTCAACATCAAGAGTTACAGATTATTTAGCAGTTGCTCCTAGTGGAGATGCTACTAAGACAGGAGAATCAAGAGAAACTGAATGGACATCTTATTCTACTAATAATCCTCAAACAAACGATGGAAGAGATAGAACTATTGAAAGTAAAGTAAAAATTAAATTACAAGAAATAAAGGGAATGACTGATGCAAGTTGGAAAGACTTGGCAACTGAGTACTTATCACTTGATGAAATGATTCATACTTGTCAGTTAAATAAATATGATGTTAATACACTTGAAGATATTCAAAATAATGGCGAACTTAAATATAAACTTCAAATGTTAATTAGAAATAAGAAGGAGAGTAAATAATGGATCAGACGAATAATATAGAAAGTAGATTTGAAGAATTACGTGGTAACTTTGATAATCTAAATCAATCATTACAAGAAATCTTATCAGAAGAGTTAGACTTAGAAACTGCTGGTATTACAGCAATTAATGAAAGATTAGGAAAACTTGGAGATTTAAAAACTAGTATTAGAAGTTTATTTGATGAAGCTAACAATGCATATAACCATGGTGTTAATGGAGGAAATTCTAAAAATGCTAAGATGTTAACTCAAGATGAATTTATTAATCTAGCATCAAGTATTCAAGAATTCATTAAGGCTCAAGAAGCTAAATCAGCAGAATTAAGAGCTGAAAGAGAACGTAAAGAAAATCTACGTAAAATAATAAGTGATAAGGTTGTTGAATTAAATAATCAAATAGCAGAATATGATGCTAAAGAAAAGGAAGTTAGGGCTGCTATAGAAAAAGAAAAAGAAATTTTAGCAGGAGAATTATCTGAAATAGATAGAAAATATCATGAGGCATTATTAGCTGCTAATGAAGCATATTTAGAAGATCTACTTAATGAAAGAAAACCATTAGATGAACAACATGAAAAATGGACTAACGAAATGTCAATCTTATTAAACGGTGGACAATTAAATTATGAATTAGTAGATGGTGAATTAGTAGAAAAAACTGAAGAGGGACCTAAATTAGAAATGGGTAATACTAACGAAGCTCCAGAAGAGCCTGAAGCAGTAGAAAATAATACTAATAGTATGGAAATGAATTTACCACCAGCACCTGAAGCAATGGGAGAAGATGAAGAAGTAGATAATAATACTAAAGATATTGAAATGAATTTACCACCAGCTCCTGAAACAATGGAAAAAGATGAAGAAAAGAATTTTCCACCATTATTAAATCCAGTAGCTGGGCTTAGCACTGAAGGAATAGAAGCTGGATTACCACCAGCACCAGAGGAAATGGAAGGGGTTGAAAGTAGAGAATTACCTCCACTAGGAACTCCATTAGTTACAGGAACTCCTGAAGCTCCAATCAATAATGAAGGAATGGAAGCTGGATTACCACCAGCACCAGAGGAAATGGAAGAGGCTCCTGTAGAAGAAACTCCTGCAGTTGATAATTCAAGTGAAGAAGCTGCTCCAGTTGTAGAAGAAGTTGAAAAAGTAACTGATCCAAATCCATCACTATGGAAGAAGGTTACTGTGGCTCTATTAGCTTTAGCAAATGCTTTCTTAGCTGCAATCGCTGTCCATACATCTATAACTGCAAGGAATACAAAAGAATTATTAAATAAATTTGCTAATCAACAAACTGATGAAGAAAAAGAAGATGAAAAGCCAATCGAGCCTGATCAAATACCCAGTGAGGGGGAGGTAGAGCCTTCCACTCCTGAAAAAGAACCTGAAAAAGAACCTGAGAAGGAACCAGAAAAAGAGCCTGAAGATCAAACAGATTATGAAAAAGAAAATGGTTTACCAATTTATTTAGATAAAGATGAAATTGCAGTTCAAAAGAACTCTGATGGAACTAAAACTGAAGTAAATCATAATGGTGAAGTATATACACATGAAAAAGATGGTTCATATACCTATGAAGGAAAAACAGATTTAGATCAAGTAGCTATAGATGGTACAGTTTATGGTGAGGTTAGAGAAGATGATTTTAGTGCTTCTGCTGCACCTCAAAAAACAGGGCAAGAGCAATCATTTGAACAAGCTAGTCAAAATATGAGCGATGCTGAACAACAAAATTTATTAGCAGCTATTAATGGTGTTGCCGCAGAAGATTTAATGGCACCTGAGCCAGGTTCTGCTAAAGAAATTGCTGAGCAACAACAACAAACTAGTGATGAATTAGCTTCTTATGATTGGTCTAAGATATTAAGACCATAGTTAAAAGGGAGGAAAAAAGAATGGAGAATTTAACAAATCAAGTTTTAGAATTAAAAAGTAATAAAAAGTATTTTGTATTAAGACAAGCTGCATATAAAGGTACTACTTATTATTTCTGTGCTGAAGTTACACCTGATGGAGAAGATTTTACAAATGCATTTACTTTCTTTGAAAGAATAAAGGAAGATGGTAAATTCTTAATTAAAGAAGTTACTGATCCTGATGTATTAGCCCTTTTAGCTAAAAATATTAAATTAGATTAATATTTGAATAAAAAAGTAATAATCCTTTCAATATAAAATTGAAAGGATTTTATTATGGCTAAAAATAAAGTTGAAATAACAGGTGTTAATACCAGTAGTTTAAAAACATTATCTAATAATGAAATGACCAATTTATTTATTGCATTTAAAAATGGAGAAAAATCTGCTAAAGAAAAGCTAGTAAGAGGTAATTTAAAGCTTGTTTTAAGGCTATTACAAAAATATCAAAATAAGTGTGATAATTTAGACGATTTATTTCAAATTGGAACCGTTGGTCTTATTAAAGCAATAGATAATTTCGATTTATCTTATGGAGTTAAATTTAGTACGTATGCAGTATTTATGATAGACGGTGAAATAAAAAGATATATTAGAGATAACAATCAAATAAGAGTTTCTAGGACAATAAAAGAATTATCTTATAAAATAATCAATTATAGAGAAGAATACCTGAAAAAACACTTTAAATACCCCTCTAATGATGAAATGTGTTCCGTGTTTAATATAGATTCATATGATTTAAATATAGCATTATCTTCTTTAGCAGATCCTCTTAGTATATTTGATCCAATATATAATGATGGTAATGATACCATATTATTATTAGATCAATTGGAAGACAAGAAGCAAAGCAATATGGATGAATTATTATTATTAAGAGATGCATTATCTAAGATAAATGATAGGGAAAGGACAATTATTATAAAAAGATATTTAAATGGATTATCTCAGTCGGAAATAGCAAATGAATTAAATATAAGTCAAGCACAAGTATCTAGAATAGAAAGTGGAGCACTTAAAAGTATAAAAAAACTAATATTATAATATAATTTAATATGAAATTATCTGAATTGCAAAGAAAAGATATAGTTAATATTAAAGATGGTAAAAAAATAGGAAGAATAGTGGATGTTGAATTTGATCCAGTTAATGGATACATGATTAAATTTATTATAGAAAGGTATCATTTTGTAAGAAATTTATTCTCTAATATAGATGAAATTAGTATTAAATTTACCCAAATTAAAAAAATGGGAGAAGATGTTATCTTAATAGATATAAATTGAAAAATATGTTAAAATATTCTTATGAAAAAAGGAACAATAAAATTATTAATTATTATATTTTTATTAATATTATTTGATCAGACTACTAAATATCTTGTATCTTCTTTATTATTAGATAATTCTTTAATAATAATAAAAAATTTTTTAAAGTTTACTTATGTTGAGAATGTTGGCGCAGCTTTTGGTATTTTAAAAGGCAACATAGCATTTCTAATAATAATATCTTTATTTTTAATATATTATATTATTAAAGAAATAAAGAATAATAAAGATAATAATATTATATATGCATATTCACTTGTACTTAGTGGTGCATTAGGCAATTTAATAGATAGAATATTCAGAGGTTATGTTATAGATTTTATTTCTTTTACTTTTTTTAAAAGAGATATGGCAGTGTTTAATATAGCTGATTCATATATAACTATAGGTGTATTTCTACTTATATTTTTTATGATAAAGGAGTTTTATAATGGAAGAATTAGTGATTGAAGCAAAAGATAGTTGTAAAAGATTAGATATATTTTTAGTTGAGTATTTAAAAGAAAGTAGAAATTTAATACTTAAAGCTATTAAAAATGGTAATATTTTAGTAAATGATAAAATTGTTAAAGGTGGATATTCTTTAAAGACAGGTGATAGAATAACTATAGGACAGTTAAAAGTTGATAATACTATAAAAGGTGAGGATATTCCGCTTGATATATTATATGAAGATGATGATATTATGGTTGTTAATAAAAAAAGTGGTATGGTTGTTCACCCTGGTAATGGTAATTATGAACATACACTTGTAAATGCTTTGATTGGGTATACTGACGATTTATCTGATGAAGGTGGAAGTGAAAGAGTAGGTATTGTCCATAGAATAGATAAAGATACTTCTGGCATATTATTGATAGCTAAGACAAATAAAGCTCATAAAATATTATCTGATGATTTTAAAAATAAAAGAATAAAAAGAAAATATATTGCTTTAGTTCATGGGGTTATAAATACTAATAAAGGTAAAATAAATGCTCCGATAGGTAGAAGTAAGACAGATAGAAAAAAGATGTGTATAACAGATGAAAACAGCAAAGTTGCAGTTACAAACTTTACTGTTTTGGAAAGATATAATAAAGCTACATTATTAGAATTAATACTTGAGACAGGAAGAACTCATCAAATAAGAGTTCATATGGAATATATAAAACATCCAGTTGTAAATGATCCCGTATACGGTTATAAGAAAGTAATTAATAATTATGGGCAAATGTTACATGCCGAATATTTAGGATTTAATCATCCAATTACTCATAAATTTATGGAATTTGAAGTTAAACCAGAAAAAGAGTTCTATGAAATATTAGAAATGTTTAAAAATTCATAAGATATACAGTAGTCATTAAGATAAAAGCATATAGTCCATATATCATATATGGTATTAAAAAGTATGATGCTTTTAAGTCTATCTTTTTAGTTTCAATAAACAAGAATATACTAGATAAAAAAGTTATTGTTGTAATAGCAAATCCTAAGAATGGACTCATTAAATAAAAGAAGAAATACATAAATAATTGATTAGATAAATAATTAGTTAATAATATATATAAATAATCATTATTTTTAAGTATATTAGTCTTTTTACTAATTAATAATATACTTATACTATTTAATATATAGATTATAAACCATATTATACTTATTACTTTACCATTTAAAGCAAATGATGGTAATTTAAGCATATTATAGAATTCTGAATTAAATCTAAATATTAATCCACTAAGTATCCAAAAGAATAGAATTATTATAAATAATATAATATCTTTAATATATTTTTTGATTTTTTTCACCTCTTTACTAATAATATGAATAAGAGTAAAATAATATTAATGAAAAGGAGTTATTATGAATATTAAAATAAATGATAAAGATGATGTTATATTAAAAATTTTACATTATTTTATTACTGAAGAAGATTATAAGCCAATTATTATAAATGGTTTAGAAAATGAAATATGGCTAGAAAATATGCAAAGTGATTTAAAATTAATAAGAATAAATACTAATTATATACATAATGAAGAACAATATAAAAATGATATTTATAAAGCTCAAAGTATTATGAAAAGTATTAAGAAAAATACTCTTTCATTTAGAATGACAATGTTAAATTTATTACTTGATACTGGTGAGTCTGTAAAAATAATGGATTCTAAAAATATAGAAACGATAAAAGTATCTAAAATAAATGATTTTAAAAAGAATAAAGTCGTTAATGAATTCTTTCCTAAAGTAAAAGATGCTGTATTAACTGAAAAATCTGATGCCATAGAATTCTTCAAATTAACAGAAGATATGAATCAAAAAACTATAAGAAATGAAAAGAAATTAGAAAAGATATTTAGTCCTAAGAAACCTGTCATGACATATTTATTAATAGTAATTAATATTTTAGTATTCTTATCTTCAATTGTCTATGGCGATTTTACTCATGGATATGCTAATAATTATGTACAAATATTTACTTATAATGAATATTATAGATTAATAACAAGTATGTTCTTACATGGAAGCATTATTCATATTGGATTTAATATGTATGCTTTATATATACTTGGACCAGTAGTAGAACGTTACTACGGAAAATCAAAATTCTTACTTATTTATTTCGTAAGTGGAATACTTGGAAATTTATTTTCATGTTTATTTGCTAGCAAAATCACATTCAGTTTAGGAGCTTCTGGAGCAATATTTGGCTTACTTGGAAGTATAGCTTATTTTACATATTATTATAGAGCAACTATACAAGGTTTATTGAAAAGTCAAATCATTCCAACTATAGCAGTAAATCTATTAATAGGATTTATGTTACCAGGAATAGATGTATCAGCTCATATTGGAGGACTTGTTGGTGGATTATTAATATCTATGGGAATAGGAATAGGGGATAAAGGTAGAAATCAAGATAGAATAAACGGAATAGTAATTTTAATTCTGCTTATTATATCTATTGTATATTTAATATCAAACAAATAAAAAAGATGTTTTATAACATCTTTTAAATTGATCTATAAAGTCCAATTGCCTTTCCTAATATGGAAACATTATTTAAAATAATAGGATCCATTGTGTCATTTTCTGGTTGCAATCTTATATAATTCTTTTCCTTATAAAATCTTTTTAATGTAACTTCATTTTCATCTGTCATAGCCACTATTATTTCTCCGTTATTGGCATTTTGATTTCTTTCTACTATAACAATATCCCCATCAAATATACCAGCATTAATCATAGATTCACCATTAACTTTTAAAGCAAACACTTCATGATTTTGTGGCACAAGTTCTTTTGGTAGTGAGAAATATTCATCTGGATTCTCAATTGCTTCTATAGGATTACCTGCAGCAACTTTTCCAAGAAGTGGAATAGAAATAACATTATCTTGATTCTTATCAAATTCATTTGGAACATTTAATTCAATAGTTCTAAACTTGCTTTCAGTTTGATTGATATATCCTTTAGCAGTTAAATTTTTAAGATGTACAAACATAGTAGCAGTACTATTTAAATTACATAATTTACATAATTCTCGTATAGTAGGAGCATATCCTTTTTCTGCTATAAACTTTTTTATACAATTAAGTATTTTAGTTTGTTTATCAGTTAGCTTTTCCATTTAATCACTTCCTTAATTAAATAATACCACACAAATGTTTGTTTGTCTATAAATAAGCATTAATTTAATAATATTTTAATAATAGATCCTTCTTTAGCTCTAGTATTTATAGAAGGAGATATATCTTTAACTTTATCTCCATTTCCAATAAATTCTACATTAAAATCTTTTAAATACTTTTTAGCTTCATTTTTTTTCATTCCAAGTACATTTGGGATCATTATATATTTTATATCATCCCATCTATATGATTTTGGTAATCCATTAGTATCTTCTTTTATATTATATATTGAAATAATATCTTTTAGGACGTTTTTTGCTATTGGAGCAGATACAACGCCACCATATTGTGTAGTTCCTTTTGGATTATCTATAGCGATATATATAACATATTCAGGATCATTAGCACTTATAAATCCTATAAATGATAATACATAATTACCTTGTAAATATCTTCCATTTTCTCCTACTTTTTGAGCTGTACCAGTTTTACCACCAACTCTATAATTCTCAATATATGCATTACGTCCACTACCATTAGCCACGACACTTTCCAATGCATATTTAACCAGATCACTTGTTTCTTTTGTTATTAAGTTGTGTTGTTTAATAGTAGGAGTGTTTTTAATATTTCCTATACTAGAAACAATATATGGCTTATATAGATTTCCTTCATTAACAATGGCAGAAACTGCAGTTACTTGTTGTAAGGCAGTTACACTAATACCTTGACCAAAAGCTGTAGTTGCAAGCTCAACTGGTCCTATTTTATTTCTTTTGAATAATATTCCACTAGCTTCACCATTTAAATCAATACCTGTTTTTTTACCAAAGCCGAACTTCTCAATATAATCAAATAGTGTATTTGTTCCAAGTTTAAGTCCTAATGAAACGAATCCTGGATTACATGAATTTTCTACTACTTGTACATAAGTTTGATCTTGATGACCTTTTCTTTTCCAACAGTGTAGAGTAGAGTTGGCAACTTTAATGCTACCTGTATCGTAATAATGATCTTCAAATATATTAACTTTTTTCTCATTTATAGCTGCTGCTAGAGTAACTATTTTAAAAGTACTTCCGGGTTCAAAATTAGACCATATAGCTAAATTCCTATTAATAGTTTCTTCATCATAATCTTTATAATTAGATGGATCAAATGATGGAATACTACTCATGGCAATTATTTCTCCAGTTTTAGCTTTCATTACTATTCCAATAGCTTTTTCTGCATTATATTTATTATACGCTTGCAATAATTCATTTTCTAATGATAATTGTACATCTAAATCTATTGTTAAGCTTATATCTTGTCCATTTATTGGCTCTTCATATATTTCAGATATATTAAGCCTTTTTCCTTTTCCATCACTATAATATTTAATATTTCCATTTATACCAGTTAATTCTTTATTATACTTTAATTCTAATCCACTTAAACCCTGATTGTCTATTCCAGTATATCCAATAACATGTGAGAGAATATTTTTATATATATAATTTCTTTTACTTTCTTTTAATAAATATACTCCGTCTAACTTAAGTTCATTTATTTGATTAGCTATGTCAAATGATAAATTTCTTCCTTCAGGATGAACTCTTTCTATAGATGTTTTTTTATTTACATGTTTATACATTTCTTCATAAGAAACATTTAATATCTTGGATAGTTCTTTAGTAGTATATTCTTTGTCAATTATTTGACTAGGTATTAAATATAATCCAACTGTGGTAATATTATCTACTATAACTTTACCATTTCTATCCAATATTTTTCCTCTATCTGCCTGTACAGTTAAATTTCTACTCCATAATTCATTTGCTAGTTTATTAAGTTTATTATATTCAATAACTTGTATGTAAAAAACTTTTATTATAATTATGATAAATATTAATATTGATATACAAAAGATATACTTCATTCTATTATTTTGAATGCTTTGAAACATAATATCACCAATAAAATATATTCATAAAAAAAGAAACTATAATAGTTTCTAAAAATTAAAATATTCAATTTCCGTTTTTTTAACACGTGGATCCTCAATATTTTGTACGTCTTGTTTAGCTAGGGTTTTTGATTCTTCAACATCTTGTTTTTTCATTCCTTGAACATCATTGATACTACTTTGAAGATTATCATCTTCATATCTTTCTAAGTCATTTTCAAGATCTACTGCTTTTAATATTTCAGAGAATGATGTTAATCCTTGTAATACTTTATCAAGACCATCTTGAAGTAGAGTAACAACATCACTATTGTATACAAGTTTTCTAAGTTCAGTTTTAGGAAGACTATTTGTAATAGCGTCTCTTATATCATCATTAATATTTAATACTTCATAAAGACCAATTCTTCCAGCATAACCTCTAAAACAATGCTCACAACCTTTTGGATTTGCTTCATATATTTCATTGACTTCTTTGTTATAAACTTTTCTAAATACATCTTTTTCATAATCGTTAGTTGGCCTTTTAATTTTACATTCAGGACATAAACGTCTTGCTAATTTTTGAGAAATGATACCTTCTAAAGCAGTACCTAATAAGTATCTTTCTACTTCCATATCTGTAAGTCTTTCGATTGTATTTAATGAGTTATTGGTGTGGATAGTAGATAATACTTTGTGTCCAGTGATAGAGGCACGTACAGCGATTCTGGCAGTTTCATCGTCACGAATTTCTCCGATCATTATAATATCTGGGTCTTGACGAAGAATACTTCTTAATACATTAGCAAAAGTAAGCCCAATCTCGGATTGCGCTTGTACTTGGTTAACACCAGCAATATCCATTTCTACTGGGTCCTCAACTGTGATGATGTTAACATCATCGGTATTCATTTTTTGTAAGATTGAATAAACTGTTGTTGATTTACCAGCACCAGTAGCACCTGTAACAAGAATAATACCATTTGGTACTTGTATCATTTTGTCTATTTTTTTAATACATTCAGGAGAAAGTCCTAAGCTATCTAATCCTTGTAAACTCTTTGAATAATCCAAGATACGAATAACGACTTTTTCTCCATTGTTTGTGGGAAGCGAAGAAACACGAAGATCTAGGATTTTTTTACCAAGTCTACTTTTAATAGCACCGTCTTGGGGAAGCCTTGTTTCCATTATGTTCATACCAGCAATCATTTTGATACGAGATATCAAATTTCTTCTGTATTTAGCATCAACAAAAGAATAATCAGAAAGAATACCATCAATACGAATTCTAATGCGAACACCATCTTTAGTAGGATCTAAGTGGATATCACTCGCATTTTTCTTGACCGCATCCATGATTATCTCATTGGCTATTTCAACAATGGGCATTTTTTCAAAGTCAAATTCCTTCATTATGCTTCCCTTTCTATTCTACATATTATTATATATTAATGTGACAACTATTTCAAGAATATATTGTTATTATTTTATGTTTTTGGTATAATTTTAATAGTGAAAATAGGTGATAATATGAATAAACAGGGTTTTTCTTTAATTGAACTTTTAGCAGCCATGGCTATCTTAGCAATTTTAACATTAATGGTTACACCTGCGGTTATGGACATTAGACAAGACGTTTTAAATAGAACAAAGACTTCAAGAATGAATTTAATTAAAACCGCTGCTTTAGATTGGGCTTCTGATAATTTAAACCAAGTTCCATCTAATGTAAGTCATACTTATGATCCTAATGACCCTCATCAAACTTGCGATAGCGATTGTGCATGTATTTTAGTAGGAGAATTAATTAATAGAGGATATTTATCTGGAAGTAGTAATAATGGTGAAGTAATGACTGATCCTCTTACTGACGAAGAATTAAATAGTAGATTAGTATGTGTAAGATATGACACTAATATTGTATTACCAAGAAATGATTCAGAAAGAGAAAGAAAATTAGTGGCATATCTAGCGGAGTAATATTATGAGAATGTCTGATGCATTTTTTATAACTAGAAAAGAATTACCAAATGAAGAAAGTTCATTATCAACAAAACTACTTATTAAAAGTGGTATGATTTATAAAAATGATAATGGAATTTTTTCATATCTTCCAATGGGATTAAAAGTACTTAAAAATGTAGAAAATATTGTAAGAGAAGAATTTAATAAAAATAAAGCACAAGAATTATTAATGCCTTCTTTAGTACCTAGTGAAATATTTAAAAGTGAAAATAGAAATAACATTTTTGATAAAGAATTATTTAATTTTAAAGGAAGAAATAATAAAGAGTATTCTTTATGTCCAACACATGAAGAATTATTTGCTATGGTAGTAAGAAATAGAATAAATAGTTATAGAGATTTACATTTCACATTGTTTCAAATAAGTAGTAAATTTAGAGATGAAATAAATACAAAATATGGACTTGTTAGAAAAAAAGAATTCTATATGGCGGATGCATACAGCTATGATACTGATGAAAGCGGCCTTGATATTAGCTATGATAAAATGTATCAAACATTTAATAATATTTTTAAAAGATTAAATATAGATACTCTAGTAGCTAGATCAGATCCTTCTTTAATGAATGGAACCGAAAGCGAAGAATTTCAAGTAGTATGTGATTATGGAGATAATGAAATAGTTAAATGTACCAATTGTAGCTATTGTACTAATATAGAATATGCTTATTCTTATGATAAATATAAAAGAGAAGATATAGATATAAAAACAAAAAAATTAGTTAAAGAAGAAGAAATAAATTTAAAAGATAAATCTAATTTTATTAAATCTATTGTTATTAAATTAGATGAAAGTTATAAAATGCTTTTATTAAAAGGAAATGCTGAAATAAATTTATATAAACTTTATAAAGTTTTAAAAACAGATAAAATAGAGTTTCCAAATGAATATGAATTAGACAAAATAGGGACAAATATTAATTATGTTGGCCCAATAAGTGCAACAATGGAAATAATAGCTGATAATGAAGTAAAAAGTATGTTTAATGCTATATGTGGAAGTAATAAAAAAGGATATTATTATATTAATGTAAATCCTGGAGTAGATTTTAAAGTTAATAGGTATGTTGATATAAAACTATTTGATAAAAATTCATTATGTCCTAGATGTAAATCTAAAGCAGAAATACTTAATTGTGTAGAAGTAGGACAAATATATAAATTAGATACTAATTATAGTAAAACATATGATTTAAAATATCCTGATGAAACAAATACTCTTCAATATGTATATATGGGTTCTTATGGTATAGGTCTTGATAGATGCATTGATGCTATAGTAGAAAAGCATCATGATGAAAATGGCATTATATGGCCTATTGATGTATCCCCATATAAAGTAGCAATAGTAGTATTAAATGTAGATGATAGTGAATCATTCAAATATGCTAAAAAACTATATGAAAAATTACAAGATTTAAAAATAGATACTCTTTTAGATGATAGAAGAGATAATATAGGTGTTAAATTCAATGATATAGATTTAATAGGAATTCCAATTAGAATAACTATTGGTAGTAAACTTGAAAGTGGATTTGTGGAATTAAAATTAAGAAACAATGAAAAAAGTACTGATATAGAGACAACAACTGTTATAACTAGAATATTAGATGAAATAGATAATTATATGGTATAATTAAGTAGGTGATAATATGAAAAAAAATATTCGTTTAGCAATTTTATTTATTATATTAATTGCATTGGGAGTAATTCTATATCTTAGAAAAGATAATATAGATAATATGTTTGTAGAACCAGGACAAGAAGAAAAAGAAGATAACTCACTTGCAACTGTTAACTATGGATTATTAACAAACAAAAAAATAGATTTATTAGATTATATTGATTTTAATAAAAGAATAATACGAGATAGTTCAGTTACTAATAACAATATAAGCTTTGATAGTAAATCAATTACTTATGAAGTAGTAGGAGAAGTAACAGACACACTTCAAATAGCTAATATAAAACAAGTTGCTTTAGCTTGTCATTGCAGTTATTGTTATGCAATATATTACTTAGATTATGATGGTGAACTATATAAAATAACTTTAGATCATGGTTATTTATCTGAAGATGACAAAGACACATTTTATTCAAATGCAACATTATTAGAAAAAAATGTTTTAACTTTTGATCTATTAGATAATGAGATTATCGATGTTACAACTTGTGGGGGATATACATTGGTTTATAAAGATATTGAAGGTAATGTTAAAATAAAATATGATGAATCGTCTAAATCATTAGATATATCTAAATTTGAAAGAAAATGGGTAGAAGGAACTGGATATGAAGATGGTAATGCATTATATATAGTTTCATCTAATGTACCAGTAAAAAACTATTTACAAGATGAAAACGGTAATAATTTAATTGTAAAGGAATTATATACTGCATATAATTCATATGAATCTCAAGTAGATGAACCAGTTATAAAATTATATATATTAACTCAAGATAATAACTTATATTATTTTGATAAACCATTTGTAAATAATATTAAAGGAAAATTATTTAAAAACTCTAAAGTTACAAGTATTGTAGATGATGGAGAAGATATAAAAATATTATTTGAAGATGGGACAGAAGAAATAACTGCAGGAAATTTAGAATTTAAATAAAAACCATATGGTTTTTATTTTTATTGTGCTATAATAATTTTGGAAGATAGGTGAATATTATATGAAAAATAAAAAAGGATTCACATTAGTAGAACTACTAGCTGTAATAGCAATACTAGCAATTTTAGTAATAATGGCATTACCAGCAGTTCTTAGAATGTTTGAACAAGCAAGAGTAGATTCATTTAATAATGAATTAAATACAATAATAAGAACAGCAAAACAACAATATTTATTAGAAGGTGGCGTTGCTAAAACATGGACAAATGCAGAAGGAAGTACTAGTAAATTAGATTTAACTGGTAGCTCTGATTTAAAATATTCAGTTACAATGGAGGGAAATGGAAAAGTAACAAGCTTACAAGCAACAAACGGAAGCTATCAATATGATGAAACAAACGAAAATGGTATCGATATTGTAGATAAAAATGATATACAATCAACAAGTAATTTATCTGAATCAGAATTGTTAGTAATCTATGATAGTAGTGCAACAACTGATTTAACATTTATAACTCGATCAAATCCAGGTCAAACAACAGTTGGTGATGAGGTTATACTTGCGGGTGAAAGCTTTTATATTTTAAGTGAAAACTCTTCTAAAATTGAATTAATTGCAAAATATGATTTAAAGCAAGACGGAAGTAATTATATTCAAGATACAAGTGGAGCAAGCACTAACATTGTTAAATCAACCTTAGGTAATAATGCAAATATTGCTTACTGGGATGAATGTAAATATTCTACTGATACTAGTGCATGTACTGGCGGTTCATCTGGATTGTTAAGTAAATATAGCTCTGGTGGTAAAGGATATTGCACAAATGTAAATGGAACAAATTGTGCATATGTATATGATAGTAATTCTGCTGCATATAGTATAGTAAATGCATATGCTTCAAAGTTGGCTTCTTCTACGGGTGTAAGAATAATTGGAAGACTACCCTCTTTAGAAGAAGTTATATCATTAAATGCTAACAAAAGGAAAGATCCAAATAAATTCTTTTATTTGCTGGGGACACCATATAGTGAGTATCAAGTGTATATGGTAAATAGCACTGGGGGTTTTGCTATTACTTTTATTAATGATACGGGTGGCATTCGACCAGTTATAATTATAAATAAAAGTAATACCCATGTTAATGAGAGTGGCACTTTGGCTTCTACTGCTGGCACTGTAACATATAGTTGTAATGGTGGAACAGGAACAGTACCGAGTGCAGTATCAATGAATTCAGGGACATATACCGTTTCAACACTTAAGCCTTGCAAAAGAATACAAACTGGATCCGGTGGGCACGTGTACTCCCAAATAGGATGGTCAAACACACCATTAGGAGCACCCATAAACGAAATTACTGTAACGCCTGACGGAGTAATTTTGTACGCAGCTTGGGTTGAGTTATTTTCATATAGCGGGTTATTTAGTGTATATAATGATAATTCTGGTGACTGGCGTGTCGAATTTACATCTAGCGGAGCTTTGACTGTAAACCAAGCCCTTGCCGTAGATATTCATGTTGTCGGTGGCGGCGGAGGCGGTGGTGGAACCGCATTAATAAATTACGCAGCAGGTGGTGGATCCGGAGGTCAAACTGTAACAGTCTTTAATCGTAGTTTATCTCCTACTACATATAATATAAGTGTTGGCGTCGGTGGACAAGGTGGGTCAAATACTAGTGGAACCGGTGGTGCTGGTGGAACAGGAGGTACATCTTCTTTTGGAACTATAGTATTTGCTCATGGTGGATTTGGAGGAACTGCCCCATATCGTTGGGGAACAGGAAGTGGAGGAAAATCTGATGTAAGTCCTAATTATACTAATTATGGCTCAGGTGGTGGATCAGGAAGTGCTTTAACAGGTGAGTGTACAGGTGCGGGTGGTACTAATGGAGGAAACGGAAATGTTGGTACACTTCCGAGTGGAACATCTGCTGTTTTGGGTGCGGCTGGTCTAGGTCAAGGTACGACCACAAGAGATTTTGGTGAAACTACCGGGACACTAAGAGCCGGCGGCGGAGGCGGCGGCTGTGGAAAGCGAGGAGGACCTGCTGCTGCCGGTGGACAAGGCGGCGGTGGAACAGGGGGCTTATATGGCTTGGCTGGAGGTTCTGGAACTCCTAATTACGGCGGCGGTGGAGGCGGCGGCGGAAGCTCTAATGCTGAAGCCAATAGAGCAGGCGCCGGTGGACAAGGCGGTTCAGGAATCGTCATTATGAGAAATAAACGTTAATAAATTAGTTATCACTTTTGTGATAACTTTTTATTTATTCTGTTGATATTTTAAATTAAATATGTTAAAATCTATATGTCTTTGTGAAGAAATAGTAATAGAATAATTTATTATTAGAGAGTTGATTATATGGTGAAAAATCAATTAATAAATATTTATGAATTCACCTTCATGTTAATAAGAATCGTAATGGAACGTTATAGCAAATTAAGAGCATAAAATATTATGAATTAAGGTGGTACCGTGGGATAACCTCACCCTTAAGTTATAATATTTTTTATTTGGAGGATATTATGGTAGAAAAACTTGAACAAATTAAAAATGATGCATTAAAAGATATTAGAGAATGCAAAGATGAGATAGCACTTAATAATGTTAAGTCTAAATATGTTGGTAAAAAAAGTGTTTTTAATGACATTATGTCTAATATGTCATCTCTTTCTAATGAAGAAAAAAGAGAAGTTGGTTCTAAATCAAATGAAGTACGTAGTGAAATTACTAATGAATTAGAATCTCAACTTGAAAAGATTAAATCAGAAGCTTTAAATAAGAAATTAGAAGAGGATAAAATTGATTTAACTTTACCAAGTAAAAAGAGAAAACTCGGGACACGTCATCCATTAACAATGGTCCGTGAAGAAATAGAAGATTTGTTTATTTCAATGGGTTATGATGTTGTAGATGGACCAGAAGTTGAAACAGATAAATATTGTTTTGAAATGTTAAATTTACCAAAAGATCATCCTGCTAGAGATGCTCAAGATAGTTTTTATATAACTGATGAAATGTTACTAAGAACTCAAACAAGTGCTGTACAAATTAGAAGTATGCTTGCTAATCAAGAAAAGAAACCATTTAAATTAATATGTCCTGGAAAAACATATAGAAGAGATGATGATGATGCAACTCACTCACATCAATTTAGTCAA
>OMST01000058.1 GCA_900313815.1 uncultured Eubacteriales bacterium
AATATATTTAATACCCATTAAAGTGCATATTTCTTTAGCAACAGGAAACTGTATTTTTAAATCATTAGGTGTTTCAATTCTTCCATCCTTATAATTATCATACATATCTTGTCTAAAGTTATGCCCTTTATCAAAAGCAATCATTACATATTCAGGTTTCTCTTCATTAATAATTTTATTTATCATGTTAATAAAACCATATAATGCATTCGTAGGAAATCCTTTAGAATTTTTCATTAAATTTCCATTATATGCAGTAGCATAATAACTTCTAAATAAAAGATTATTTCCATCTATTAAAATTGCTCTTTTTTTCATAATATTCACCTAATATTATTTTACACTATTTTTAAAAATTTAAAAAGCACTTAATAAAGTGCTTTAATAATTAAGAACAAGTAGGTATTATATTTGGATAGTAATTACATCTATGCAGTGTATTAGCACCATTTAATGAACTAATAGCAAATCTTCCATCAAAATATGCAACAATTTTTAGTGTTGAGTTACTGCATGTTGCGTCTATAGTGGGAGATGCAGCTGCATTAACATCCATAATTCCCAAGATATTCATAAGTGTATTTTTATTTGACATAGCAATATCACCATAACATTCTCTTCTTCCAAATGCACTTACCATAGTTGCTTTATTTTCATCATAGTATTGAGCATCATATTTTAAATAATAATCAGTATTATCAACTATAAATCCAACTTGAATATCAGAAGGCATATTTACAGTTTCATATTGACATGTATATGTAGTTCCATTATTAGGCATATCAGTTAATCCAGATAAACATACAGCTTCTGTATCGAAATAATTTGGATCAATATCATCACATGTATTGCTACCATTACTACCATGAATACACCAAGCTTGTATTTCTTCATAAGTTACTTTTGAAAACGTAGACATTCCATATACTGATGCTGTTGATTGAGCTGCTGTCTCAGGTGAACTTTGTATTGCACCCGCACTATCATAATATACAACACTAGTAGCAGAACCACCATTGTTATCAATAGTTATTATTAGTTCATTTTCACTAGTTACTTCTACTACATCACTACTTTCTGCTACATCTATTATTCCAGATTTTGAATATTGAAAGTCTCCATTGCTTACTTGTAACTTTATTATCTTTCCTTCAGCATTCATTTTTACATAATATCTTAATTGAGAATTACCTGTTAAATCTAATGACTTAGTACTACCTTCTGCATTTGACCATTCAGTATCAGCTCCTCCACTTAACAAATATTGCTGTCTTGCAGTTCTTATTACTGTATTTACTTCATTTGTAAATGAATCTCTTCTTGCATTATTAAACATTCTAAGTACAGCTGGTAAAGCCATTATTACTAAGATTGCTAATATTGCTATTACAGCAAGTAATTCTACTAATGTAAATCCTCTTTTCTTCATATTATCACCTATGATAATTATATCACTTGAAAATATTTAATCAATAAAAAGAAATTAATTATTAATTAATTTCTATTATGTCACTTAAACTATCTTTATTAGATAAGTATAGTTTAATACTATCATTTAAGCTTTTTCTATTAACATTATAAGCAAGTTCATGTGTATTATCATGATCACTTATATGTATTAACATAACTACTTTAGTGTTTTCTCCTATAAAATGAGATAAGTACATAGCGCAGTCTTCATTTGATAAATGTCCCATATCACCTATATTTCTAAGTTTAGTCATTAGATCTTTAGTACCATTCATTTCCATTTCTACGTCATGATTACTTTCAAATAAGTATACTGTTTTATTTTTAAATTTATCATGGAATTTAGAATGAATCATACCAGTATCAGCCATATAAGCTAATGATATGTTATTATATTCAAATATAAATCCAAATCCTTTTTTATCATGTGATATAGGTACTTTGTCAAATTTAATACCCATTATATTATCTAAGTCATCTAATAAAACTATATCTTTTAGACAATCTTTTTTAGGATATTCATTTAATGTATCAATAGAAATATATATTGGTATATTGTATATTCTATTAAATGAATGAATACATCTAACATGATCAATATGAGCATGAGTCACTATTATAAAATCTAAATCTTTTGGATTAACATCTATATCATGTAGTTTTTCTTTTAAATATCCAAATTGAAGACCTGCATCTATTAAGAATTTAATATTATTAATCTCAACAAATGTTGAATTACCTGCACTACTGCTTCCTAATACTACTACTCTCATATTATACCTCAAAATCAAATAAACTTAATTGTGAACTTTCACTTAATCCATCAAATATACCCATTGTTCTCATTTTATCTACAAGAGTTTGGGAAACTTTACATCTGTTTTGGAAATCTTCGATACTAATGAATGGTTTTTTTAGTGCTTCTCTTTCTATGTTGTTTGCTACTGTTTCACCCAAACCATCTATTGTTACAAATGGAGGAATTAAGTTGCCATCTTCATCTACACCAAAGGTTAATGCTTTACTTTTATATAAATCAAATGGTGTTATTTTAATATTTCTTGCTGACATTTCTAGTGCAACATTTAAACATTCTAGAATTCCACCTTCTTTATTAGTAGCTTCATTACCTTTTTCTTTTATTTCAATAATCCTATTTTTAATAGCATCATATCCTTTAATCATAGTTTCTATATCAAAATCAGTTGCTTTAGTTGAAAACCATGATGCGTAGAAGTATTTAGGTTTATGAACTTTATACCAAGCTATTCTAAATGCACTAGTAACATATGCTGCTGCATGAGCTTTAGGGAACATGTATTTAATTTTTTCACATGAATCTATAAACCATTCTTCAATACCAGCATCTATCATAGTTTGTTTATGTTCTTGCCATCCTTCTGGATCTTTTGAAGCTTTTCCTTTACGTACAAATTCCATTATTTTAAATGCTTTTATTGGTTTAACTCCATGATACATAAGATATACCATAATATCATCACGACATCCAATAACATTTTTAAATGGTACTTTTATTTTGCCTTCTGCATCTGGTGTACATAAATCTCTTGCATTACCTAACCATACGTCAGTTCCATGAGAAAGTCCTGATATTTTAGTAAGCTCTGCGAATGTTGTAGGTTTAGTTTCATCTACCATTCCTATAGTAAATGGAGTCCCAAATTCTGGAATACCAAGTGTACCTGTAGGACACATTATTTGTTCATTTGTGACACCTAAAACTTTTGTACTAGAGAATATACTCATAGTATCTTTATCATCAAGAGGAACCTTTAAAACATCATCTCCACTTAAATCTCTTATTAATCTCAATTGAGTTGGATCAGAGTGTCCCAAAATATCCAATTTTAATAAGTTTGATTCTATTGAATGATAATCGAAGTGAGTTGTCCTCCATGCAGAAGTAGGATCATCAGCTGGGAATTGATATGGAGTAAAATCATATACTTCCATATAATCTGGTACTACTACTATACCACCTGGATGTTGACCAGTTGTTCTTTTAACACCTGTACATCCTAAAGCTAATCTTTCTATTTCACAACTTCTTTTATCAAATATACCTTTATCTTCATAGTATCCTCTTACATAACCATAAGCTGTTTTGTCTGCAACTGTACCAATAGTACCTGCTCTATAGACATTATCTACCCCAAATAATACTTTTGTATATTCATGAGCACTAGCTTGATTTAAATCAGAAAAATTTAAATCTATATCTGGTACTTTATCAGCATTAAATCCTAGGAATGTTGCAAATGGCATATCTTGTCCATCTTTAATCATTTTACTATTGCATTTAGGACATTTTTTATCTGGTAAATCAAATCCACTAGAGTATTTAGCTCCAAGTGATGTTCCATCTTCATCTTCAAAAACACTATGTTTACATTCAGGACATCTATAATGAGGTGGTAATGGATTAACTTCTGTAATACCCATCAACGTGGCAACAAAACTACTTCCTACAGAACCTCTACTACCAACAATGTATCCATCATCATTTGAGTGTTTAACTAATCTTTGAGCAATTAAGTATATTGGATCAAACCCTCCTCCAATAATTCCACCTAATTCTTTCTTAACTTTTTTCTTAATAGATTCTTCTGTTTGTTCTCCGTCTTCGTCTGTCCATTTACTTAATACTAAATCTTTAACTATTTCTTTTACTCTATCAAATCCAGATACTAAAGTATCATGAACATTTTTAAATGTTTCATTTATTAATTCTTCTTCAGTTAATTTAGGATTTTCTTCTTTTATTTTGTTATACCAATAATTATATACAACATCGCCATATAATTCTTTAGATATTCTTTCTTCTATATTTTGAGGAAGAGGATTGCCATATAAATTTTCAGCCGTATTAAATACTAAATCAGTAACTACTCTAGGACAATCCAAATAACTTTTTCCATCATCAGCTTTTACTCTAGGTGAATATGGTATACCATGTGTATCTATAATTACTTCTATATCACTAACCATATCTGCTATTTTGTTAGTGTTTTCCACTACTATTTCGTATGCTAAATCTTTATCTAAGAAATCAAAATCTTTTAACATTTCATCAGTAGTTCTAAAATGTTGTGATGGTATATTTTTAATATCATTTTTAGCAAGTGGATGTCTTCCACCGCCTGGTACTTTTTGATTAACTATTATTTCTCTATATATTTTGTCTTCTCTAGTAAAATGATGCACGTCTCCAGTTGCAACAATAATCTTTCCTGCTGCTTTGGTAGCATCTATTATTTTCTTAATATGATTTTTAAGTTCTAATACATTTACAAAATCTCCAAGTTGTAATAAATGATCATATACCTCTGGTGGTTGTACTTCTACATAATCATAAAAATTAATTATATTAGTAAGTTCTTCTCCATCTTTACTTCTAGATTCTAAAAACACTTCACTTTCATAACAACCACTACCTATTAATATATCTTCTCTAAGTTCATTTAATTTACTTCTTAGAATTCTAGGTGTTTTATATAAATATGTAGTATTAGCTAAACTAATTATTTTAAATAAATTTTTAAGTCCATTTCTATTTAAAGCAATAGCATTAAAATGATAAGTTCTACCAAATTTATACATTTCTTCTTTAGGTACTAATTTTTCTAAAGAAGAAATTGTATCATAATTTTGGCCAATAAGCTTCTTAAGCATTTTATGAAATACTAAAGCAGTACCTTCAGCATCATAATCTGCCCTATGATGTGCTTCTTCATCAAATGGAACATCATATCTTTTTACTAAAGCAGATAAACTATGTTTAGCAAATCCAGTATCTAATGCTCTTGACAATTCTAAAGTATCTATTACTGTATTTTTAAGTTCGCCTAAATCATTTCTTCTCATAGCAGCTTCTAAAAATGAAATATCAAATTTGGCATTATGGGCAACCATAGGAGCATCTTCTACCCAATCTAAGAATCTCTTCGTAACATTCTTTTCATTATCCGCATCTTTTAACATATCATCAGTTATTAAAGTTAACTCAGTTATTTTTTTAGGCAATCTACGTCCTGGATTAATAAATTCATCAAATCTATCTATTATTTCTCCATCTTTAATTTTAACTGCTCCGATTTCAATCATTACATCACCAGAAGCAGCATTAAAACCAGTTGTTTCAGTATCAAAAACAACAAAAGTAGTACCTTCTAATTCTTTATTACTAGGTCTAACTACTATAGAAACAGTATCATCAACCAAAGTTAATTCTACTCCATATAGACCTTTAAATTTTTTGTTTGGATCTTCTTGTTTTTTATTATAAGAACTTATTAATTGATAACAAATGGGAAATGCTTGGCATCCATTATGATCAGTAATAGCTACTGCTTTATATCCCATATCTATACATCTACTTATAAGTTCACATGTATGATCAGTTAAACTTAACTTAGTTACGCCATCCATTTGACTCATCATTGTATGTGCATGTAATTCTACTCTCTTTATAGGCGCATCATCTACTATTTTGGTTTCTTCTTTAATATATGTTTCTATATCATTAGGATTAAATTCAAAGTCATTACTTTTTTCATTATATTTAACATATCCTTTAAATTTATACCATTTACCAGATTTTAATTTAGACATTAAAAAGTCAAATTCTTCCTTTTTACGAGTAAATATTTTAGATATAATGCTATCAGTATAATCAGTTAATTTAAGAGTAATTATAAACCATCCTTTAGGAGTACTAATACCCTCTATTCCAAATATATTAGCAACTAATACAACATTATCTTCATTAGATATTAAATTACTTATTTTAGAAGAAGAACCTGCTATTTTAGAACCCCTAATTAATTCTATATCTTTTTTTGTTTTAACTTCTTCTTTAACTTCTTCTAAACTCTTTTTAAATCTTTCTCTTTCTTCTTCATTTATATGAGGAAAAACACTGATATCTTTAAATCCCATATCAGTTAAAAATATTTCTATATTTTCTTTTAAACTATTTATTTTATTTTCTTCTGTATCATTTAATACTTCTATTTGAATATTACTCTCATTAAATGTTATTTTATCTCTATCAATACAATTTAACATTGGACATTTACTAACAAGTATATCAAAATAATAATTAAAATATTGTTCTAATTTATCATTATCATTTTCCACTATAAATTTTATTCTAAAAGTTTTAACTCCATTTAGAGTTTGTCCTTTTTCATATAACTCTTTAAATACTTCTATATCAGGTAAGTTATCTATTTCAATAACCATTGTCATTTTACTACTTTTTTTATTTAAAAGAACTTCTTTGACAGAAGCATTATTGAAATATTTAGTGAAATCGCTATTAAAATTTGTCGTATTAAAAAATCTGATTAATTTATCATCTTTCACTATCCTCACCTTATATAATTATACCTATTAAAAAAAATTATATCAACATGATTTGACATAATTTTTAATTATTTTTAAATTCTTTAGAGTGTTCATCAAAAAAATTTTTATATGTCTTTACACTATCTAGTTCTGTCCATTTTTTAGTTATTACTGGATTAGTATCTAAATCATATATAACCGCATCTTTTAATGCTAATAAAAATGGTGAGTGAGTAGATATAATAAATTGACAATTATAAAATCTAGCTGAATCTTCTATAAATTGTTTTAGCTTGAGTTGATTATCACATGATAAACTATTCTCCGGTTCATCTAATATATAAATACTATTTTCATCTATTTCTTTTTCCCAAAATTCTAATGCTGATTCTCCATTAGAATGCTCTATTATATTATTGTTAACTAATCTTTGCCTTACGTATGCAGACATTGTTTTGGTTTTAGCATCATATGAATCTTTTAATTCATTATATTCACTTAATGAGCTTTGTTTATTAGAATATTTATTATTAATATATTCTCTACTTAATGATTCTTTTCTTCTATTTACATTCATATTTATAGATCTAACATCTAATAAATAATCAAATACATCATCACTAGTAATCATCTTAATATCATATGGTTCATTAAACATATCATATGTACACCAATCAACATATAAGTCAAA
This sequence comes from uncultured Eubacteriales bacterium, assembly GCA_900313815.1. GTDB lineage: Bacteria > Bacillota_I > Bacilli_A > RF39 > UBA660 > CAG-1000. The sequence goes on from OMST01000058.1 coordinate 7,532, forward strand.
GATACTTCCTTTATTAATTCTATTCCTTCTTGAAGCATTTATCTTAGTTGCAATTATATTTAATAATGTAGATTTACCGCTTCCATTACCCCCACAAAATATTGTTATATTAGAAAATTCTATTTTATTAAGACCAATATAAGAAAATAAACCTACTGGATAATAAGAATTGAATATTTTCCTTGTTTCACATTCAAACATCTTATTTTCTTGATAATCTGTTAATAATGAAAAGTTTTTTAAATATATCATATTGACCCTCCTATAAACATTATACATTACAAACATAAGTTTGTCTATTATATCATTTAAAAAAGAAGATAAATATCTTCTTTTATTTGTTTAAATCTTTCATTTGAGGAAATAATACTACATCTCTTATAGATGGTTGATTAAATATAATCATCATTAATCTATCAATTCCAAATCCCAAACCTGATATAGGAGGCATTCCTTGTTCCATAGCACTTAAGAATCCTTCATCTATTTCCATAGTTTCTTCATCACCTTGTTCTTTAGCTTTTAACTGATCTTCAAAGGCTTGTCTTTGTGTAATTGGATTTACAAGTTCTGAATATGCTTTACATAGTTCTGTACCAGCAGCAATTACTTGGAATACATCTATTCTTCTATTATCCTCATCATTACGTCTAGCAAGAGGTATTAATACAGCAGGATAATTATATATAATTGTAGGTTCTACTACATTAGCTCTTACTTTCTTTTTATAACAAAAATCTATAATTTGACTTACTGAGAAATAATCTTCTAAATCTTCATATGTAAATAATCCTTTTTCAACTATTTTGTCTTTTAATACTGTAGGATCCTCTATATCTAAGAAATCAAATCCAAATACTTTTGTCATCTCATCTACATAGTTTATTCTATTCCAATTTTCTTTACCAAAATCTAATGTATAATCTTGATATTGTATAGTAGTAGTTCCAACTAATTCTAATAATAAGTTTTTAATAAAATTAGTATAGAATTTAATATTATCTTCAAAATTCCAATATGAAGCATACCATTCTACTTGAGTAAATTCTTGTAAATGTTCTGTATCCATACCTTCATTTCTAAAACATTTAGCCACTTCATAAACTTTATCAAATCCTGCGGCGATACATTGCTTTAAATAAGTTTCAGGTGCAATTCTAAGATTACAATCCATATCTAATGCATTATGATGTGTATAGAATGGTTTAGCAGCTGCTCCACAAACTGCATTTTGTAGAATTGGAGTTTCTACTTGCAAGAAACCATTCTCTCCTAGATATTTATTAATGAATGCATATAATTTACTTCTTCCTAAGAATACTCTTCTAGACTCTTCATTCATAATCATATCAACATATCTTTGTCTATATTTTTGTTCTATATCAGTAAGTCCATGGAATTTTTCAGGAAGGGGTCTTAATGCCTTGCCTAAAAATTCAAATGAATGTACTCTTAAAGTTTTTTCTCCAGTTTGAGTAGTAAAAATTTCTCCTTCTGCTCCAATAAAATCTCCAGTGTCAATAAGTTTTTTAAAGAATTCATACTTTTCTTCTCCAACCATATCAACTTTTACTTCAAGTTGCATATCTCCTTCTAAATCACGAATTCTAACAAAACTTAATTTACCCATTTTTCGCATGAAAACAATTCTACCTGCTATTCTGACATCGGTAGTTCCATCTTCAAGATTTTTTGCATCTTTAAGTGCATGAGTTTTTTCATATCTCTCTGGATATGGATTGCAATAATTTCTTATTTCATCCAGTTTATTTCTTCTAATTATTTCTTGTTCTGATAATTGTCTTTCCATAATTACCTCCTTAATCTCTTATTTTAATATGAAGTTCTCTTAATTGTTTTTCATCTAATTCATTTGGCCCACCCATTAATAAATCTTGACCACTAACGTTAGGTGGGAAAACTTGAACTTCTCTTAAGTTATCCTCACCAGTAAGTAACATTATAATTCTATCTATTCCAGGAGCCATTCCAGCATGAGGAGGAGCTCCGTATTGAAATGCATTATATAAGCTTCTAAATTTATTTTCAATTACCTTTTCGTCATATCCTGCTATTTCAAATGCTTTTTTCATAATTTCAACATCATGATTTCTTACTGCTCCGCTTGCCATTTCATTACCATTACATACAAAGTCATATTGATTAGCAACGATAGTACTATAATCATTAGTATTAAATGCTTCTATACCGCCTTTTGGCATATTAAATGGATTGTGTTCAAAATCCCATCTTTTTTCTTCTTCATTATATTCATACATTGGGAAATCTTGAACGATGCAAAATGCATATTCATCCTCATTTATTAAATTTAATTCTTTTCCAATATAATTTCTTAAGTGACCCATTATTTTATTAATCTTATCTCCAGCAACTATAAATAATACATTTCCTTCCTTAAGATTAAATCTTTTTGTAATTTCTTCTATTTCATTATCACTTAGGAATTTTAATATAGTAGACTTTAATCCTTCATTAGTTGATTTAATATATGCAAGTCCTCCGGCTCCTTTTTCACGAGCAAATTCTTCGCATTTTTTGAACCAAGAATTAGATGCATCACAAGTTTCTACCTTAATTGCTTTGACCGTTTTATTTTTAAAACCACCAAATTCCGTATTATTGAATATATCCGTTATGTCTTCTATTATTAATGGGTTTCTTAAATCAGGTTTATCGCTACCATATTTTTCCATTGCCTCTTTCCAAGTAAATCTAGGGAATGGAATACTAGTAACTTTCTTATTTCCAAATTTGGTAAAAACATCATAGAATACTTTTTGACCTACTTCAAATACATCTTCTTCAGTTACAAAACTCATTTCTAAATCTAATTGATAGAATTCTAGTGTTCTATCTGCTCTGCAGTCCTCATCTCTAAAACAAGGTGCTATTTGAAAATATCTATTAAATCCAGATACCATTAATAACTGTTTATATATTTGAGGTGCTTGAGGAAGAGCATAAAATTTACCTTTATAATTTCTAGAAGGAATTACAAAGTCACGAGCTCCTTCTGGAGATGATGTTGATATAATTGGAGTGGATATTTCAGTAAAGTCCATGCCTTTCATAATTTCTCTAATATAATCTATAACTTTACTTCTAAGCAAAATATTATCATGATTTTTTTCATTTCTTAAATCTAAATATCTATATTTAAGTCTAGTTTCTTCAGTTGCTTCTCTATTTCTAGATATCTCAAAAGGAAGTACACTCTTACATTTACCTAGCACTTCTACAGTATCTAATACTATTTCTATTTCACCTGTTTTCATATTAGGATTTGCTTCTCCTTGTCTTTTTCTAACAGTGCCAGAAATAGTAACTGTACATTCTCTAACTAAATCTTTAATTTTATTTTCATCATCAGTTACTACCTGAACTATTCCTTTTTCATCTCTAATTGTTAAAAATGCAATAGCGCCCAAATTACGAATAGAATTTACCCATCCTGCTATTCTAACTTCTTTTCCAACATATTCACTAGTAACTTCTCCACAGTATACATTTCTATATTTGTTCTCCATTTTACTCCTCCTATAAATAAAAAAGAATCTAACGTAAGCGTGAATAATAATCACTGTGCCATCTTACTTCATAGATTCTATAAATTCTATCTTTTATCTTTATCGCTGATTTGCGTTTAAGCTCCAGGAGTTGTCACGATTTTTTTTCGTTATTTAATAATTATTAGTTTCCACCAACCACTAATTCTCTATATAGATACATTAAATAACTACTTTTCCCTTCATCACTTACGAGTAGATTATATTATTTTTGATACTTTTTGTCAATACAGTTTATTTATGCATTCTTTAATTTATTAATATATTTATTTACTTTAGTAGACCAATTAGGATCTCCTGCATATTTAGGTCCTATTCTTTCTGGTGTAGTAAGTCCGTTATTATAATACCATGCAAGTTTATTAATAGCGAATTGTATCCCTTCTTCAATAGTATCAAATTTCCTATAACTTCCACTTCCACATGATGGTTTACCTTTGTTACCAGCAACATTATTACAATTTCTAACTAACTTACTACATGTCCAATAACAACCTGTTTCTTGTAACATTACTGCAGTTACTAAATAAGGATCTACATTTGAATCTATTGAATATCTTGCTATAAAATATCCTTTATCTTTTAATGTTGAGTTTAAATATTTGTTTAATTTAATACTTATATCATCTATATATTCATCATTAAAATAATTATATTTTTTATACATCTTTTCGAAGTTAGCAACATTTTCATTTATTTGAATATCAACGAATTCATATGATATATTATTTCCAATAAACAAGCTTATAATTAATACTATTATTTTAATCATACATCCTCCATAAAAAAACAAGTAATATTTATTATATCACTTATTTTTTTAAATATCATTAATAATCTAATTTACTATTACCATTTTCATCATAATAATAATACATATTATATCCCATTTTTTTATTATCTCTCTTATTTCTAGGAACTTGATATTCTACTAAATATTCTTTATTCAATTTATTTTCATAAAAGTATAATTGTTTAAAAACATAAACTATTTTATTATTTTCTTTATCTAAAAGTACATATTCATATGTATCATGTCCATCACTTATTGTAACATAAGTTGGGTACTCTAATTTATCTACATATATTGGATATTTAATACCACCTCTAAATATTCTGTTTACACTTTTAATCCTATTTTCTTCTTCAAAATATTCTTTTTCATTATATTTGACCACTAAATAAAACATATATGATGAATTAAACATACTGTTAACTTTTAAATATTCAAATCCTTCTACCTCATCTTTATTAATTTTTTCTGGAAATATAAATAATTTACTATGAACATCAGTATCAAATTGTAATTCTTCTAAGTATTTATTATAGTTTTCTATATCGTCTTTTACTATTACTTTTTTTCTTGATATTAAAAACACTAATAAAGCTACTAATAATATACATCCAACTATGATAATAATTTTAAATATTTTCTTCATTATTTTTCCTTTCATATAAAACAAAGTCTTCATCTCTATATATTTCTATATAATCGTTATTAACTTCTAAAATTCCGTATGCATACCCATATCTATAAACAAGTGCATAATCAAATTTATATTTATCAAATATTGCTTTACTTTTGTTTGAATCTAAACTATCTGCATAATCAATACATATATCATATGAATTGTTAAAGTCTGAAATATATACTTCTGCCCTACTATCAATAAATATTGGAATGTCATTAAAAGCTAAATATGATCCATAATCAAACTCATTATACATTTTAATGTTTTTATAATCTATATTTTCTTTTATATATTCTACAGCTTTTACTGGATAATTAAGAGGAATATCAAAGTCATATGTTTTATAATCTATTTCTTTAAATGATGCAACATAAATACAAATAATGCATATGAGAACAAAAGATTTTATGATTATTAAATGTGTTTTTTTAAATCTTTTTAAAAAGTTGGTTATAAAAGATATATTTACCCTAAAATCACTATTATGAATACCTCTTAAAAATATTAGTGGAACTGCTAAATAGAAGTATATTGTATTTCTTATTACTATTAATCCAAATATGAATAAACCAACAAATAATATAAAATCTCTAACTTTAAATTTAAACATTTTAAAGATTATTCCTATTAAAAATATAATAGTTAATCCTAGATAATAATAGTCTTCATAAATCTTTAATGATCTTAGTTCAGTTATATGAAAATAATCATATTTATTTGTTAATGCTACTTTAATAATAAAAGTATAAGGAGATAAACCAAATGGAGATATTAATCCAGAAATTAATAATATTAATAAAGCTATTAAAAGATTTTTACTGTTTTTGGGCTCTTCTAATATAAAATGTTTATTTAAAAAAGTTTTAATTTTTTTATTTTTATTGCTTAAATAATGTAAAAATAATTCAGCATACATAGGTAAAGCAAACACAATAGTAAGTAACCATACTGGCATATGAATATTGACTATAATAATAGAATTAATTGCTAAAAGTATTAAATATTTAGTAGTATTAAATTCACTATATATTTTTTCTAAATAATATAATTCTAAAATGAATAATATATATGTAATAGATTGAACTCTAGTTTGGAATGCATAAGAGCACAATATTATTGTTATAATAGTGGAACTAATAGATAGTAATTTAGATTTAGATATTTTTAAACATAATCTATAATATATAATATTAAAAGTTAAAAATATTAATTGAAAAAATATATATAATCCAATATAACTAAATTTATTAAATATAAAATGTATTACTAAATCATAAAACCAATGATGATATAAATATGTTAAATTTGGAATAAAACTAAAATGTTCTTTAAAATCCAAACCATACTTTAATATAGATTCTCCAGTTTTAATATCAAAAAACAAATCATTATCAAATGTTTTTTGACAATAAGCATATGAAAAAATAATTATTAAAGAATAAATAATTATATTATCTAAAGTAAAATATTTTTTGATTTTGTCTTTCATATATAATACCCAAATTAATTATATTATATAATGAAAGATAATTCTAGTAGCAATATAAAAGCGAACACAAAAGTATTCGCATATGAACTTACTGGTGCCTGTATCCGACAGGTACTGAACACATTATTCTCATTTCATTACAACAATAATTCTACTCTTATTTTTAGATTAAGTGAACATCTTTATAACAAAAACTTGCAAATTATATAACAAATAAATAACTTTTATTTAATCCTCATTTTTAAACAATCACCTTGAATAATTACTTCATTCATTATTTCTATATTTGGATTATGCATAATAATTCTATACATTAAATTAAACAATTCTTCAGTTTTTAAATAACTAATTAAATCTTCTTTATTATAAACTCTATTATACCATTTTTTAATTCTTTCGTATTTTTTTTGAAAATAAACATCTTTTGGTGATTCTTCTAATTGTTTTTTAGCTTCAATTAAATCATTTTTAGCTTTTAAAGATAATAATTCATGATATCGATAAGATAAAACTTGCATTCCAGGAACAATAATTCTTGTTATACCTTTCTTATGTAATTGATTAACAAAAAGAATTAAAGCATAAACTTTACTTGGATGAACATTGGGATTATCTATATTTTTATTAAGTTTATATAGTTTTCTTTCAATTAATTTGCTTTTTTGACTATTGGTACTCTGAACACCATAAATATAACAAATACCATTATCATCCACATCATATAGAATATGGGGTAATTCGTATGTTTCGCCACTACCATTAATAGTAAAAATCATACTTCTAGTTGTCTCATCAAATGTACTATTAACTATTGTTTGAACAAAAACGTCATAATCATAAAATGAAGTAATTCTTTTAGAAATACAAATATCAAGGTATTTATTATTTACAAATTGAAGTTGATTTGATAAAAATAACTCAACATTATTAAAATCTTCAACGCCCATTCGAAGCCATATTCGTCTCATTAGATGCATTGCTAAATTTCTAGCAGACGATTTAATACCATAAAATTCATATAATTTTATTAAAGAATTAGTAATATTTACTAAATTTGTAAAGAAAACTACGCTATCTTTTACATGAATTGTTAGACAATTATCGCTATTGCCATATAAAATAAAGTCTAAATCTTTTTGAGTAGCATTTGGTGTCCAATAACCTTCTTTTACAAATGGTTTTTCAATAATATTTTTAAAAATATAAATACCATTATCATCAAATTTAAAATTTATATTTGGAACTTCGGATTCTGACTTTATTTCGTATATAGTTCTAGTCAAAAATAATTCAATAATTTCTCTAAATTTGATTGTCTCCATACTAAAATCCCCTGGTTATATATTATAACAAATTTTTAACTATTAAATAATATAAAAACGAACACATTGTGTTCGCATGAAATCTTAATGGTGCTGAAAATAGGAATTGAACCCACAACCTACTGATTACGATTCAGTTGCTCTACCAATTGAGCTATTTCAGCGTGGTTGCCTCGACAGGATTCGAACCTGTGATGCTGGAGTCAGAGTCCAGAGCCTTACCACTTGGCCACGAGGCAATTTTGGTGGAGCTGAGGAGTAGCGAACTCCTGTCCAAGAACTATCCTAATAGAACGTCTACAAGTTTAGTTGGTTTTTATACTCAAATAATAATATAGATTGCCAACTTCTTTTATTATTCAAAGTTTGTTAAATATTCATTATAAATCACAAACATATTTATAATATAGTTCACTATATGACTCCCAGTCTTAAACTCGTGAACAAAAGTTTAAGTGGAAGCTTCAGCAGTTTACTTAATTAAGCAAATGCTGGAGAGAAATTAAAATCGTTTCCGACTATTTTGTTTTTGCATTTATAGTATGCCTACTACTTGCATTCTATCCGAATATGAACCTGTCGAATCAATACAGCCCCATTTCTTTGACATTATATCATAAATGTAATAATTTATCTACTTTATTGACAAAAATAGTAAATATAATTAGAATAATAGTTATGGAAAATAAAAAGATTAAGAAAATTATGATGATTATTGTAAATATAATTACACTAATAAGATTAATTGGTGCATTATTTTTACCATGCATATATATCAAATATGGTATTAACTATGTTGCTTTTATTTCCCTACTCTTATTCTTAACTGATGCTATAGACGGATTTTTAGCAAGAAAATTTAAAGTATCAACTTTCTTTGGAAGCGCTATGGATGCATTATCAGACAAAGTGTTAAATACTATATCATTTATATTATTAATACTAAACTATAAAATTATGATATGCCCTTTAATATTAGAATTAACAGTACTATTTATTAATTATCAAACATATAGATTTGGTGGTAATGTTCAATCCAGCTTTATTGGAAAAATTAAAACTATTATATTAGACGTATTTGTTATATTAAGTTTTATATTATTAAGTTTACCTATCTTAGATGTTCAAATATCTATTATAAAGCATTTCATCCATAATACTACTTCATATATAACTTTATTTACTGTTGTTATCGTCATTGCAGAAATTATAACAATAATAGATTATGAAAAAAAATATAAAATTGTTAGAAATGATCCTAAAAAAATACATGTTAAGTATCAAAATAGAATTAAAAAAACATATAAAGCTTTTATTCATGATATATTTGATACAGAATACTATATTAAAAATAAGAATGAATCTATACTAAAACAATTATATAAATAATATAATTCTTTATATAAAATATATTTTATGATAAAATTAATATGAGGTGAATTATGAAAAAAATTAAAATCTTATTAATCATTTTTATAGCAATAGTTGGAGCAGTTTTAATATATAAATACACTTATAGACAAGAAAATGCTAATAATGATAATCTTAAAGTTAGTGCTGAATACCCACTTTTAGATAATAATAATATATATGTATATAGAACAGCTGATGAAATAGCTAACATAATAAATAATGGTACTGGAGTTATATTCTTCTGTATTAAAGAAAGTGAATGGTGCCAATACTATGTTAGATATTTAAATAATGTAAGTAGTGCCAATGGAATAAATCAAATATCATATTTAAATATTAAGCAAGATAGACGTTATAATACAAGTGGTTATAGAAAAATAACTGAAGCTTTAAAAGAATATTTACCTACTGATGATGAAGGAAACAAAAAAATATTTACTCCTAATGTAGTTTTTGTTAAAAATGGCAAAGTAATTGGATTTGATAATGAGACATCTAATATTTTTGAAGATATTAATCCTTCTGAATATTGGACAGATGAAAAAATAGATGAGTTCAAAATGAGAATAACTAGTTATATATTAGAATATAAGGAGGAAGCATAATGATTTGGCAATACATAATAATACTTTTAATATTAATATTTTTATCTTTAGTGGTTATTAAAATGAGAAGAAAAGATTTCCATATAGAGATTAATAAATTAATACAATGCTTAGGTGGTAAAGATAATATTGTTGATAGTCAAATAAATTTATCTAGACTAAAAGTTACTTTGAAAGATATGTCCAAAGTAAATAAAGAAGGTATACAAAAAATGGGCGCTAAAGGTATAGTTGAAATTGATAATGAATTAAAAATTATTTTAGGGCCTAATTCAAAACAAATTAAAAGATATATGACTGATTTAAAATAAGAAATAAATTTTCTTATTTTTTTTACATTTTTCGACAAAATTCGACAAACTCATTATGATAATATTATTATGGTGAAAATATGAATTATGTTAAAGAATTAATCAATATTAATATATATGTAATATTTATGTTAACTATATATATAATATTTTTCTATATAAAGAATAATTATAATAATTATAAAAGAAATCTATATGAAGAAATAATATTATCATTTATAAGTTTTATACTTATTTATTTATATTATAAATATCATTATAACTTGTATATATTAACTATTAATATTGTTTTACTATTAGAATTTGATAAGTATTTCTTAGCTATATTTACTACAATTATACAAATAACTTTTATACATTTAATAAGTAATGTATATATTTATTTACCTCTATATTTAATAGATTTTATAATATATATAATTTATAAGAAATTAAATAAAAATAAAATGTTTCTAACTAATACATTAGTTATTATTAATACTATTTATATAATATTAATGACTAAATTTGACCAAGATATAATCATATATATTTTAAGTGTATATATAATTACATACTACACAATACTGCTTAAAAAAAGAGTTAAACTATACTCTACTCTTCAAGATATTCAAAATGATAAACTACTTAAAACTTCTATATTCAAAGTTACTCATGAAATTAAAAACCCTTTAGCGGTAATTAAAGGTTATTTAAGTTTATTTGATACTAATGACAAAGATAAATGTGAAAGATATATTAAAATACTAGATAAAGAGGTTGAAAATGCACTCTTAGTATTAAAAGATTTTAGTGATATACATAATATGAAAATAATAAAAAATAATATATGTTTTAATGAACTACTAATTGAAATTAAAGAAACTATAATGCCATTTTTTAATAATAAAAGAATCAATTTAAATATTGATTCTGAAAAAGATATACACATATATGCTGATTATAATAGATTAAAACAAGTATTTATAAATATATTAAAGAATTCTTCTGAAGCATTAGATATTAATGGCAAAATATTTATTAAAACATATAAGAATTCAAATAAACTTATCATAACTATTAAAGATAATGGATGTGGCATGTCTAAAGAAACTATAGATAATTTATTTACCCCATTTTATTCTAAGAAAAAATCTGGAAGTGGTTTGGGACTTTGCCTATCTAAAGAAATTATTGAAAAACATGGAGGATCCATCAAATATACATCTAAACTAAATGAATGGACCTGTGTTAAAATAATTTTACCTATTAATTAATAATACATAGGATAATTATAATATATTGGCCTTGGCCTGTATGGATTAAATGCCCCTACTGCCACTCCACCTGTAAGAGCACCCAACAAAAAAGGAGCAGCAAATGGAAATCTAGTTTGATTATAATTAAATTTATTATACATATTATTTCACCTCTATTTTATAATATTTTAAAAACACAGTTATGACTGTGCTTTTAATCTGTATACATTAATAGAAGGTTTATTATTAAATCTATATTTATAGTTATTAGTACCTATTCCACTAGATATATAAATATCGGTTATTCCTTTTTGATAATATGCATCGTAATATTTATATGAATATTTATCTATAAATAAACCTCCATAATATGGTAATACAACACTACCATTTAAAGAATGCCCACCTAAAATAAGATCTACTTCATAATCACTATTATCTAAATACTTAATAGTATTACCATCATGTATTAATAATATAGTCCATTTTCTATTATTAACATCATAAAATTTAAATGATTCATCTATCTTAATAGTTGATTTTTTAGATGAAGGTAATCCTACAAGATAAATACTTTCATTTGCTTTATAATACAATTCTTCATAATTATTATCTAATATAGTAAATCCACTTTCTGTCATAATATTTTCATAATCTTTTAAATAATAATCATAATCACCACATATAGCATATTTACCTATAGTTGCAGTAATATTAGATAATTGTTCTATTAAGAATAACTTGTCTTTTTCTTTTAATTTAATATTTTTATTTACTAAATCTCCAGTAAATACAACTATATCTGGTTTATAAAGATTTATTTTATCAATCAATTTAACAACATCATCATTAGTAACAGTTGATTTATATAAAAGATCAGAAAAATGCACTATTTTAACACCACTAAAATTAGATGGTAATGAATTATTTTGTATCCTATATTCTTTAACAATTAACCCTTTAACACCAATATATTTAGCATATAAAAATAATGCTGTTATTATTACAATAACAAGTATTACTATATTTAAAAACGTATGACGTTTTTGTTCCATATTAACCCATCACTCCACTAAAATATGTTATTAATAATAAGATGCCAGTTAGAGTATTATGTATTGAATGCATAACTATGGATGTACATGTGGTTTTTGTTTCATAATCCATAAGAGCAAAAACAAATCCTAAACTACCATATGGTAATAAAAACAATAAAGAAGACAATGTAATTTCCCCAGCCAAAAGATGAGCCCCTCCAAATAAAAGACCACTTATTAAAGCAAATACCCATTTATTCTTAGTTAGAGTACCAATACTTTTTCTAAACAATAATTCCTCACTAAGTGGAGCTATAATTGAGATACTAATCATAGTAAATACAGGAGAAGAATATAACATATCACGTACTGCATTTTCATTAGCAGATGTACCTTTGATTATAAATGATATTAATATATTAAAGAATACCATAGCAAGTAAACCAGCTATATAATATTTTAAACCTGTTCTAAAACATTTTTTAAAGTTTTCTTTATATGTTTTAGCTTCTCGCATTAAATCTTTATAATATAGCCAAGAAACTAATGCTATATAAGCAAAATTAGATATTAAAGACAATATATTACCCTTTATAAAGAATAATGCTAATGATATTATAACTGGAACTAATACAAAGCATATAGCAGCTAAAACAAATAATCCAAAATTAACTAACCAATCTCTTTCTTCTGTATATTTCATGTTATCACTTACTTTCCATAATTATTATATAATATATAATTAAAATATTAAAGAAAAAGTTACTTTATTTGACTAAAGTAACTTTAATATGAGTCTTTTTACCTTTACTAACAATTAAACTATTTTCATTAGTTAAATCTTTTACTAATATAATAGGATTAGTTTGTTTATTAGAATTAATACTAATACCATTTCCTTCAATAAGTCTTCTAGCTTCACTCTTAGAAGGAGCTATTTTAGATAAAACTAATAAATCCATTAAATTAGTATTATCATTAATATTAATTGTTTCTTCTAACATTCCTTCTTCACTATATCCTTTAGAGAACACTTCTTCACTAGTTTTTTTGGCTTTTAAAGCCTCTTCTTCTCCATGTAAATCTTTTACTACTTCAAATGCCAAAGTCTTTTGAGCAAGTCTATTTTCAGGTTGTTTTTTAAATTCTTCTTCTATTTTTTCTATTTCTTCACGAGTTAAGAATGTAAATACTTTTAAATATTCTATTACTTTAGAGTCATCTGTATTAATTAAATATTGATATAACTTATATGCAGGGGTTTTATTAATATCAAGCCATAAAGCATTTCCTTCACTTTTACCAAACTTATTGCCATTTTGATCTAGTATTAATGGCATTGTAAATCCGTAAGCTTCTTTACCAGTTTTTTTCTTAATTAATTCTATTCCAGTGGTAATATTACCCCATTGATCAGAACCTTCAACTTGTAAAATACAATTTTCTCTATTAAATAATTCTAAGAAATCATTTCCTTGAATTAATGTATATGAAAATTCTGCATAAGTAATACCAGTTTCTAATCTTCTTCTAATTATATCTTTGTCTAACATATAATTTACATTTATATATTTACCAATATCTCTTAAAAAATCTAAGTATGAATAATCTTTAGTCCAATCATAATTATTAACTAATTTAGCTTTTCCATCAAATATTTTATCTATTTGTTTTCTGATACCTTCAATATTATTTTGAACGGTTTCATATGAAATAATTTCTCTTTCAGCAGTAGGTCTAGGATCACCAATTAATCCTGTTGCGCCACCAACTAAAAGAATTGGTTTATGTCCAGCACGAGCTAATCTTTTAGCGGTAACTAATGAAGAATAATGCCCTAAATGAAGTGAATCTGCTGTCGGATCAGTTCCCCAATAAAATGTTACAACTTCATTATTTAATAAATTTTCAATTTCAGGACTACTAGTATCTTTAACTAATCCTCTCCATAATAAATCATCATATAATTTCATATTATTTTCCCTCCTTATTAGTAGAACCTATTCCACCTTTTCTTGTACTTTCTATTTCTTTTTCATCATCAACAACTAAATATTTCATAAATACACCCTGAGCAATTCTATCTCCAATATGTACTTCAAAATCATTTTTACCATGATTAATTAATTTAACTTGAAAATGTCCTTCATTATCAGGATTATTATAAAAATCACTATCTATAACGCCAACACTATTAGAAAGACAAATATCATACTTAAATCCTAATGAACTTCTATCAAAAATATATAACACTTCATCAGAATTCATAGAAACTTTAACACCTGTTTTAATAGCTTTTGATTCACCGGGTTTAATGATAACATTTTCAATACTTCTAATATCATATCCAGCACTATTCTTAGTACTTCTACTAGGTAATTCTATTTTATCATATAATTCTCTAGAATCACAAACATCTTTCTTAAATTGTTTAAAACTAATACGCTCAAACTTTCTCATATTTCCTCCAAAATAAAAAGGTAGTAACATAAGGACGAAATCTTCGTGGTACCACCTTAATTTATAGAACAATCTACCTCATTGATTATAACGCATCACCTATAAACTCCAAAATATGTAATTTCATTATAAGCATTTATTAGTTCACACCAACCACTAATTCTCTTAAAAATATCTTATAACCACTTCTATTTCATCAACATTTACTAATCTAAAGTATATATGAATTAACACAAAATGTCAATTAAAAAAGGTCTATAAGACCTTATCCTCTACTAAAATATTTACCATCTCTAGTTGTTATAATTACTTCTTCTCCTTCAGAAATAAATAAAGGAGCTTTTAATGTATAACCAGTTTCAATAGTAATATCTTTTTGAGCAGAACTTGTTGTATTACCTTTAACAGCCTCAGGAGCACTTATAACTTTATAAGATACTTTTTCTGGTAAATCAATGCCAACAACTTCCCCTTCAATGCTCATAGATTGAACATTCATACCTTCTTTTAAGAATTTAGCCTGATCTTCTAATAGAGATGCTGGCAATTCTAATTGATCATATGTATTATTATCCATAAATACATAAGTATCACCAGTAGTATAAAGATATGATAAATCACTCTTTCTCACATCAGCTTTTTCCATTTTAATGCCTGCATTGAATGTTATTTCTTGAGTAGTACCTGCTTTTAAATTTTTAAGTTTAGTTTTAACAAAAGCACTACCTTTACCAGGTTTAACATGTTGGAATTCTACTACTTGATAAATATTACCTTCATATTTAATTGTCATTCCATTTTTAATATCATTTACATTAAACATTTAATATTACCTACGCTTTCTTTTCTTTATGTAGTGTAGTTTTATTGCATCTTGGACAGAATTTATTAATTTCTAATTTTCCTTCAACGTTCTTTTTATTTTTACTAGTAAGGTAATTAATTTCTTTACATGCTGTACATTGTAATGCAATACCTTCTCTATTTTCTTTCTTTGCCATTTTCCTGCCTCCCTCTTTGCACATAAAGATTATAGCAAACAAAATGAAAGTTTACAAGTAAAACTTTCATTTGTTATATTTTTTAACTAGTTAATTTCAAAATTGGACCAATGCTTTCTCCTAAATGCGATGTTCTATTTAATATTTCTCTAAGCTTATTTTTAATTTCATCAATTGTTGTATCTTTTACAGCTGCTGCTGCAGATATTTCACTACCTCCACCACCAAATAATTTCATTATTTTATCTACATCAATAAGTCCTTTACTTCTAGCACATATATATATTGTATTTTCATCTAAGTGAGCTAATGAAAAAGTTGCTTTAATATCAAACTTAAGAGAATAATCCGCAGCTTTTGCTATATCTGCAGAATCAAATATTTCATCGCTATCATTTTCTTCACCGCATACAGAGCAATCATTAATAAATTCAGTATTGTTTACCAATCTTTGAATAATTCTATCATGCTTAAAATCTTCTACAAATAAATCAAAAGGAACAGCTGCCCCTTTTCTAGACAATTCCGTTATAACAGAAAGAGTTTCAGTCATAACTTTTGTATTCCACACTTTATTAGTATCTAAAGCAATACCAGCCCATAAATATTTTGCTTGTTCAGGTGTAATATCAACATCATACAAAAATATTAATCTACTAACTTCTTCACATGTACTAGATAATTTGTCATCCACAAACATATTACTTGTTTGTATAGTATTTTCATCGACCTTATGATGATCAAGTATAAATATATCATTAAACATATTTAAGTAAGGAGTGACAGATATTCTGTTTTTCTTATTAACATCAACTAATAATAAAAGGCTTTTATCATCTAATAGTTGCTCTACTTCACTTGCTTTTATTATTTTATATTCATTGCCTACTGTTTTAAGCACTTTTCTAGTAACGGCTTCTATTTTATCAAGTTCATCATTTATTACTATATAATTTTCTTTTCCCTTTTTATTACAAATTAATGACATTCCCATTGAAGCACCTAATGCATCCATATCTGGATTATTATGTGGAACAATGAAAACCTTTCCATTCTTATCTAATAGTCTATCTAGGCATTCCTGGATATCTCTACTATTTTGCATAAAAATGCTCTCCTTTTTTAAAAAATTATCATTATAAAAATGATAAAATTATTATGCTACATTGTATTTATATTGTCAATTTGACTTTTATTACAAAATATGCTCAATACGTAAATAAGGCAAAATATTCACTTTATTCTAATAATATGTTATTATCTTCTTGGGAACAACTGACTTTTGGATGTCAGGTGTTGCCACAGTGGTAAACCTAACTAAGAATAGTTAGGTGCTTTTTTTATATTAAATTTATGATATAATATGCATGAAAAAAGGAAGTGTGTTCTATGAATAAAAAGTGTGTTTTAATAACTGGTAGTACTGGTCTAGCAAAAGAATTAATCAAAATATATGCTAAAAATAATTATAATGTTATAATGACTTATTTAAATCATGAAAAAGAAGCATTAAAATTAGAAAAAGAAATAAAAGAAAAATATAATATAAATACACTATGTATTAAATGTGATATATCTAAAGAAGAAGATATTATTAATTTAAAAAACAAAGTTATAGATACGTTTAATAATATAGATATATTAATAAATAATGCTTCTATTAGTATAGATACTCCATTTGAAATGAAAACTAAAGATAATTTTATGAAAATATTAGAAATAAATTTAGTTGGTACTTTTCTAATGAGTAAATATTTTGGTGATTTAATGTTTCAAAATAAATCAGGTAATATTATTAATATAAGTAGTACCAATGGAATGGATACTTATTATGAATATGGATTAGATTATGATTCTTCTAAAGCTGGTGTTATTAATTTAACACATAATTTAGCTAATCATTATGCACCATATATTAGAATAAATTGTATATGTCCAGGATGGATAAATACTAAAATGAATGAAAATATGGATAAAGAATTTAAAAAACAAGAAGAAAATAAAATATTACTTAATAGATTTGCAGATCCATCTGAAATAGCGGAACTAATTTACTTTGTTTCAAGTGATAAAGCAAGTTATATTAACGATAGTATTATTAGAATTGATGGGGGTAAAAAATGTTAAATATTAAGAAAGAATATATTGATCTAATAAATAATTGTGAAAAGAAATTAAACAAGATATTTAATGAAATAGATAATAATTGTTTAACCAATAGTAAAAAAGTATTAGATGCTTTTCATAAATATAATATATCTGAAAGTGATTTAAACGGAACAACTGGATATGGATATAATGATTCTGGAAGAGACAAAATAGAACAAGTATATAAAGAAATTTTAGGAAGTGAAGATGCTATTGTAAGAACACAAATAATTTCCGGAACACACGCTATTACAGTGGCATTATTTGGAATACTAAGGCCTAATGATAATCTTTTATCAATAACTGGTTTACCATATGATACATTACACGAAATTATTGGCATTAAAGATAATAATAGTTCATTAAAAAGCTATAATATAAATTTTGATATGATTGATCTTAAAGATAATGATTTCAATTATGATAAGATTAAAGAATATTTAAATAATAATAAAGTTAAAATGATTCATATTCAAAGATCAAGAGGTTATTCTTTAAGAGATTCACTTACTATTGATAAAGTTGAAAAAGTAATAAGACTTATTAAAAAGATTAATAAAGAAATTATAATATTTGTAGATAATTGCTACTGCGAATTCGTAGAAAACACAACTCCTACTGAAGTTGGTGCTGACATAATGGCTGGATCTTTAATTAAAAACTTAGGTGGCGGTATTGCTCATAATGGTGGTTATATAGCTGGAAAAAAAGATTTAATTACTTTATGTGCAGAAAGATTAAATGTTCCTGGTGAAGGACGTGAAGTTGGGCCTACTGATAATGCAAATAGATTATTTTTACAAGGATTATATTTAGCTCCTAGTGTAGTAGCTAGCGCTCTTAAAACAAGTATATTAACAAGTTTAGTATTAGAAACATTAGGTTATCATGTTAATCCAAAATATAATGAAAAACGTGCTGATATAGTAGAATTAATTTACTTAAAAAATGAAAATAATATGATTAAATATTCAAAAGGAATTCAAAGTGCTGGAACCATTGATGCTAATACTAGCCCTATTCCTGGTGATATGCCTGGATATGAAGATAAAATAATTATGGCAAGTGCAGGATTTATTCAAGGAAGTTCAATAGAAATATCATGTGATGGCCCAATCCGAAAACCATATGTAATATTTCAACAAGGTGCTAGGACATATGAATATGGTAAATTAGCTCTTTTAAATGCTATATCTAGTTTAAATGAATAAAATAATCTTCTACTAATAAACTATTAGTAGGAGGTTTTTTATTGAAAAAAGAACTATTAAAAGCTTATATTAATAAGCTTACAAGAGATGATATAGTAAATTATTTATCTAAAGAATGTATTCCTGCTAGTAAGGAAGAAATAGATATGATATATAGCGCTATTAAAAATGATTATAATGAAATATTAGAAACAGATTTTAATAGTTATATTTCTAATTATAAACTTAATTTTAATAAAACATTATACATGAAAATAATAGAGAAATATAATGAATATAAAAAGTTTATTGAATAAAATCAATAAACTTTTTATTTCTTATACTTTCTATTTCATATTTATATGGAGCCCATGCATCTTTACTATTTCTATTAACATATGGAGTTTCTAATATAAATGGAATGCCTTTTAATCTATCATTATAAACTACATTTATTAAGTTATCAAAGCCAATAGTTCCATACCCTATATTTGCATGTCTATCTTTATGACTACCTCTTTCATTCATACTATCATTAATATGAACACATTTAATTTTATCTATACCTATTTTAGAATCAAATTCATCCAAAAATTCATCAAAATGAGATATATCCACATAAGAATCATTCATATGGCAAGTATCTAAGCATACACCTATTCTATCTTTATTATTTATTAAATCTATTATAGATTTTAATTCATCTATAGAAGTTCCTACTTCATTACCTTTTCCAGCCATAAATTCTAATAATACAACTGTATTTTCTGTTTTAGTAAATACTATATTTAATGCATTTGCTATATTTTGAATAGCCTCTTCTTTAGTACATGTAGTAGCACTTCCAGGATGCAAAACTATTTTATTCATACCCAATTGTTTACATCTATCTAATTCTTGTGAAAAGAAATTAATATAGAAATTGTATTTATTTTCATCGCTTTTATTAGCAAGATTTATTATATATGGAGCATGTACAATAACATTATTATTATTAATATTGTTTTTAACCATTAATTCATATGCTTTATATGTAAGTTCATCATTTATATTACTTCTTTGTATACTTTGAGTAGAACCAGTATAAAACATAAATGTATTAGCATTATAACTAAGAGCTTCTTCTACACTGCCAAGTAACTGAGTAGAAGCTGTAAAACTTACATGACTACCTATTATTAATTCCATAATATCACCAAAATAAATATAACATAAATTGTTACAAAATAAAACCTTATGTTTCCATAAGGTAATATTTAAATATTAGCTTTTAGCTGGGCAGTTAGTAACAGTACCAGAAGTAAGTGGAGTATCAGGAACATCAATTTCATTGATTTCAAAACCTGTTTTACCTGAAGCAGGTGTTTTAGAATAATAATATGTTCCATTTGTTGCTTCTATTTTAGTAACTTCTCCACTACCGTTAATAGAAATGTAATATTTTAAACTAGCGTTTCCAGTCATATCTAATGCGTTGCAAACTGTGCTTCCAGATGCTTTATTACCATAATTAACTGCTGCTCCACCATTTAATAAATAATTTTGTTGTGCAGTTCTATAAATTGTTTTTACCTCATTTTCAAATGTGTCTACTCTAGCTTTAGTAAACATATTTAATACGGCAGGTAATGCCATAATTACTAAGATTGCTAAAATTGCAATAACTGCTAGTAATTCTACTAATGTAAATCCTTTTTTCTTCATAATATCATTTCCTTTCTTAATTGCAACTTGGTGTTGCTTCTGAAGCTTTTTTTATTGTTGATGAAGTACCAACATCAATTGATTCAATACTAAAACCGTTACTGTCTGTTTTAGAATATCCGTAAGTTTCATTATTAGCAATTAAACTAGTTACTTTTCCACTACCATCAATTTTAATTGAATAATGTAGTTTATTATTACCAGTTAAATCTAATTGCTTAGTACATCCAGTAGCACCTGAAGATCCATAACTAACTGCTGCTCCACCATTTAGTAAGTAATTTTGTTGTGCAGTTCTATAAACTGTTTTAACTTCATTTTCAAAAGTATCAATTCTTGCTTGTGTAAACATATTTAATACTGCTGGAAGAGCCATAATAACTAAAATTGCTAAGATTGCAATAACAGCTAATAATTCAACTAATGTGAATCCCTTCTTTTTCATTACATATCATCCTTTCTGATAGTTATTTTTCTACCTTACATGTTTATTATACATTTTAATAAATGTTTATGTCAATAATAAATATTTTGTTGTGTCAAAATATTTACAAAAAAAAAGTTCTTAAATAAGAACTTAATTACAAGCAGATGGTGTAACAGCTGTTTGGTTTTTATTTACTACAATACCATCGATTGAAATATCTTCAATTTCGTTAGTACCAGTTGTGTAATGATATGTACCATTAGTAGCTTGAAGTTTTTTAACTTTTCCGTTACCATCAATCTTGATATAGTATTGTAAACTAGCATTTCCAGTCATATCTAATCTAGTGCAGCCAGAACCAGTTCCACGAATAGTTTCAGCCCCTCCATTTAATAGATATTGTTGTTGAGCAGTTCTATAAATAGTTCTAACTTCATTTTGGAATGTATCAATTCTTGCTTGTGTAAACATATTTAATACAGCAGGTAATGCCATAATTACTAAGATTGCTAAAATTGCAATAACTGCTAATAACTCTACTAATGTAAATCCTTTCTTTTTCATATTCTCCATCCTTTCTGATAGTTATCTTTCTACCTTATATTTAAATTATACATTTTATTAATTATCATTGTCAATAAATTTTAATGGCATTTACAATATATTTATTCATTAGAGGCATCTAATATTTTAGTAATTAAATCTACACTATCAACAAAATTGTCTACTCTATCTATAGTTCTAAGTTTATATTTAATTTTCATATCTTTAATAAATTTATCATAATTATTATAATCTCTATTAAGATATTTATACCAATATGAATTTTG
>OMST01000057.1 GCA_900313815.1 uncultured Eubacteriales bacterium
AGCAAATGTATTTGACCAACTACTTGAGTATGTTGTTACTTTACCTTTACCCCATATAGCATAAAAATTAATAACTATATTATCAGGATTAGATCCAGTATAAGTAATAGGAATCTTAGCAGTTCTGACATAAATATCTGTATCTAATGAAACATTTACACCTGAATAATCAGTTAGCCATCCTTGGAAAACCATATTATTAGGTCTTCTTGCAAAAGGATTATCAATTAAGTTAATTAGTATATAATCATCATTTGTGTTACTTGAAGTACCATTATTATTTACTTCAAACACTTTATAATAAACATAGTTACTTTCTGTTTCAGATATGGATACGGTACCAGTATATTGATTATTAATATCCGTTCCATGATAATTAATCTGCACATAAACTAAATTAGTATCATTGTAAACATTTTTATTTGATGTCGTTGGTATAGTTCCATTACTAGAATATGTATAATTTTTTCCTTCATAGTAGTTAGCATCACTATCGTAATCATTTACATATACAGTACCATTTGATACACCGCTAGCATGAGCACTAGGGGCACTTCTCATAGCTCTTTTAGCACTCTTTTTTAGGGTATTATTAGTACCACTATTAATAATTTTAAATGCATTGTTTTCAAGTGTCCATTTTAAAGAAGAATTACTATCTAATAGTTCCAATATAGATTTTACTGGATAATCATCAAAGAAATATAATTTTTCATTAAGAATATAATATTCAAAAGTATTTTCATCATTGTTATAATCATAGTTCTTAATTAATTCTAATCCAGTATTATTAAATATAATATTTTTAATTGGACTATAATTATAATTTTCTATAAATAATTTAGTATTATTTAAATCACTTGTTCCTTTTAATACTATATTTTTATAACTATTATTCTCTACATCATTAAATATGAATAGTGAGGAATCTATATTTTTTTCTTCTTGATTATTTTTAATAGTTACGTCATACATAGTAATGTTATTAATATTAGTATCAGTAACGTTTTTGAATAAGGAAACAATTACTTTTTCGACAACTATAGTTTTTTCAATAGTTTTCTTAGTTTCATCTTCTAAAGTTTCTCCTTTGGCAGATTCTTCTTTGCTTTCAGATTCTTTATTTTCATCTGATTTTTTTGCTATATTTTCAGTAGAAGATTCTTCTTTATTTTCATCTGTTTTTTCCGCTATGTTTTCTATAGAAGACTCTTCTTTATTTTCTGAAACTTTAACCTCATCAGTTTTTTCATCTGATTTTTCTTCTTTAGGTTCATCATTTTTACTATTATCAATTACTTCAACTTTATCATTCTTTTCTATATTTTCTTGTTTTTCTGAATTTTCGTCAGATTTATTTTCTTCAACTATATTCTCAGGTGTAGTTTTATCTTCTTCAATAATTTCTTCAGATTTTTCAAGTTCAACTTCAATTGTAGTATCTTCAATTTTATTTACTTCGAATATAATATCTCTAAAATTAATATTGCTAATATTTGCGCTAACTAAAGAATCAAATAAAGAATAATTTGCCACAGTATATTCGTCAGTAAGATAGTAATTATCTATTTTGAAATTAAATATTGTAAATCCATTTCCATTTAAACTACCACTGAATGTATTTCCAACATTAAAATTAAAACTTCTTCCATTTAAATCAATATTGTTTTTAATTTCATAAAATTTATTAAAGTAGTTGTCATGTTCTTCACTATTTATTAAAGTAAAAAAATATGCTAATTCAGAACCATTGTTGATAATATATGGATCAGCATAAGAACCGCTTCCAGATGCAAATGATTTGGCAATGGTTCCATCCCATACAGAAGACGTTGTTTTTTCAGTAAAAGTAGTATAAATTACAAATATATTCACAGCAAAAAATAGAAGTAAAATTACTACTAATAAACGTTTTTCTTTAATTTTTTGAGATACTTTATTTAGCATTTACTACCTACTTTCCCATTCTATTTAAAATTATATCATAATTGTGTCGAATTAACAACGTTTTACGTCAATTTAATGCAATAAAAAAACAGGCTTTTTAGCCTGTAATTTTAATATTAACCGTTGTCGTCTCTTCTAAGAGCTAGTCCTAAATTAAATGTTAAATATGCACCTGAAGCGTTGTTTTCACAATCTAAATCTTGACCTTCAATCCACATATAAACTCTAACTTTAGTAACCCCAGCAGGTAAAGTAAATACCTTAACTAGATCATAATCAGTTGCTCCCTTACCATAATAAGAATAGTTACTATTTGTAGGATCTGAATAAGCAACATTAGTCTTCTTTAAGTTAGCTGATGGAACAGCTTCGAAATATGTTGAACTTACAGTTCCACAACCTGTACCAGTACATCCTGGGTTAGTATTCTTAAGAATGATTGGATCAGTTATTGCAGCTTTTACTCCAACATAATCAACAGGGTTTTGACCGCTTGTTGCAGCAGTTATAGTTTGTTGATAATATGTAGCAGCATTTGTTACAGCAGTATCTGTATGTGCATCATAATTAGGTTCAATTATCATATCTGCATTTGTTTTTGTGCTAGCAGCAACCAATGATTGCATATTTGCAACAGTATCAGTCGCAGTTGTTGATCCTTCAATTACGAAAGCATATCTAGCAGCATATTCTAAATATTTTGGAGTTTTACTAGTTTGATTAGTAACTCCTGAACCTCTTTCTAAATAAATATCTTGGCCTTCATCTACTTTAAGGAATATATCAAATGAAACAAATTCTCCGTTAGGACGTTCAGTTGTTGGAGCAGCTTCTGCAGGTGTTGCAGTGGCAGTTAGCGCTAAGGCACCATCTAAAGTGGAATAACCTTTAACCTCTCCTTTAAAGAATTTTAAATATCCTGAATCTAAAGCACCAGTAGTAGATACAGGTGTTAATTCTGCACTTAACATATTTTTGTGGCCAGAATATCCAGTAGTTATATCATTTGTAGTAAGCATTGTTTTCCAAACAGTTGCATCACTAGATATTTGCAAACCAGATGCAGCAGCAATGTGTACATCAATTGGTGCAATTGATACAGATTTGTTTGAAGTAAACCATGCATATGTTGATGTTGATAGTAACAATACTGTCAATAATAGCAACAATACTAAAGATTTTAGTCTCTTTCTCTTATTTTCATTTTTCTTTTTTGCCATAAGCCTCACTCCAATTCTTTAATTGTTTCGTCATCATGCTCTTCTATTAATTTCATATGTAGTCTTGCATGACCACCTATAAGAGCATCGACACATTCTGGGTCGTCTCCCTCAATCCAAACAACTACTGTTATTTTATCGAGGTCTCCAGCCTTCATGTTTTTTCTTTGCTTTAATATAATAGTACCGTCTTCATCATCTCTAAATTTTTCAGTACCTTTTTCTGGTTCTCCGTTTATACTACTGCCTTTAGCATAAACTGTCTTTTCGTCATTTACATATATCATTATTCTCATGATTTCATCAGCATGATTAACGACATCGTCCATGACTATCGAGTACCAATAATTCAGTACCACCTGTCCCTGATTTTCCATGTAAAATGAATAAGCAATATAATTTTTACCATTATGTGACCCTTCATATTCAGTGATATCAGAAGGTAACCATTTTATAGATATATTATCCATAAATTGTAGATCTTCAGCTACCAATCTCCTTTTAGGAGTAGGGTCATTTAACGATTCATACATCGCTAATCCACTATATAACATTTCATTTTTATCAAGCGATACAATGAAACTACCATCATCAAAAAGTATTCTAAGCACAATATAGATTATTATTAATAATAGCAGCAATAAAAATACAGTTAATTTAGCATATTTTCCTAGTTTGTGCCAATTCCTAATTTTATTTGCTTTTACTACTACATCCTTCTTTGCCATAATACTCTCCTATGAAAAGTAGTAATCTACACATGATAAAAACTCTACTATCATATATATTTTCATTATAGTAAATCATTTTTCAAATGTCAACAATAATCTGCAAAAAATATATACTCAAATAAAAAAAGAGAATATTTAAAATATTCTCTTTGATTACATTTTATTTGGTATCTTTATAGCTAAAATATCTAATAACTCTTTGCAAGTATTATATATTAATTTAAGCATTGAAATATAATTTATTTTCTTTGATTCATCGCTTTCATTTAATATGTTTGTTTCTCCATAGAACTTATTAAACAAACTACATACTTCAAATAAATATTCACATATATAGCTTAATGTCTTTTCATTATAAGATTTTTCTAGCATTCTTGATATTTCTAATAATTTAATGTATATACTTCTTTCTGTTCCACTATATATCTTATTTATATTGCATTCGTTTATTTTAGCTTTTTCTAATATAGAATTAATTCTAACCATTGTATATAAAATATAAGGACCAGTTTTTCCATCAAAAGAACAGAACTTTTCTATATCAAATATATAATCAGTTGTTCTATATGGTAATAAATCAGCATATTTTACTGTTGCAACAGTCAAAATATCAAGTATGTCTTTCTTTTCATTTTCATCGGTATATTTCTCTAATTTCTTATATAATTCATTCTTAACTTGATTTAATAATGAATTTAGTTCTAAAACACCGCCATCACGAGTTTTAAATGGTTTACCATCCTTACCGTTCATAGTACCATTCCAATAATGAGCTAAATTAACATCACTACGAACTAATCCAGATTTATATGATGCTCTAAAAACCTGTTCAAAATACATACCTTGTCTTACATCAACAACATACCATATTTCATCGGGATCATATGTTTTAACTCTATTATATATTGTTGCCAAATCTCTAGTTGCATATATGGTTGATCCATCATTTTTAATTACTATTAATGGGGGAATATCTACTTTATCATCGTCTTTTTTTACATCTATTACTTGCGCACCATCAGATTCATACATATATGGTTTTAGTATTTCTAAAGTTGGTTCAATATATTTTAATGAACTAAGTTCACCTTCCCATAAATCAAAATTGCAATTTAAATAATCGTATGTTTCTTTAATTGTTTTGCGAGATACTTCTACAATATCTTTCCACATACCAAAATATGGTTCTTTTCCTTCATCTACTAAGGCTGTTATTTTTCTTACTTCTTCCATTCTTTCGGGATCTTCTTTAGCAGCAGCACTTGCGGTCGGATAATAAACAGCAAGCTCTTCAGGCGTAATTTCTAATTTTGGATATTCTCCTTTATAATTAGGATCAAAATAACATAATTCAGGTTTTCTTTTTTTAATTTCAGAAATAACCATTCCGGATTGTCTACCTAAATCCCCTAAATGAACATCTCCAATTACTTTATTTCCTAAAGCCTTAGCTAGTCTTTTTAATGATTCACCTATATTAGCGGTTCTCATATGACCAACATGTAATGCTTTAGCAGCATTAGCTCCACCATAATCAACAATAATAGTCTTTTCTTCTTGTTTATCTATTAAATTATCAAAATTATTTATTGATTCATTAAAATATTCAACTAAATACTTTTCATTAAAACTCATATTTATAAATCCAGGACCTGCTATATTAACATTTAAAAATCTATCATCAAAATGACTAATAATCTTTTCAGCCAATTCTCTAGGATTAACACCATATTTTTTAGCAAGCATCATACATGCATTTATTTGAAATTCACCTAAATCTCGTCTTGAAGATGGCTCCAAAGCAACATTATCAATTTCATAGCCACATTCATTTATAACCTTAGTGACATATTCTTCGGTTCTTTTAATAAAACTCATATTTCCATCTCCTTCAATAATTTAGATTATAACATAATCATAATTTTTTTTAAATATTGTTCTATTTATAAAAAAACATTTGTTCTAAAAAGTCAAGACTTTTAATATAATTTTACTAGCATTTTGACAAATAAATGTAAATATGCTATAATTATATGCGTATGGAGCATTATGCTAGTCAAACATACCACTAGAAGATGGGCCTAAAAATCCATCAATTGTGCTAAGGATACTTTATATATTTTGCTTCTTTCGCCCAGATTGGGGCATGTATATAATTTTAGATTTAAGGAAAAGATATAATGGCATATATCCGAATCCTTTCATCAATTCGAAGCAGATACAAGCACATGTCGTGAGTGATTTACTGGGATACTTAGTTGAAAAGTAAATTGCAAAAGCGAATAAAAGTGTCATATGTTTGTTTGGGAAAACCTCTAGTGTGTCTATATTATAAAGATTGAAGTGCGGACTA
>OMST01000056.1 GCA_900313815.1 uncultured Eubacteriales bacterium
ATTATTTCTATTAAAATCTTTTTTCATTATCAGCATACTTACTTCATCTTCAGTTTGCTTTACTGTTAATCTTTCTTCTATAATTTTATTAAGTAAACTTTTTTGTAAGTCTTCATTTTCTAAAGATAATAATGTTCTTGCATGCCTCTCAGATATTTTATTGTATAATAAAGCATCCCTAACTTCT
This sequence comes from uncultured Eubacteriales bacterium, assembly GCA_900313815.1. Lineage (GTDB taxonomy): Bacteria > Bacillota_I > Bacilli_A > RF39 > UBA660 > CAG-1000. The sequence continues at coordinate 188 of OMST01000056.1, forward strand.
TTAGGTAAATTTAATAATCTTAATTTATTTGCTATTGAAGATTGACTAACACTTAATTTGTTTGCAATATCCTCTTGTGTAAAACCTTTATCTATTAATTTTTTATATGATTGAGCTTCTTCTATTACAGTTAAATTTTTTCTTTGTAAATTTTCTAATAAAGCTATTTCAGCACTTGTATTATCATCTGTATTATTTATTATAGCAGGTATTTTCTTAAGTCCAGCTAAACAAGCAGCTTTATATCTTCTTTCTCCTGCTATTATTTCATATTTGTCGGATATTTTTCTTAAAACAATTGGTTGAATTACACCATATTTAATAATAGAATCAGCTAAATTATTTAATTCTTTCTCATCAAAAGCCAACCTAGGTTGAAATCTATTAGGTAAAATATCTTCAACTGGAATATAATAAATTTTCTCACTATTGTTTTCTTCCATACCCTTTTTCCTCTTTATTATTCTATTATAATTGTAATCTATTTTATTAATATAATCAAGATTTATTTATTCTTATATTTTTTAATAATTACATTGTAATTTCTTGGATATATAGAGTTTGTATGTCCAACTTTTACATATTCAATTATAGTTCGCTTTGCATTATTTATTGGTAAATAATATTCATTTATTTTATTTAATTTTAATTCTAATTTTGGCAGTAATTCTTTACTCATAGATATTTCTTCATCACAATTTGCTTTTAAAGGAACAATTGATCCATTAATTTTAACAGAAGAAACTGCTATTTCAAGTATTATCGGTAATAAAGTAACTGCTCTACATGTTACTATATCAAATTTTTCTTTATTATTTTTACTATATATTTCCATTCTATCATTGATAACTATAACATTTTTTAATTCTAGTTCTTTAACTACCTCTTTTAAAAACGTACATTTTTTATTGTTAGATTCTATTAATGTTACATTAACATTTTTAAATAAGATAGCTATAACTAGTCCAGGAAAACCTGCTCCTGTACCAAAATCACACAATTCTATATTTTTATTTAAATTAACATATTTAGATAATAATAATGAATCATAAAAATGTAGTAGAAATACATCCTCTTTTTTTGTTATTGTAGTCATATTGAATTTTTTATTCCATTCAATTAATAAGTCATAATATTTCTCTAATAATTCATAATTACTATTTATTTCGATATTTATTTCTTTACATCTTTTTATAAATTCTTCTTTATTCATTATTATATTCCTTTTTTAAATAAACTAATAACATAGTTATATCTGATGGATTAACTCCACTTATTCTAGAAGCTTGACCAATTGTTAATGGTTTTACTTTTATAAATTTTTGTTTTGCTTCAGTTGCTATATTAGGTACTTTCTCATAATCAATATCATTAGGTATTTTTTTACTTTCAAGTTTTAACATTTTTTCAACCTCTTGATTTGTTTTATTAATATATCCTTCATATTTAATTTCGGTTTGTACCATATCTGCTATTCTAGAATTGTAATCTTGATTTAAATATTTTAACAATTTAGTAATCTCAATTTCTGGCCTTTTTAAAATATTCTTTAAGCTTGTTTTTCCGTATAATTGAGAAGACCCATTTTCTTCTAAAAATCTATTAGTATCTGCAGTTGGTGTTAAATAATTATTATCTAAATATATATTTAATTTATTCATTTCATTAAGAATATTCAAATAAATATTATATTTTTCATCATTAATTAATCCTATTTTTCTTCCATATTCTGTTAATCTAATACTGGCATTATCATGTCTTAATAATAATCTAAATTCAGCTCTTGAAGTTAATAATCTATATGGTTCAGTTATTCCTTTATTTATTAAATCATCTATTAAAACTCCAATATATGCTTCATTTCTTTTAAGAATAAATGGTTCCTTATTTTTTATTTTTAAAGAAGCGTTAATACCTGCAATTAATCCTTGTGCTGCTGCCTCTTCATATCCACTTGTTCCATTTATTTGACCAGCTGTAAATAAATTAGATATTATTTTATTTTCTAATGTTAAATTTAATTGTAAAGGATCTATAGCGTCATATTCTATAGCATATCCATATTTTGTTATTTTAACATTATGTAAGCCTTCCATAGTCTTTAACAATTTTTCTTGGATATCATGTGGCATTGTCGTTGAAAAGCCTCCAACATAGTATTCTATATCATCACTTCTTTCAGGCTCTAAAAATATTTGATGTCTTTCTTTATCATTAAATTTTACAACTTTATCTTCTATTGAAGGGCAATATCTTGGTCCTACTCCTTTTATCATTCCACTATATAATGCACATTTATCAAGATTGTCCATTATTATCTTATGAGTTTCCTTATTAGTATAAGTTAAATAGCAAGGATATTGTTTATCAATATCATATGTTGCATCATAAAAATTACTAAAAGTTAGTGGTTCTTTATCTCCTAACTCTATTTGAACTTCATCAAAATTAATACTTTCTTTTAGTATTCTTGGTGGAGTTCCTGTTTTAAGTCTAATTAATTTAATACCATTTTTTTCTAAGAAAGGACTTAAAAACATAGAATTTTTTTCACCATGAGGTCCACCTTTATATTTTTCATGTCCACACATGATATCAGAATTTAAATAAGTACCTGTTGTTAAAATTACAATTTTACTATTTATTTTTTCATTTTCTTCTGTAATTATTCCTTTAGCAGTTTTATTATCAATTATTAATTCTTTTACTGTTGACTCTTTTAAATCTAAATTTGGTGTTTCATTTAATGTTTTTAACATTTGTTTTGGGTAATTAACTTTACAACCTTGTGCTCGTAAAGATCTTACACCGGGACCTTTTTTAACATTTAACATTTTTATTTGTAAAAGAGTTCTATCTGTACAGTATCCCATTTCTCCACCTAATGCATCTATTTCTCTTACCACTATTCCTTTAGCACTTCCACCAATAGATGGATTACATGGCATATCAGCTATATTTTTAAAATTTGTTGTAATAAGAAGTGTTTTTATTCCCATTCGGGCACATGCTAAAGAAGCTTCACATCCTGCGTGACCTCCTCCAACTACTATTACATCATATTCCATATTATCATCTACTTTCCTAGACAAAATTTACTAAATATTTCATTTAATAAATCTTCATTACTTGATTCGCCTGTTATATCACTTAAACATTCCCATAATCTTTTTACATCTATTTCTATTAAATCTATTTCATATTCATTTTTTATTGCTTGATCAATATCATCTATTATTTCTAAACATTTATTTAATAAAGATATTTGTCTAGCATTTGAAATATATGCATAATTAGATTTTGTTATATTATTTAAATCAAATATTTCTGTTATTTTCTTTTTTAATTTTTCTATTTTATCATTATCAAAACTAGATAAACTTATATTATTGTATTTATCTAATTCTTTTACATTGTAATTTTCTTTTAAATCATTTTTATTATATATAACTAATATTTCTTTATTACTCAATTTAGCTAATATTTCTTTATCCTCATTATTCCAGCCTTCATTACTATCTACTACAAATAAAACTAAGTCAGCATCATTTATTGCTTCAATACTTCTTTCAACACCAATTGATTCAACTACATCAGTTGTTTTTCTTATTCCAGCAGTATCTAATATATCAATTTTAATACCTTCTAACATTAAACTTCCTTCAATTATATCTCTAGTTGTTCCTTTAATATCAGTTACGATAGCTTTATTTTCGTTTAATAAGGCATTTAATATACTACTTTTACCAACATTAGGTTTTCCTACTATAACAATTTTTAAACCATTTTTTACTAATAATCCTTTTTTACTATTATTTAATAATTCTTCTATTTTATTTTTAATTTCTTTATTAGTATCATTAATCATTTCTTTAGTAACTACTACTGCATCTTCATATTCAGGATAATCTATGTTGACTTCTATATTGGCTATTAAAGATAATACTTTTTCTTTTAAACCGTTAATAACATTATAAATTGTTTTATCTATTCCTTTTAAAGCCATTTTTCTTGAACCTTCAGTTTGTGCATTAATTAAATCACTTACGGCTTCTGCTTGAGTTAAATCAATTCTACCATTTAAAAAAGCTCTTTTTAAAAATTCACCAGGCTCAGCCATTCTAGCACCATTGGATAATAATAATTCCATTACTTTATTTACTGATGTTGGTCCTCCATGCATACTTATTTCAATTACATCTTCCATAGTAAAACTTTTAGGAGATAAAAATATTGATAAAAATACTTCATCTACTTTTTCATTACCTTCTAATATATATCCATAATTAATAGTATGACTTTTAAATTTAGTAATGTCCCTTGAAAATATTTTATTAGCTATGCTAATTGCATCTTTTCCACTTAATCTAATAACATTAATTGAACTTTTTCCTATAGTTGTAGCTACAGCCACTATTGTATCTTCCATTTATATCTCCCTTTCTTCACGCTAGATTATAACATATTGTTACAAATAAAAAAAGATTAAATATTATATTAATCTTCTTTATTTTCTACATATTTTATAACAACGCAGCGATTTGGTTCTTCTCCTTCACTTTCAGTTTTAACATATTTAAATCCTTGAAGTGCTGAATGAACTACTTTTCTTTCATATGAATTCATTGGATCTAATTTTACATCTATTTTAGATAATGTTACATCTCTTGCAATTTTTTTAACTTTCTTTTCAAGAAAATAATTTTGTTTTTCTTTATATTTTTCAACATCAACTAAAATATTTACATATAAACCAACTGTATTATAAATTGCTTGTCTTAAATAGCTTTGAATTGAATCTAAAATATGACCTTTTTTACCAATTAAAACTGAATTATTTTGTGAAAATATTTCATATTTTATTTGAGATTCACGAATTTTAGTTTCTATATTTGTACTAATATTAAGACCATTTAATAATTCTGAAAGAATTTCTTTTCCGACAGATGCTACATCACTTAATTTAACTACTTCAAGTATGTATTTTTTTCCGCTAAATAATCCACCTTTTTCTTCATATAAATTAGTAATAACATCCTCTTCTTTAACTTTTAATTCTTCTAAAGCTTTCTCTAATAAATCTTCTTTACTTTTTGATTGAAATTTATACTTCTCCATAACTACTATAACTTACCTTTCTTTATTATTAAATTTTGAATAATAGTAAATCCATTAGATACTATCCAATATAAAGCAATTGATGTTGGTAAACTAAATGAAATTATAGAAATAAACACTATCATAAATGTACTCATCATTTTCATTTGTTTTGCTTGATCTGTATTTCCACTATTATTCATATTTTTAAATGAAAAATATGTTGCGCCTATAATTAATAATACTATAATAGCATACCAATAATTTCCCGCTCTCATTCCTTCTAGTGGTGTTGTTCCTAAATTAAATACAAGAAATTTATTTTCAAAAAATGCTGGTACTCTATAGACTGCTTCTAAAAATGCAAAGAATATAGGTAATTGTAAAAATGCAAATAAGCAACCTGACATCGGGCTTATATTATGTTTCTTATATATAAGCATCATTTCTTGACTTTTTGCCATCATTGATTCTTTATCTTCTTTACCTTTATATTTTCTTTCTAAGTTATCTAAATCTTTTTGAGCTTTTTTCATATTTTCACTCATATTTGTAGATTTTTTAGAAAGTGGAAACATAATTGCTCTTAATAAAAAACCAACTATCATAATAGCGAGACCATTACTTTTAACAAAATTACCTATTTTTATGATTATCCATGCTAAAGGTTTAACAAAAACTGATGTCCATAAACCTTCATATCCACCAGAATTAATTTTTAATTTTGAACACTTTGGTAATTTTTCATATTCAACTAACAATTTATCACTATTTTCAATATATATTTGTTGTAATTCTTTACTTTGTGGTTTACATAATATATTTGAAACATATTGTTTTTTATTTTTTCCATCGTCTGTTTCAATAGTAAATCTTTTTGTACATCCCGTTAAAGTTACTAATAGTAATAATAATATAACTATTTTTTTCTTCATTATTTTTCTCCTTTCAATATTTTTATTATTATATCTTTCATATCTATATAAGAAAGATTCATAATTCCGTTCCTTAATATTATAACATAATCATTTGAATTATCTATATTATTTTTCATTAGAATATCTTTCATTCTTCTTTTTAATAAATTTCTTACGTTAGCTTTTCCTATTTTTTTACTAACACTTATACAATATCTATTGTAATTAATAGAGTTTTTTTTATAATAAACAATAAAATATTTATCAACTATTTTATTTGAATTAGATATTATTTTTTGTATTTCTTCATTTTTTTTAATTATATATTTCTTATTCATAATATTTCCTTTTCAAAAATATTATATAAAAAAAATTACTTATTTAAAAGTAATTTTATTATTTTGATAATTCTTTTCTTCCTTTAGATCTTCTTGCTTTTATAACTGAACTACCTTTTCTTGATAAAAAACCAGATGTTTTTCTTTTTTTACTATTATTAGGTTGAAATGTTCTTTTCATAAATAACTCCCTTTCTTTAATAACTGAAAAAATTATATATTATCTTTTAATTTTTGTCAAATTTATAATAATTTACTAAATATATAATATTATGTTAACTTCTTTTTTAAGAATATATTAATTTTTTATTAACAACCAACTAACAATATTATGTTAACTTGTTAATAAGGTTGTTAATAAATTAATATTATGTTAATAACTTATTTTGTTGATATTGTTGATAACTTGTATTTTTTACTTTAAAATAAGAAAAAATTATGTGGACAAATTATTAATTACTTGTTAATATAAATGTTAATTAAATTATTTAATTTGACATTGAAGAAAGTTGTTTTATAATTTAATTAGAGGATTAGGGAAAGGATTTGGTTATATGAATAATTCAGATATTTGGTCATCTTTTATAACAAAAGTTAAATCTAAAGTAACTTTAATGTCATATAACTATGTTTTTAAAGATCTTAAATTATATTCCTATGAAAATTCAATTGTAACTATTATTGTTCCAAATAATGAACTATTACTTCAAAATATTAAAAAAAATTATAATGATATAATTGAGGAAATATTTAATGAAATTACAAATGATTCATGTGAAATTAAATATATTTTTCAAAATGATGAAAAGAATATTAAGAAAAAAAGAAATATCATTAATATTAAAGATGAAATAGTTGATATAGATAATGAAAATAATATAAATAGCATTGAAGATGAATTTGATGATTTTGATGATAATATATCTAATTATAAATATAATAGTAATTTTAAACCCGAATATACATTTGATACTTTTGTAGTTGGAGATTCAAATAAACTGGCGTACGGAACTGCATTATCTGTCGCACAAAATCCAGGTAAATTATATAATCCTTATTTTATATATGCAAAAAGTGGACTTGGAAAAACACATTTATTACATGCAATAGGAAATTATATTGTTACTCACTCTGATAAAAAAGTTTTATATATTACAGCTGAAGAGTTTTCAAATGATTATAGATCAATTATTAATACTAAAAATAAATCAGAAAATAATATATCTTATTTAGAAGCATTTAGAAAAAAATATAGAAATATTGATGTTTTAATGATAGATGATATACAATTTTTAGAAAACATGCAAAAATCTCAAATAGAATTTACTAATACTTTTAATTCTTTATATGATAATGAAAAACAAATTATTATAGCATCTGATACTTCTATAGATGATTATAAATATTTGGAAGACAGATTAAAAACTAGATTTAGATGGGGATTAACAGAATCTATAAATCCTCCTGAAATTGAACTTAAAAAAAATATTATTAGAAATAAAATTAAAATTAACAATTATGATTTAGATATTAATGAAGATGTTATAGATTATATTGCTAACAATTGCGGAAGTGATATTAGAAACTTAGAAGGTTCAGTATTGAGAATAGTAGCATATAAAGCAACTTTTAATATTGATAATGTTACTTTAGATATTGCAAAAGAAGCTCTACAAGATTATGTTACTAATAAAGTATATAGAACTAATTCAGTTGAAAAAATAATTGATGTTGTTGCTAAATACTTTAAATTAGATTCTGGTATGTTAAAAGGAAAAATGAAAAAGAAAAATGTTACTGATGCTAGAGCTATAGCAATGTATCTAAGTAGAATAATGACTGATGAAAGTTTACAACGAATAGGATTAGAATTTGGAGGTAGAGATCATTCAACTGTAATTTATTCACATGAAAAAATATCTAATGAATTAAAAAATAATATACAATTACAAGAACAAATTAAAATACTTAAAGATAAAATATGTGAACAATAATATATTATTTAACATATTAACATCTATATATAAACAATAAAAATTGTTTAAAATAAAGAAAAAAATAAGTTATTAACAATATTAACACTAATATTAATAATAATTAAATAATAAAGGAGAAATGAAAAATGAAAATGATTATTGAAAAAAGAATATTAATTGAAAGTTTAAATTGTGTTAGTAAAGCATTAAGTACAAGAAATATTATTCCTGTATTAAATGGTATTAAATTTGATTTAACAAAAAAAGGTTTATTTTTAACAGCAACTGATAATGATATAACTATTCAAACTTTTATAGAAAAAAAGAATATTGCATCTATAGAAGAAGAAGGTTGTTCTATTATATATGGAAAAACTTTATTAAATACTATTAGTAAATTGCAAAATGGAATGTTAGAAGTAGAAATATTTGAAAATAATGAAGTAACTTTTAAAACAGAAAATGGTGGTATATATAATTTTCCTTGCTTTAATAAAGAAGATTTTCCTTCTATAAATTTAGAATTACAAAAGAAACCTTTAGAATTAGATGCATTAAAATTTAGAGAAATTATAAATAATACTAGTTTTGCATGTTCATTACAAGAAAGTAGACCATTATTAACAGGTGTTAACATTAAAATAATAGGAGATTTATTTGAATGTGTTGCAACTGATTCATATAGACTTTCTAAATATAATATAAAAATTAATAAAATTCCTGATGAAAATTTTAATATTGTAGTTCCCGCTAGAAATATTAATGAATTTGTAAAAATAATTAATGAAGAAAATGTTGTAGAATTACATGTATTTTCAAATAAATTATTATTAAAATATGGAAATGTTTTATTTCAAACATCTTTATTAAATGGTACATATCCTAATACTGATAATTCTATTCCAAAAGAATTTAAATATCAAATTCAAGCTAATTTAAAGGAATTTTATTCTTTGTTAGATACAGCATCATCTTTAACGCAATCAAAAGATAAAAATATAGTAGATTTAGAAATCAAAGATAATAATTTAATTATAAGTGCGACTAGTTTAGAAGGAAAAGGAAAGGATAAAATAAATATTCAAAATAAAACAAAGAATAATATAAAAATTTCTTTTAGTGTAAGATATATGTTAGAAGCATTAAAAGTATTTAAAGAAGAAGATATTCAAATATTATTAAATGGTGAAATAAGTCCTATTATATTAAAAAATTTAAAAAATGAAGAATTAATTGAATTAATTTTACCAATGAAGACATATTAAAAACGAATTTATTCGTTTTTTTTTATAAAAAAATATGAATTCGACACTATTCGACAAATTTCGACAAACCTATTATGTTATTGTATTAGTCATTATTTAAAGAAAGGGGGAATTCTTAAATGGATTATGAAATTAATTATGATACTCAGGCTATAATACCTATTTCAGAAACAAGTTGTAAAGTATTAGAAAATAATGAAAAATATATAATTAATTCATCAGTATTAAGTTTAATGGAACATAGTTGTGAATATTTTGGTAGTTCATTTACTGGAAGAAAAGAAGGAACAAAAAAATTACTTGGTATAACACATAAATCACCAATAATAGTTGAAGAAAGTAGAAAAATAATATTCTTTCCAACAACTTCTCCAGATAATATTGAATGTGTATGGATTAATCTTGAAAAAATAGATAAATATTATAGAGTAAGTTCAAAAAAATCTGAGATATTATTTAAAAATGGAAATAGAATAACTATTAATATTTCTTATGGTTCATTATCTAATCAAATATTAAGATCAACAAGATTAAAATATATATTAGAAGAAAGAACTGAAAAAAAAGGTGTTTTTTAATAAAATACCTTTTTTAAATTAAATTAATATGATATAATTAATATGTGTGTAGGTGACCGAGAAAATATTAAAAATTAAAATTAAGGTTAAAAATGAGGTCTAAAATGAATATTACAAAAATTGAACTACTTAATTTTAGAAATTATACAAAAAAAATCTTTGATAATTTTACTAACTTAAATATCATAATTGGAAAAAATGGAATTGGTAAGACAAGTATTTTAGAAGCAATATATTTAGGGAGTTTGGCTAAATCTTTTAAAACAAATATTGAAACATCTGTTATAAAAGAAGGGCAATCATTTTATAAATTAAAGATTACTTATTTTGATTATGGTCCTAAAAAAAATATAGAAATATATTTAGATAAATCAGGAAAGAAAACGAAAATAAATGGTAAATTACAAAGTAAATTAAGTGATTTTATTTCTCAATATAGAATTATATTATTATCTCCGGATGAATTAAAATTAATAAAATCATCACCAAATACACGAAGAAATTATCTTAATATAGAAATTTCTCAATTACATAAAGAATATATATATTATTTAAACAATTATAATAATCTAATAAAAAATAAAAATGATTTTTTAAAAAAATTAATGATAAATGGAAATTTAGATGATAGATATTTAGATGTAATTGATCAAAAAATAGTTTCTGAAGGATTAAAAATATATGAATTTAGGAAAAAATATATTGATTCTATTAATGATAATATAAATAGTATTTTTAATAAATATGTAAGTAATCAAAATTTATATATAAAATACGAATCAGATTATGAAATAAATGATAGTGAGAAATTATTAAAAATATTAAAAAAGAATAGAAAAAAAGAAATTAATATAGGTATGACTGATTTTGGGGTTCATAGAGATGATCTTTCATTTATATATAATGGTAATTCTGCAAAAGAATATAGCTCTCAAGGTACTCAAAAATTAATAGTGCTCGCAATGAAATTAGCTGAAGTTAAAATATTTATTAATAAATACAATATATATCCTATATTATTGTTAGATGATTTATTCAGTGAATTAGACATGAAAAATAGAAATAATATATTTAAATCATTGGATGATAATATTCAAATATTTATAACAACAACTGATTTAAAAAATATTAATAAAAATATAATTAAAAAAGCAAAAATATATAATTTAGATGAGAAGGTGAAAAAATGAAAGAAGAATATGGAGTAAATGATATTCAAGTATTAGAAGGATTAGAAGCTGTAAGAAAAAGACCAGGTATGTATATAGGTACAACTGACCTAAAAGGATTACATCATTTGGTATGGGAAATAGTTGATAATTCAATTGATGAAGCATTAGCCGGTTATTGCAAAAATATAGAAATAATTATTAATAAAGATAATTCTATAACTGTAAAAGATGATGGACGTGGAATTCCTGTTGGAATACACCCTAAAACTGGAATATCAACTGTAGAAACTGTATATACAGTACTTCATGCAGGAGGAAAATTTGGTGGAGGGGGATATAAAGTATCTGGTGGACTTCACGGAGTAGGTGCATCTGTTGTAAATGCTTTATCAAAATGGGTTGATGTTACTGTTTATAAAGATGGTAAAATATATAATACCAAATTTGAAAATGGTGGAAAAACAGTACAAAAATTAACTGTAGTAGGAGAATGTGAAAAAGATAGAAGTGGTACAACAGTTACATTTAAACCTGATCCTGATATTTTTGATTCAGATATCTATGATTATGAGACTTTAAAAGTAAGAACTAGAGAATTAGCATTTTTAAATAAAGGATTACAATTAACTTTAAGAGATGATAGAGATGAAAAAGATACTCAAGGAGATAAATTTTTATATGAAGGTGGAATCAGTGAGTATGTTAAATTTATAAATCAAGAAAAAACTCCTTTACATGAAAAAATTATTCATTTAAATGGAGAAAAAGATGGAATAATGTTTGAAGTAGCTCTTCAATATAATAATGGATATAATGATAATATTTATTCATTTGTTAATAATATTAATACTCATGATGGTGGTACTCATGAAGATGGTGTTAAAAGAGCACTTGTTAGAGTAACAAATTCATATGCAAGAAAAAATAATATATTAAAAGAAAAAGATGAAAATTTAACAATAGATGATGTTAAAGAAGGATTAACGATGATTATTTCTTGTAAACATCCTAATCCTCAATTTGAAGGTCAAACTAAAGGAAGACTAGGAAATTCTGAAGTAAAAAATTTAGCAGATAGTGTTTTTGCAGAAGGATATGAACAATTTTTATTAGAAAATCCTGAAGAAGCAAAATTAATAGTAAGTAAGTCTATACTTGCTAAGAATGCTAGAATGGCAGCAAAGAGAGCTAGGGAAGCAACAAGAAAAAGTGATTTAGCAACAACTAATTTTTTTGGAAAACTATCCGATTGTAAGAGCAAAGATCCAACTATTTCAGAAATATTTATAGTCGAGGGAGATAGTGCTGGTGGTTCGGCTAAAAAAGGAAGAGATTCGATGACACAAGCAATATTACCTTTAAGAGGAAAAATATTAAATGTAGAAAAAGCTCGTCAGGATAAAGCATTAGCTAATGAAGAAATTAGAACAATAATAACTGCATTCGGTACTGGAATTGGTGAATATTTTGATTTATCAAAATTGAGATACGATAAAATAATAATTATGACCGATGCTGATGTTGATGGTTCTCATATTAGAGTATTATTACTAACTTTATTTTATAGATTTTTTAGACCAATTGTTGAGGCAGGACATGTATATGCTGCACAACCCCCATTATTTAGAATAATGCATGGTAAAACACGAAAATATGTACTAAATGAAGCCGAACTAAATGATTATATGAATAGTTTACCTGAAAATATTCGTTCTAGAGCTGAAGTTGCTCGTATGAAAGGTTTAGGAGAAATGGATGCTGAAGAATTAAATGAAACAACAATGGATATTAATAAAAGAGTTTTAAGAAAAATAACTGTTGAAGACTGCATAGCCGCAGATGCTATATTTGAAAAATTAATGGGTGATGAAGTAGAACCAAGAAGAAAATTTATTGAAGAAAATGCAGGATATGTTCAAAATTTAGATATATAGGAGGTTTAAAATTATGAATGAAGATATAAATAATGATGATTTAGTTATCGATTCTAATGAAGAATTTGAAAAGGTTAATGTTGATAATAATTTTAACGGGTATTTTCATGAAAGAGATAGATTAGATCACAATAATATAGTTGAAGAAGTAAAAACCTCATTTATGGAATATTCAATGAGTGTTATAATGTCTCGTGCACTTCCTGATTTAAGAGATGGTCTAAAGCCTGTTCATAGACGTATTTTATGGTCAATGTATGAATCAGGATATACACCAGATAAACCACATAGAAAAAGTGCTAAAACTGTTGGTGAAGTTATGGGAAATTATCATCCACACGGAGACTCTTCTATATATGAAGCTATGGTTCGTTTAGCACAAGATTTCAATGAGAGATATGTGCTTATTGATGGTCACGGAAATTTTGGTAATATTGAAGGTGATGGAGCTGCCGCAATGCGTTATACTGAATCTCGATTATCAAAAATATCATTAGAATTATTAAGAGATATTAATAAAGATACAGTAGATATGGATGATAACTTCGATGTTACTAGAAAAGAGCCTAAAGTTTTACCATCAAGATTTCCTAATGTATTAGTTAATGGATCTATGGGAATTGCAGTTGGTATGGCAACAAATATTCCTCCTCATAATTTGGGTGAAGTAATTGATGGATGTGTTGCTTATATAGATAATCCTGATATTGATGTATTAGGATTAATGGAATATATTAAAGGCCCAGATTTTCCAACAGGTGGTATAATTCTTGGAAGTTCGGGTATAAAAAAAGCATATGAAACAGGTAGAGGTTCTATAACAATTAGAGGAAAAGCCGAAATTGAAGAAGTTGATGGTCATAATAACATAGTATTTACTGAGGTTCCTTACGGTGTAAATACAATGGAATTAAAAAATAAAGTTGCAGAATTAGTTCATACAAAAGTAATTGATGGAATAGCTGATTATCATACTGATTTAAAAGATGGAGTAAAAATAACTATAACTTTAAAAAAGGATGCCAATGCTCAAGTAGTTTTAAATAATCTATATAAACACACAGCTTTTCAAGTTAATTATGGAATTATATTTTTGATGTTAGATGGATTAACTCCAAGGACTTTAGGACTTAAGGATATTATTTCAAAATATATAGATCATCAAAAAGAAGTTATAATTAGAAGAACCAAATTTGATTTAATAAAAGATGAAAAAAGAGTACATATATTAGAAGGATATAAAATTGCTTTAGATAATATAGATGAAGTAGTTAAAATAATAAGAAATGCTAAAACAGATGAGGAAGCTAAAAATAAATTAATTGAAAAATTTGGACTTGATATGATTCAAGCTGAAGCTATTTTAGAATTAAAATTAAGAAGATTAACTGGATTAGAAAGAGACAAAATAGAGGCTGAATTAGCTGCTTTATTAGCAGAAATTGAAGAATTAAAATCTATATTAGCCAGCGAAGAAAAAGTATTACAAATAATAAAAAAAGAAATGCTTGAAATTAAAGATAAATATGGTGATGAAAGAAAAACAAATATTGATAATACAGCGGTTGAATACATTGAAGATGAATCTTTAATACCACAAGAAGAGGTAATTGTTACAATAACAAATAAAAATTACATAAAGAGAATAACAAAAGATACTTATAAGGTACAACATAGAGGTGGAGTTGGTATTAAAGGAATGCAAACTACTGAAGAAGATGTAGTCGAGCAATTGATATCATTAAATACTCATGACAATTTATTATTCTTTAGTAATAAAGGAAAAGTATATAGACTCAAAGGATATAAAATACCAGAATATTCAAGAACAGCTAAAGGACTACCAATCGTAAATTTATTATCTCTTGAAAAAGACGAAAAAATCAATACAATGATTAAAATAAGTGAAAATGATACGTACAAATGTTTGATTTTTGCAACTAAAAAAGGCATCGTAAAAAGAACATTAATTAGTGAATTTGATAATATAAGACAGAGTGGAAAAATAGCAATTAGCTTAAAAGAAAATGATGAATTAATATCTGTTAAAAAGACAACCGGAGAAGATCAAGTTCTTATGTGTTCATCTAATGGTAGAATGGCTCGTTTTCCTGAAAACGAAATTAGAATCATGGGAAGAACTGCTTCTGGTGTTAGGGGAATGAATCTCGTTAATGATGAATGTGTTGGTATGGAAATATCTGAAGTTGGTAAACTATTACTTGTAGTTACTGAAAAAGGATATGGCAAAAAAACTGCTATTGAAGAATATAGAGAAACTAAAAGAGGCAGTAAAGGAGTTAAAACATTAAATATTTCTGATAAAAATGGAAAAATAGTTAGTTTCAAATCTACTGACAATGATAAAGATTTAATGATTATAACTACTGAAGGAATTATTATTAGATTGGATATTAATTCAATTTCTCAAATGGGACGTGTTACAAAAGGTGTTAGACTTATTAATTTAAAAGATAATAATAAGGTGGCTTCCATATCAATATTAGATAAAGAAACAAATGAAGAAGAAAATTAATTTTCTTCTTTTTATTTCCCGGGAAATAATATTTGTATCAATTTTGTTTCAATAAATATTATATTTTAAAAGGTATTAAAATTATAGTGTTAAAAAATTGTATCAATCAATATCTATCAATTAAATAAATTTATTTAAATTAATAATCAAATATTATTTTCAATGTTTCACGTGGAACATTGAAAATTAATTAATAATATTATTTATCAATTTTGTAACTAGTTAATGTTCCACGTGGAACATTAATTAAGATATCAATTATAATTATAAAAAAAATAATATAATATAATATTGTTTATTAATATTCGGTAGCTGAAAGTATAAAACGTAGTTGTAATATTTCAATGTTCATGCAAATATTAAAATACAGATAAAAATTATTAATACTAATAATTAAAATAACATTAATTAGATTATATTATTTAAATATATAATTATGTTCCACGTGGAACATTAACTAAGATATCAATTATAATTTTAATATAATATTATTTGCTAATATTTAGTAGATGAAAGTATAAAATGTATTTGTAATATTTCAATGTTCATGCAAATATTAAAATACAGATAAAAAATATTAATACTAATAATTAAAATAATATTAATTAGATCATATTATTGTTTGAATATATAATTATGTTCCACGTGAAACATTAAATTAATTGATTATTAATATACCATATGATATAATTGAAATGTGCAATGGTGATTTTGTGAACCAAGTCAGAATCGGAAGATAGCAGCTTTAAACAAAATTACTATGTGCACATTTATTTTATAATAATATACGAATAGGTGTTTGTATGAATGACATATTTAAAATATTAAAAAAATTGAATATTAAAGCAATAAGAAATGGTGATGTTCCTGTTTCGGCTATTATTACATATAATAATAAAATAATTGCTAAAGCATATAACATGCGTGAATATAAAAAAAATCCTTTATATCATGCTGAAATACTTGTAATAATGAAAGCCGCTAAAAAATTAAATAGATGGAATCTCAATGGATGTGTGTTATATTCCACAATGAAACCTTGCCCCATGTGTTTAGAAGTAATTAAAATGTCAAAAATTAAAAATGTTTACTATTTTATTAATAATGGCAAAAAAATTAATTACAATTTTAATTTAAAGGAAATTGAAACCGGCGATAAAAACTATTTTATAAAGGAAATACAGGATTTTTTTGCTGATAAAAGATAGTATTATATATATAAATTTGATATAATTAATAAAGGAGGTTTACTATGTCATATGTATCTTTATATAGAAAGTATAGACCTAAAAAATTTTCAGAAGTCGTAGGTCAAGAAGTTGTAGTAGATATACTTAAAAATAGTATAATAAATAATAAAATAGGTCATGCATATATATTTAGTGGACCGAGGGGCACTGGAAAAACAAGTGTGGCAAAAATATTTTCAAAAGCAGTTAATTGCTTATCACCAGAAGATGGTGATTTATGTGATAAATGTGAAGTATGCAAACTTAATTTTGATGATGAAATAGATATCATAGAAATCGATGCTGCTAGTAATAATGGTGTTGATGAAATTAGGGAAATTAGAAACAATGTTAAATTATTACCAGTACATTTAAAATATAAAGTATATATTATAGATGAAGTACATATGCTATCAACTAGTGCGTTTAACGCTTTATTAAAAACATTAGAGGAACCACCCGAAAATATCATTTTTATTTTAGCTACAACTGAGTTTAATAAAATACCATCTACTGTGGTATCAAGATGCCAAAAATTTGACTTTAAGAAACTTACTGAAAAACAAATTTTTGATAGAATATCTTTAATATTAAAAAAAGAAAATAAAAAACTAAGTAAGGAAGTTATAGAACTAATATCAAGTATTAGTGATGGTGGTTTAAGAGATGCAATTAATTTACTTGATCAAATATTATCAATAGAAAAAGATGATATCACTTTAGACGATGTTTATAATTTAATTGGAGATGTTAGTGAAATTGAAATTATAGAGCTACTAAAAAGCATTGTTAATTATGACGTTAAGTCAGTTTTAAATTATATTGATGCAGTATACAATGCTGGTAAAAATTTATTAAACATATGTGATAGACTACAATTACTAATAAGAAATATAATAATATATGATAACACTAATAAATATTTTGATAAAAAATACGAAGAAAAAATAGAATTATTTTCAAAGATTGATAGTAGTTTATTAATTGAATTATCCAAAGAAATATTTAATCTTATTAATGATCTAAAGAAAACTTCTAATCAAAAAACAATTATGGAAATATACTGTATAAAAATGTCGCTATTGTTTAATAATCTAAAAAATAATAAAAATGAAAAAACAATTGATATTTCACAAAAAGAAGAAATAATATATGAAAAAACGGTATTGGAACCAAAAATTAATGAAGAATTAAGAAATATTAAAATAAATAATTCGTTTTCAGGAGCAAGTAAGGAATTAAAAAATAAATTTATTGAAAAATATAATTCAATAAATGAATATTTATCTAATAAAAAATATAATGCTTTAAGCAATTTATTGATTAAAGGAATACCAGAAATAGTATCTGAAAAAAATGCAATTATATCTTTTAAAAATAATTTTGATGTAATATTATTTGAAAAAAATGAAGAAGAAATACAAAAATTCATTGAGAAAATATTTAATAAAAAATATTCAATGGTAGCAATGACTGGAGAAGAATGTAATAAAATTAAAAAAGAATATATTGAAAATATTAAAAATGGCAAAAAATATGAATATAAAGAAGAAAAAATTAAGACAACTAAGAAAAATAAAAATAAATTAGAAGAAACAATTGAAAACATATTTGGAGAAGAAATAATAAAAGAAGATTGAAAGGAATGATAAAATATGAATATGCAAGCAATTATGGCCCAAGCAAGAAAATTACAAGGAGATTTAGAAAAAACCACAAAAGAAATTGAAGGTACATTATTTAATTATGAAAATGAAAATATACTAGTTGAATGTAATGGTAAAAATGAAATAAAAAAAGTAACTATTAAAAATAAAGATTTATTAGAAGATAGTGAAATGTTGGAGGATATTTTGGTAGTGGCCATTAATAATGTGTTAAGCCAAGTAAAACAAGAAAAAGATAAAAAACTTGGTAAATATACAAATGGATTAGGGGGATTATTCTAATAAATGGCAGCGCCAAAGAGTTTTATAAATTTGGTTCAACAATTATCTATATTACCCGGAGTAGGTGAAAAAACCGCAGAAAGATATGCATATTCTTTACTAGAAAGAGAATATGAAGAAATAGAAGAATTATCAAAAGCTTTATTAGAATTTAAAAAAAATATTAAAAATTGTTCTATTTGTGGATGCTTAACTGATAATGAAACATGTGATATATGTGAAGATAAAAGTAGGGATACTTCAACTATATGTATTGTTGAAGATTCTAAAAATGTATTTTTTATTGAAAAAACAAAAAAATATAATGGTTTATATCATGTTTTAAACGGATTAATTTCACCAATGGATGGGAAAAATCCTGAAGATTTAAACATTTCTAATCTAGTAAATAATAGAATTAGTGATGATATTAAAGAAATAATAATAGCATTAAATCCTTCAATTGAGGGTGAAGTAACCTCATTGTATTTACAAAAAGTACTTGAAAAACATAACGTTAAAGTATCACGATTGTCATACGGAATACCTATGGGAGGAGATATTGAATATTTAGACCCAATTATGGTTTCTAAAGCTTGGGATGATAGAAAAGTAATATCATAAAAAAAATATCATAAATTATTTTGAGGTAAACTATGATATTTCTAATAGTTAAAAAATTAGTTTGGACATTATGTTTATTATATACAGTAAATATAATAATTAGTAAAACTGGTAAAATGATTCCAATAAATATATATACAATAATAATAGTTTATTGCTATGATTTGATAGCAATAATGGCAATTATATATTTTAGATATTACTTTTAGGAGGTTTTTTTGAATAAGTTAGAGGAGTATTTTAATCATTTAGATAACATTTCACATGCATTTCTTATTGGAAATGTTATTTTTGATGAAATAGAAGAAAGTCTAATAAAAATTATAGATAGTAAAATTTTACCGGGAATTAAAAATATTAAAGAAAATCCCGACATCTTTTATTATGATCAATATAGTGAATTAATAACAAAGGAAGAAATAAAACAACTATTAAATAATATATCTAAAACATCCCAATTTAATAATGTAAAAATATATATAATTAATGGTGCTGAGAGATTATCTGATACAGTATACAATGCATTACTTAAAACATTAGAAGAGCCTCAATTGAATGTATATGCCTTCTTGTTATCAAACAATATAGAAAATGTTAGGGAAACTATTAAAAGTAGATGCCAAAAAATATTTATTAATTCATCCGTTGACAGAAAAATAGAAAATGAGGAATTAAGAAACATCTCATTAAAAATAATAAATAACATTGAAAGTAATGGAATAAATACAATGTTTGAATATAATAATATTTACTCTGAAATAGAAGATCGAGAGAAATTTAAGGAAATATTATATATATTATTAAAAGAATATGATCTAGTTTTAAGAAAAAAATTAAATAATGAAAAATATGATAGTATTATAATAGAAAAAAATGATATAATATCGTTGTCAAAAAAAGTTTTAGTTATTGATAAAACAATTAACAATTTAAATAACTATTTAAATAAAAATCTTGCTATAGATAGATTCCTTATAGAAATGTGGAGATGTAAAAATGAAATGTGTTAGTGTAGAATTTAAATCAAATGGTAAACAATATACATTTAATAGTAACAATCTAGAATTAAAAATTGGCGACTATGTTATAGTTGAAACTGAAAGGGGACAACAATTTGGAAAAATAAGCGCAATTTTAGGTGAATTGGATGATAAAAAAGAACATTCTAATGTACTAAAGATTGCTAATGATAAAGATATCAAACAAAATAATAATAATATTAAAGAAGCTGCTGAAGCATTAAAAAAAGCCCAAGAATTTGCTAATGAATATTCATTAGATATGAAATTTTTGGATGCATATTATACATTTGATAAGAAACAATTATTTTTTCAATTTTTAGCGGATAATAGAGTTGATTTTAGAGATTTGGCTAAATCATTGGCTTCTATTTATAAAACAAGAATTGAATTAAGACAAGTTGGGGTAAGAGATAAAGCAAAAGAAATTTCTGGCATTGGAGCGTGTGGTAGAAAATTATGTTGTTCAAATTTTTTAAATGATTTAGATTCTGTTGGAATTGCTCAAGTTAAAAATCAGAATTTAGCACTAAACCCTAATAAAATTAACGGTTTATGTGGTAGATTATTATGCTGTTTAAAATTTGAAGATGATTTATATACCGAATATAGAAAAAATCTTCCTGAAGTTGGAGATAAGATAGAATATCAAAATGAAACTGGAACAGTATTAAGTATTGATATTCCTAATAGAAAATATGTTTTTTTAAGTGAAAATGGAAATAAAATGGAAGTAAAGGTACCTTTTAGAAATGAAACAACAAAAAAATATAATAAATGATTTAGTATATTTTAACAATATTAAAATAGTTCAAAATAAAGACTATTTTAATTTTAGTTTGGATTCAGTTCTTCTTCCGTATTTTGTTCAAATTAATCCTAGTACAAAAAGAATAATGGATTTATGTACTGGTAATGCACCTATACCAATGATATTATCTTTAAAAACTGATGCCGAAATATTTGGAGTTGAATTACAAAAAGAAATATTTGATTTAGCTAAGCAAAGTATTGACTTAAACAAACAATTTAAGAATATCAGGTTAATTAATGAAGATGTTAAAAATATTTCTAATTTGTATGAAACTGATTATTTTGATATAATTACATGCAATCCACCTTATTTTAAAAAACAAGAAAATAGTATTATTAATAATAATAAAATTAAATCAATAGCTAGACATGAAATTGAAATAAATCTTGAAGATATAATTAAAGTAAGTAAAAAGTTATTAAAAAATGGCGGTTCATTAAACCTTATTCATAGAACAGATAGATTAATTGAAATAATATATTTAATGAAGCTAAATAATATAGAACCAAAAAGAATAAGATTTATTTATCCTAAAAATGGAAAAGAATCTAATCTTGTTTTGATAGATGGTAGAAAAAATGGTTCAACAGGATTAAAAATATTACCACCATTATATGTTCATAATGAAGACGGTAGTTATACAGATGAAGTATTAGAAATGTTTGGGAAGTGATAAAATGAATCAAAAAAGTTATGAAGATAGTAAATATGGAAAATTATATTTGATACCTACTCCTATTGGCAATTTAGATGATATAACTTTAAGAGGAATAAACACATTAAAAGATGTTGATATAATATATGCCGAAGATACCCGAAATACTTTAAACTTACTAAAATATTTTAATATTTCTAAAAAGATAGAATCATGCCATAAGTATTCGGAAATGATGCACAAGGATAGAATTATTAGAACGCTTAAAGAAGGGAAAAATATAGGATATGTAACCGATAGAGGAACACCATTAATCAGTGATCCAGGGAATGTTATTGTTGATGCATGTATTAATGAAAATATTACTGTTATTTCTTTACCTGGAGCAAGCGCTCTTTTACCGGCTTTGAATATGTCTGGTATTTCTAATGAAAAATTTGTGTTTTATGGTTTTTTAAACAGTAAGAGTTCTATAGCAAAAAAAGAATTAATTCAATTAAGAGAAAACAATTGTACTTTAGTATTTTATGAGGCACCTCATAGAATTAAAAGTACTTTAGAACTAATGTTAAAAGTATTTGGTGATAGAAATGCTGCCATAGTACGAGAAATTTCAAAGATACATGAAGAAGTATTAAGAAATAAAATAAGTAATTTAATAGAAATATGTGATAAAATAAAAGGGGAAATAGTAATAGTCGTTGAAGGAAATACCGACAAAGAAGAAAAAATTGATTATAATAAAAAAGTAAAAGAATTAATAAAAAAAGGATATTCAAAAAAAGATGCTGTTCATGAAGTGGCAGATCAATATAATATTAGTAAGAATAAATTATATAATGAATTGTTCGATAAGGAGAAATAATAATGAAATTAGTGGTTGGTCTAGGAAATCCGGATAAAAAATATGAGAATACGAGACATAATTGTGGTTTTAGAGCCATAGATTTTTATGCGAAAAAAAATAATTTATTATTTAAAAACAAATATAATAGTTTATATACTGAAATTATTGTTAATAATGAAAAAATAATACTAGTAAAACCACAAACATATATGAATTTATCCGGGACAGCTGTTAGAAAATTTGTTAATTTTTACGATATTAATATAAAAGACATTTTAATAATTTATGATGATGTTGATTTTGAAATTGGTAAATTTAAAATTAAAAGAAATGGTTCTTCTGGTGGCCATAACGGAATTAATAATATAATAGAAAATTTGAAAACAAATAATATTCAACGTGTGAGAATAGGAATATCAAAAACCAAGGAAGAATTAATGAGTTATGTTCTCGGAACATTTTCAAAAGATGAAAATGAAAAAATAGATAAATTATTACCTGTTATATGTAATATTATAGATGATTTTAGTATATTAGATATCGATAAATTGATGGAGAAATATAATAAGTCAAATGAATAGTAAATTATATTTAAAACTATTTGATTTTGATATAAATAAATATAATAAGATATTTATTAGTCCTAATGAAATATATAATCAATTTATATTATATATATTTTTTAAGTTGCAAAAAAACATTTTATTAGTAACACCTACACTTAATGAAGCTACAGAAATATATAACAATTTGAAAAATTATGTTGATAATGTTTATATTTTTCCAGAAGACGATTTTATAACAAAAAAGGCAATTGCCACTTCTCCTGAATTATTGTTTATGAGATCTAATTTGTTAAACAAATTTAGTAATAATGAACCCAAAATAATATTAGTGCATTTAAATAGTTTTATTAAAAAACTACCAAGTTTATTTGAATACAATAGTAAAAAGATTAAAATAACAAAAGGGGATAAAATTGATAGAGAATCTTTTATTAAAAAATTATTAGATATAGGTTATAAGAAAGAAAGCATTGTATATGATACATCTGATTTTTCTGTAAGAGGATTTGTAATAGATATATTTCCTATAAACTATGATAATCCATTAAGACTAGAATTGTTTGATGATGAGATAGAATCAATTAAATATTTTGATCCAGTATCTCAAAAGTCAATAAAAGAAATAGAAGATGCTTGCATTAGTTCAATTAAAGATGACTTTGGAGATAATAATTCTTCATTGAGAGAATATATAAATGATGGTAAAGTAATATTTCATAATTATAATCAATTATTAAATCAAGAAAAGATGATTTTACCTCAAATTAAATACCTTGAAATTGAAAATGATGTGTATAAAGTAAATCAATTAGTAAATTTAAAAGAAGACATCTTTATTGACACAATTAATAATAAAAATAAACAATTAACAATTGAAGCAAAATCAATAGACAATTATAATTCTAATAAGGAAAAATTTGCTGATGCTATTATTACTAATAATGGAAAATTATATTGCACAAATAAAAATCTTTCAAATGAATTAAAAAAAATATATAAAAATATTACAATTATAGGAGAAAATCTAAATCATGGTTTTATATATAAAGACGAATACTATTTTTCTGAACATGATTTATATGAGTACAAAGTACATAAAGAATTATTAAAAAGCCAAAATTATGGTAGTAAAATTTCTTCTATCGATAGTATTAAAGTAGGAGACTATGTTGTCCATAGAAAATCCGGTATTGGTATATATATGGGCATAACTACTATAGAGAAAAAAGGTTTAAAAAAAGATTATATATTAATTCAATATAAAGGTAATGATAAATTATATATGCCTGTTGAAGATATATCTAAATTATACAAATACTCTGCAAAAGAAGGTGCAAAACCTACAATAAATAAACTTAATAGTGTTGAATGGACTAAAACTAAATTAAGAATTAAAGAAAGAATAAAGAGCATAACAGGAGAATTATTAAAAATCTATAAAGAAAGAAATAAAGCAACTATTGAACCGTTTAAAAAAGACGACGAAGAACAATTAATGTTTGAATCTGAATTTGAATATGAAGAAACTGCAGATCAATTAAAATGTTCTACTGAGATCAAACAAGATTTAGAAAAATCTAGACCAATGGAAAGATTATTATGTGGAGATGTTGGATATGGTAAAACAGAAGTAATATTTAGAGCCATATTTAAAACTGTAATGAATAATAAACAAGTTGCATATTTATGCCCCACAACTTTGCTTTCTCATCAGCAATTTGAATCTGCTAAAGATAGATTTAAAAATTATGGAATTAATATAGATATAGTAAATAGACATTATTCAAATAAACAAGTTCAAGAGAAATTAAAGAAACTAAAAGAAGGAAAAATAGATATAATATTTGGTACTCATAGATTATTAAGTAATGATGTTGAATTTAAAGATTTAGGATTACTGGTTATAGACGAAGAACATCGTTTTGGTGTAGAGCAAAAAGAAAAAATCAAGAAACTAAAATCGAATGTACATGTACTATCGGTATCCGCAACACCAATACCAAGATCATTACAAATGTCTCTTGTCGGTATTAGAGATTTATCTTTAATTGAAAGTGCGCCTAAAAATAGATATCCGGTTCAAACATATGTTATTGAATATAATGAAATGTTAATAAGAGAAGCAATTATAAAAGAAATGTCTAGAAAAGGACAGGTGTTTATTTTATATAATAACATTATCAATATGAATAACATAGTTGATAAATATAGAAAACTTATACCTGAAGCAAGAATATGTTATGCACATGGCAAGATGTCTAAAGATGAGATGCAAGATGTAATATATGATTTTACTAATCTTGAATATGATGTACTTATAAGCACAACAATTATTGAAAATGGAATAGATATTCCAAATGCAAATACAATAATTGTAATTGATAGTGATAGATTTGGATTAAGTCAACTTTATCAAATAAGGGGAAGAGTTGGTAGAAGTGATCGTATTGCTTATGCATATTTGATGTATAAAAAAGAAAAAGTATTAAATAGTACTGCTAAAAAAAGATTAGAGGCTATAAAAGAATTTACTGAATTAGGTAGTGGATATAAAATTTCTTTAAGAGATTTAGCAATCAGAGGAGCAGGAGATATTTTAGGAAAAGAACAAGCTGGTTTTATAGATTCAGTTGGTGTTAGCATGTACATGGATTTATTAAATGAAGAAGTTAGTGGAAAAGAAATTGATGAAGAAGATGAAAAAGAACTACAACAAATTGATGTAGAAACACATATTAGTAAAGAATATACAGATGAAAGCGAAATTGTTATTGAACTACATAAAAAAATAAATGGTATTACTAATAAAAAAGAATTAAATGATGTTTTAGAAGAAATTAAAGATCGATTCGGTTATACAAATGAAAAAATAATAATATATGCTCATGAAAAATATATAGAAAAATTATTAACTATTACAATGGTTAAAATAACAGAAAATGACAATTTAAAGTGTGTTCTTAAAATAAAAAAAGAGAATTATGAGACATTAAATATAGAATCATTATTCTTAGAATCAGCGAAAATAACTACAAAATTTAATTTCGAATATAAGAACGGATCAATATTTATAACTTTATTGAAAGCAAGCCTAGAAAAGAACTATATTTATTATTTAGAATCATTATTAGAAATAATATATAAGCAAAAATTTCTTGTATAAATAATATAAATGTATTCAAAATATTATAAGGGTGATATATTTGAATACTAGTGGAATCATTCGAAAAATAGATGATTTGGGAAGAATTGTTTTACCAAAAGAATTAAGAAAATATTTAAATATTAATACTGGCGATGATTTTCAAATATCATTAGAAGATGAAAAAATAATATTAGAAAAATATTCATATATTAAAAGTAATCAAAACGAAATAATTAAAATAATTTCAAGCTTTATTAAAATTACTAATGTCAATTTTAGATTAATAGTAAATAATAGAATAGTGACTACTGGTGAAAAGATAGAATCTAAAATAATAGATATTATTAATGATAGAAAAATATTTATAGATGAAGATATTAAAAACTATGAGTTGATTTCATGTAACTATGAAAACGGGAAATTAATAATATATCCAATTGTATTAAATAGCGATTTATATGGAGCAATTGTTGTAGTGCATAATCATGATACTAAAACAGTTTTAGAATACTTAAAAATTATTTATGATATAATTAAAAACAAATATATATAATATGTAAAAAAATGTAAATTATTTGTTTATTTTGTCATTGTTATTGAAAATAAAATATATGAAATGTTAATATTGATATGTGATGACTATGAAAATTATGAGAAATGTTTTTAAAGATAATAGCATGTTAAAATTTACTTTAATGAGTTTAATTGGTGCTATTGGTATTATTATATTAGGTAGTAAATTTCATTTTTATGCATATCAAATTATGTATTTGTTTTTAGGATTTTATTTTATATTAAAAAATATTTATTGCAATATTTTTGGAGTTTATAATGATTGATTCTCATGCTCATATTTTAAATGAATACTATGATAATATATATGGATTAATATATGACTTAAAAAATAAGAATATTAGATATGTATTAAATTGTGCAGATAGTATTAAGACTTCAAAGGAAGTAATTGAATCATATATAAAATATGATGGCTTTTTATTGCCAGCAGTTGGTATACATCCTGAATGTATAGATACTGCTGATTTGAGCGAATTAGAACATCTAATAAAAAACAATAAAGTATATGCTGTGGGAGAAATAGGTTTAGATTATTATCAAAATGATACTAATAAAGAAGAACAAAAAGAATTATTTAACAAGCAATTAGATTTAGCTGAAAAATATAAATTGCCGATTGTAGTTCATATTAGAGATGCTATGCAAGATACATTTGATATATTAAAAAAAAGAAATCTAAAAGGTATTATTCATTGTTTTAGTGGAAGCTATGAAATGGCAAAAGAATTTATTAAATTGGGATATAAATTAGGAATCGGTGGAGTGTTGACTTTTAAAAATTCTAAATTATATCAAGTAATAGAAAAAATTGATCTTAATTATATATTATTAGAAACTGATAGTCCATATTTATCACCAGAACCATTTAGAGGCAAAAAAAATAATCCAGCAAACATATACTATATTGCTAAAAAAATATCTGAAATAAAAAATGTATCTGTAGATGAAGTTATTAAAAAAACTAGTGAAAATTTTAATGATATTTTTGACATTCAATAAACAAGATTATATAATATTGTCAAGAGAGAGGCAATATGAAGAAGTATATAATCAGCCGTATTATTATGGGCTTACAATTTTTATTTATATTAGCTGTTATTTTCTGTTTAAAGGAAGAATTACCTAGGACAGGAATGCTTTCAATTTCACTAAATGATGATCTTACTAAAAGTGTAGGAAAAGAAATAATACAAGCATCTCAAAATGAGTTATATAAAAAAGGTATTAATAATCCTATATATACTTTTGTTGGTGAATTAACTGGATACGCAGGCGATTGTGCTCTTTGCACTGGATATTTAGCATGCCCTCCAAGAACTAATGTTATAAAAGAGGGTATATATTATAATGATAAAACATATGGCAGGATAAGAATAGTTGCTAGTAGCAGAAAATATCCTTGTGGTACTATATTAAAGTTTAATGTTAATAAACTTTCTAATGAACCAATTGTTGCGATAGTACTTGATCGAGGCGTTGGAGGCAATGTTATTGATTTATTAACAGAAAGTGAAGATTATGCAATAAAACATGTTGGAAGAGTGAGACAATTAGAGTTTGAAGTTTTAAGAGAAGGATGGACAAAATGAGAAATTTTGATTATAAAAAATCATTGGGCCAGAACTTCTTAATAGATAAAAATATTATAAATAAGATAGCAGAATCTATTAATGTTAACAATGATGATTTAATTATAGAAATAGGCCCTGGATCAGGTGCTTTAACACAAGAATTAGTAAAAAAAGGTTGTAAAGTAATTTGCTTTGAAATAGACGAAAGATTAAAAGATAAATTATCACTTATAAAAAGTGATAATTTAACAATTATATTTAATGACTTTTTAACAATTAATTTAAATGATTATACTAAAGATTATAAGAGATTATTTTTTGTAGGCAATCTACCTTACTATATAACAACTGCGATAATCAATAAAATTGTAAGTGAAAGTAATCCATATGAAATAACCATAATGATTCAAAAAGAAGTGGCTGATCGATTTTCAGCAAAACCTAATTCAAAAGAATATGGATCTTTAAGCGTTTTTTTACAGTATAATTTTGATATAATTAAAATATGTAATGTAAGTAAAAATTGTTTTGAACCTGTTCCCAAAGTAGACAGTACGGTTTTAAAACTAATTAAAAATAAAAAATATAATGTTAAAAACGAACAAAAATTTTATAAATTAATAAAAGATTCATTTAAGCAAAAAAGAAAAAATCTTAGAAACAATTTAAAAAGCTATGATTTTGAAAAAATCAATAGCATTTTAAAAACATTTGATAAAGATTTAAATAAAAGAGCTGAGCAAATAACAATAGAGGAATTTGTTAAAATATCTAATGAAATATTTTAGATATTTTTTTTATTCTGAAAAATATCCAACCTCTGGAAGACTTCTTCCATTACCAACTATAGTTTCAATTGAAGATGAATTGCTTGATTTAAATAAAAGAGCAACGGAACCTCCACCATCTAAATTAACTGCTGTCTGACATCCTAGGTCGTAGAATATATTGATACCAGTATTTCTCGATTCATTACTTGAAGTAAATAAAACAAAATTATTATTATTTATTTGGCATAGCATTTGTAATCCTTTTTTCCCTTCATTATCTCCAGGCATACGAGAATTATGATTATTATAATTTGTTTTTTGACCATCTAATATAACTGGAGCTGCGAATGTATATGTGTTTCTAATTCCGGAATTTATTACGCTTTCTGACCAAGCTTTCTTCTCAGTTTTATTTGTTTCTTTCATTTTTTTAT
Organism: uncultured Eubacteriales bacterium; assembly: GCA_900313815.1. Classification (GTDB taxonomy): domain Bacteria; phylum Bacillota_I; class Bacilli_A; order RF39; family UBA660; genus CAG-1000. The sequence continues at coordinate 30,179 of OMST01000056.1, forward strand.
CTACAAATACTACCATTTGATTATCAGGATTTACACCTGCAATAAACCAAGTTAATAAATCGCCTTTTTCCCATTGATTTCTTACTACTTTTCCATCTGTTATTACAATTGTACCAACACTAGTTTTGTTATAACCACTATAATAATTAACACTATTAGGATCATATGTATCTTTTAAATAAAAGCCACTTGCATTAAAACCTAAAACTAATTTATTATTCATTCCTTTATCAGTTATTTCTTTTTTTAATAAATTTCCGGGGCGTTCAAGTACAGAACCATATGGACTAGCATCCCTTTTATTTAATTGTTCATATGGATTTATTGCCCATATTCTTGTCAAATAATATTTACCTTTTTGAGTAATATAAACTTTTAAAGTATCAGTTTCTTCTTGTTTAATAATTGTCTCATCACTATTAGGTAATATTGGTTCAAATATCATTAATCCAGAACTTATTTTTTCTAATTCATTTAATAATACTTCTTTTATCTCTTGATCATTAATACTTTCAACTCTAACTCTAAGTTCACTTAGTTTAGCATAGCTTTTAGAAAATCTTAGTTGTCTAATCTCTGTCATAATATCAACAAATGGTTTTAAATATCTTAGTTTTTCTAATAAACTTTCTTGGGTATCATCATTTACCTTTTCTATTTTACTTTCAGCGTTATAGTAATCATTTAATAATAAAGTTTGTTTAACAAGATTTAATTTTGCTAATGCATCATTATAATATAATTCACTTATTGTATTGCTATTAGAATTATCTAAACATTGAGAATATTCACTATTTGGAAATGATACTTGTACTAATAAGCTAACAATTGTTGGAATTAAAAATATTAGGGCAGCTGCTACAATATTTGGAACAGCTTTTTTCTTTATAATAGCTATAGCATCATCGTCACCTTTAGTTGCTGCACTAATAAATTTAAATATTAGTGAAAACATTAAAACTGAAGGAACCACAATTAAAATAACAGTAATTATTATTCTTACTATTTTAATTATTTCTAAAATACTTGGGCTATTACATATACTTAAAATCATATTTATCACAAGCTAATTATATCATAATAGTATAAATATTTCATAAATAATGAATATATTTATTTAAAAAACATATTTATATATAGGGGATTATGTTTAAAATAGGAGATTACGTTACTAGAAAAAAATATAATAATGATATAATTTTTAAAATTACTAAAATCAATGATAATATTGTTTATTTAACCGGAGTAGATTTAAGATTATATGCCGATTCAAATATAGAAGATTTAATACCATGTAATAAATGCACTGATAAAGGAAATAATAATAAATTAAGAAATTTAGATACAAATAATTACTTTTATATTCCTGGAACTATTTTGCACTTAGATACGGATACTGATTATTTAAATAAATGCTTAAAATATTATAAAAAACAAAATATTAAAGCTTATGGATATTGTTATAAGATAGAAGAATTTAAAGATCATGTGTTGGATTTATTAAATACATGTGATCCTTCAATATTGGTAATAACAGGACACGATGCTTATTATAAAAAAACAAATACATACAAAAATAGCAAATATTTTATTGAAACAGTGAAAGAAGTTAGAAAGTATTATAAAAAGCATCAGGATTTAATAATTATAGCTGGTGCATGTCAAAGCGATTATAAAAATTTAATATTGGCGAAATCTACATTTGCATCGAGCCCTAAACATATAAATATACACGCGTTAGATCCAGCAATATTAGCTTGTTCAATAGCTTTATTAGAGCAAAGTGAAAAAGCAAATATACTTAGCATATTGGAAAAAACTAAATGTGGTTCAGATGGATTTGGAGGAGTGATAACAAACGGAGTAATGTTTGTTGGATTTCCAAGAAAGGACAATAATGAATATTAACAAAATTATTAAAAGTATTAATGAATTATCAGGAAAAAAATTAAAAATCAAAGTTAATATTGGTAGAAACAAGTATGAATACTATGAAGGTTATATTAAATCTATATATTCTAATCTATTCACAGTTGAAACTAATAAAGGCATTAAAACATGGACATATTCTGACGTAGCTACTAAAGTGGTGACACTTACCAAATTTAATTAAAAATATTGATATTGAGTAATAAATGTATTATAATTAAAGTAGCTAAATGTAAGGAGGTACTTATGAAAATAACATCTGTAAAAATTCGTAAGGTTGAGAGAGAAAATTCTCGTATGAAAGGAATTGCATCTGTTGTTGTTGATGATGCTATAGCTATTCACGATATTAGAATTATTGAAGGGGATAATGGACTATTTATCGCTATGCCAAGTCGTAAAACTCCAGTAGGTGAATACAAAGACATTGCTCATCCAATCAACCAAGAAGTAAGAACTATGTTTGAAAAAGAAATTTTAGATGCTTATGATAAAGCAGAAGACGTTCAAACAAACGAAACTGAAGAATAATAAATTAAGACCATCAAGGTCTTTTTTTTTATTTACTTGAATAATATTAATTGGTGATAATATGGAAATTGTAAAAGAGACCAACATCATGAATATATCTAATCATAATATAACAATAGCAGAAAGAAAAAATATAGTTTTAAGCGGAATTAAAAAATTAAATAGTTTTGATGATACAGAGTTTTTTATTGATTCAACTATGGGATCCATACTAATAAAAGGTAATAATTTAGAATTAGTAAATTTAGATACGTATTCAGGGAAATTATCTATAAAAGGAAAAATAATATCGTTAACTTATTTAGATGATACTAAAGTAAAAAATGATGGATTAATATCAAGGTTGTTTAAATGAGTTTGAAAGAACAAATAGTATCTTTTATTTTTTCTTTTTTATATGGAACCATTAGTAGTTATTTATATATCACATTCTATAGATTCTTTCATGATAAAAATAGATCTTTTAATATTTTAAATTCTTTATTATTTGTCATAGATTTAATAATTATTTATTTTGTAATTTTTCTACTTATAAATGAAGGGGATGTTAAAATAGTATTCGTATTAATAACTATAACTACATTTTTTGTATTAAATTATAAAAATTTACAAAAAAAATGTAAAAATATGTTTAATTGATTGTAATTGTAAATATACATAAGTTATAATTATATTAATAATAGGATGGGATATAATAGTATGAGAAAAATGAGTCAAAAAACTAAATTTAGAGTGACTTTTTTAACAATAGTGTTTATAATATCTATTGTGGTTTTTGTTTCTACTACTATTTCATATGTATCTCAAATTATTAAAAATAATAATGAAATAAAAGATTTAAATACAGTTTTTAATGAAAAACTTGCTGAAGATGAAAATTTAAAAGATGAAATTAATAGACTACAAGATCCTGAATATATGGCAAAATATGCTCGTGAAAAATATTTATATTCTAAAAATGGTGAAATAATCATAAAAATAGAAGAATAATAGAAAGGCTTGATATGGAAGAAGTATATAATTTTATTGGTCAGGAAATAGAATTAAAGCCTTCTGATACAGTTGTTATTGGTGTTTCAGGTGGACCCGATTCTATGGCCCTATTATACATTTTAAATGAATTTAAAAATAAAATAGGATTTAAAATAGTATGTGCTCATGTAAATCATAATAAAAGAGTTGAAAGTGAGCAAGAAAAAAAGGATTTAGAAAAGTATTGTAAAGAAAACAATATTATTTTTGAGTATATTAAAATAGAGTCTTGGGGAGATGATAATTTTCATAATGAAGCACGAAGTGTTAGATATGGTTTCTTTACTGAACTTGTAGAAAAATATAGTGCTAAGTATTTAATGACTGCTCATCAAGGTGATGATTTAATTGAAACAATACTTATGAGAATAGTAAGGGGCTCAACTCTTAAAGGATATAGTGGTTTTAGTAGAATAGTTGATAAAGATACATACAAAATAGTAAGGCCACTAATAACTGTTACTAAAGATGAAATAAATGAATTCAATAAGAAAAATAATATAAAATATGCGATTGATGCTTCTAATAATGAAGATCATTATACTAGAAATAGATATAGACATGTAGTATTACCATTTTTAAAAAAAGAAGAAAAAAATGTTCATAAAAAATTCTTAAAATTTAGTGAAACATTATTAGAAAATAGTAATTATATTGATTTAGAAGCAAGAAAAGTTTTTAATAAAGTGTTTGTAAATGGATCTTTAGATATCGATAAATTCAAAGTATTAGAAAAAGTTATTCAAACTAAAATAATTTACAATATTTTGGAAAAAATATATGGTGATGATTTATTAATAGTTGGAGATGCTCACGTTGATTTAATATTTGATTTAATATATTCAACAAAATCAAATAGTATAGTTCATTTACCAAATAATGTTATAGTAATAAAAGCCTACAATGAATTGGTATTTAGTTTTGATGAAGATGAGTATGGTTCTTATGAAATAGAAATTAATAAAGTAGTTAATCTTCCGAATGGAAAAATAATTGAACAAATAGAAGATATAAATGATCACTCTAACTATGTTGTTCGACTAAATAGTAAAGACGTTGCATTACCTTTATATGTTAGAAATAGAAAAGATGGAGATAAGATTGATGTTAAAGGAATGGAAGGTCGCAAAAAAGTAAGTGATATTTTTATTAATGAGAAGATTAAAACCAGTGATAGAAAACTATGGCCAATAGTATTAGACTCTAAAGATAATATAGTTTGGATTCCTGGAATTAAAAAGTCTAAATTTGACAAAAAACCAACCGAAGAGTATGATATTATACTAAGGTATTATTAGGAAAGGAAGAAGATTATGAATATAAAAAAGAGTAAGAAAAGTGTGAATTTTATTCCATATTTATTTTTAATAGCATTCGTATGTGGTGCCTACTTATATTTAAATACATTTGGTAGAAAAATAAACACATTAGATTATAATGAATTAACTAAAGAATTAGCTAATAATAATGTTACTGAATTGGACGTAACTCCAAAATCTAGTTCTGGTATTTATCTTATTACTGGTAAATTAAATGGGTACAAAAAAACAGAAATATTTAGTGTTAGTGTTCCATATACTGATACAGTTATTTCTTCAATATATTCTTATGCCGAAAGTAATAATTTAAAAGTAACTACTAATAGTAATCCAGAAAATAGTATTTGGTTAACAATATTATTTAATGTGGTTCCTTTTATTATGATAGGTGCATTATTATATGTAATGTTTATTAAATTAGGAAATAATGGAAAAGGAACTTTTGATTTTGGTAAAAGTAGAGCAAAATTATCTGAAAATGGTGGTACTAAAACATTTAAAGATGTTGCCGGATTGAAAGAAGAAAAAGAAGAAGTTCAAGAATTAATTGATTTCCTAAAAAGTCCAAAGAAATTCACTAAGATGGGTGCTAGAATTCCTAAAGGAGTATTATTAGTTGGTCCTCCAGGAACTGGTAAAACTTTATTAGCAAAGGCAGTCGCTGGTGAAGCAGGAGTTCCATTCTTTTATATAAGTGGTTCTGACTTTGTAGAGTTATTTGTAGGCGTTGGTGCTTCTCGTGTAAGAGATATGTTCAAACAAGCTAAACAAACAGCCCCATGTTTAATATTTATTGATGAAATAGATGCAGTTGGACGTGAAAGAGGAACGGGTTTAGGTGGTGGACATGATGAGAGAGAGCAGACATTAAACCAATTATTATCTGAAATGGATGGTTTTGGTGAAAATGAAGGTATAATTATTATTGCTGCAACAAATAGACCAGATGTACTAGATCCTGCATTACTTCGTCCAGGTAGATTTGATAGACAGGTTACAGTTAATAGACCAGATGTTAGAGAAAGAGAAGAAATATTAAAAGTACATGCTAAAAATAAAATATTATCTCCTTCAGTAAAACTTAAGAATATTGCTGAAAGAACACCTGGATATTCTGGAGCAGATTTAGAGAATTTATTAAATGAAGCTGCTTTATTAGCAGTTAGAAGAAACAAAAATGCTATTACTATGGATGAAATAGATGAAGCAAGTGATAGAGTATTAATGGGTCCTGCTAAAACGAGTAGAAAAGTAACTGATTATGAGAAAAAAATTGTTTCTTATCATGAAGCTGGACATGCTGTTTCTGGTATAGTTCTTCCAAATGGAGAAGAAGTACATAAAGTTACAATTATTCCTCGTGGTATGGCAGGTGGATATACTCAAATGTTACCAAGAGAAGAAAGAACATTAGTTTATACTAAAGATGATCTTGAAGCACAAATAACAACTTTATTATCTGGTCGTGTTAGTGAAGAAATGTTTATGAAAGAAATTTCTACTGGAGCATCAGATGATTTCAAAAAAGCTACTAAGATAGCTAGAAGTATGGTAACAGAATATGGTATGAGTTCTCTAGGACCTGTTCAGCTAGAACACAGAAGTGAAAGTGTATTTTTAGGAAGAGATTATAATCAAACTAAGAATTTCTCTGATCAAGTAGCTTTAAGAATAGATGAAGAAGTTAAAAAAATAATAGATCAATGCTATAAACGTTCTGAAGACATTCTTAAAAAATATAAAAAGTTAGTTGATATTTTAGCTGATACATTATATACAAAAGAAACTTTAACAAAAGAAGAAATATATGATATAGTAGAAGCTAATAGTGATTTAAAAGTTAACAGGGATGATAATGAGGAACAAGATGAATCAACTAATAAAAAAACTAAAGTAGAAGAAAAAAATAATTAGAAGATTGATTTTTTATCAATCTTCTTTTAATATATAATTATAGAAGGTGGAAATATGAAAGATAAAACTTTATTAATTTTAGCTGCTGGTATGGGAAGCAGATTTGGTGGATTAAAACAAGCTGAAAAGTTTGGACCTAATGGAGAATACATTATAGATTATTCTATATATGATGCGATAAGAGCGGGTTTTAACAAAGTGGTTTTTATTATAAAAGAAGAAAACTATGATTTATTTAGGGATACAGTTGGTAAAAGAGTAGAAAACCATATTAAAGTAGAATATGTTTTTCAAAATTTTGATAATGTTCCAGAGGAATATGAAATCCCTAGTAGTAGGGTTAAACCATTAGGCACTGCGCATGCTGTATTATGTGCAAAAAATGTTATTCATGAGCCTTTTTTGATGATTAATTCTGATGATTTTTATGGTTATGATGCATTTAAAGTTGCAAGTGAATTTTTAGATAATAATAAAAATGAAATTGCAATTGTTGGATATAATGTAGAAAATACTATTACTGAAAATGGAGCTGTTAAAAGAGGAGTTATGAAAACTATGAATGGTAAACTATTGGAAATAGTTGAAAGTAGCATTGAAAAACAAAATGGAAAAATATATGCAACTCCACTTGGAACAACCAATATTAAAGAGATAAGTAGCGATACAAAAGTTTCTATGAATATGATTGCATTTTTACCGTCTTTCTTTGATTTAATTGATAAATATTTTGAAAGTTTTTTAAGACATAGTGATTTAGAAAAAGATGAATATCTAATTCCAGACTTAATAACGAAAGCTGTTGATACTGGGGCATATTCGGTTAAAATAATAGATACTATAGCAAAATGGGTAGGAGTTACTTATAAAGAAGATAAAGAAAGCGTTATAAATTATTTAAATAAATTAATAGAAGATGGAGAATATAAAAAAGACTTATGGGGTTAAAGCCTTATCTTTTATATTGATATAAAAAAATAATTGTTGTAAAATACATTAGGAAATGGGGCTTTAATATGATATTATTTATAGATACTCATGATGAATTAATAACTATTGCTGTTAAAACTAAGGATGATTTGTTTATTAAAACTAAAATAAGCGAATATAGTCATTCTATTTTTACTATGCCTATGATTGAGGAAATATTTAATGAAAATAACTTAAATATTAAAGATCTAAATAAAATAATAGTTGTAAATGGACCAGGTAGTTTTACAGGTATTAGAATAGGATTATCGATTGCTAAAACAATGGCTTATGCATTAAATATTAAAATAAATACAATATCTAGTTTAAAAGCATATATGATAAGTGATTCTAATAATGATGATAAAATGGTTGTTATAAATGATAATAAAGGTTCTTATATTTATGCTGTTTCAAAAGATAATAAGGTAATATTAGAAGAACAATATATTTATGAAAATCATTATAATTATAGAGAAGTAGAACATAAATTAGATATAAATAAAATAATAGATTATTGTGATAAACTTAAAAGTGAAAATCCTCATCATATTAAAGCAAATTATATTAAGAAAATTGAGGTAGAAAATAATGATTGAAAAAGAAAAATTAAGTGATACTGATTCTATATATAATTATTATGACGGCAATAAAATATTAGGATATTTAGAAATAAGGTTAGTAGATGGAGTAATAGATATAATGAATTTATTCGTTAATGAAGAAAATAGACATCAAAAGATCGGAACTTTATTAATGAATGAAATGATTAATAAAGAAGAATATAATAAGATAATGTTAGAGGTTAATGAAAAAAATTCTATAGCTATTAAACTATATACTAAACTTGGTTTTAAAGAAATAAGTGTTAGAGATAGGTATTATGGTGAAGACACAGCAATTATTATGGAGAAGGTGAAGATGTGAAAGATATATATATATTAGCAATTGAATCTTCTTGTGATGAAACTAGTGTAAGTATTATTAAAAATGGTTATGAAGATGTTTCAACAGTAATTAATACTCAAATAGATGTTCATACTAAATACGGTGGTGTAGTTCCGGAAGTAGCAAGCAGATTACATTTAGAAAATATAACAATGGTAATTGATGAATGCTTATCAAGAGCAAAAATGAAATTGGATGATATAGACGCTTTTGCATGTACTTATGCTCCTGGATTACTAGGTAGTTTATTAGTTGGCGTTGAAGCTACTAAAGTATTATCATTCATATATAAGAAACCATTCATAGCGGTAAATCATATGATGGGACATATTTGTGCTAACATGATTGGCAATAAACTTGAATATCCGTTATTATCATTAATAATATCAGGTGGTCATACTGATTTAATATTAATGGAAAGTGAAAGCAAATTTAAATATTTAGGTCAAACATTAGATGATGCAATAGGAGAAGCATATGATAAAGTTGCAAGAATATTATCTTTGCCTTATCCTGGGGGACCTAATGTAGAAAAATATGCATTAGAAGGGAAGCCATCATATAATATGCCTAAATTAATGGATGATGGATCATATAATTTCAGTTTCAGTGGTATAAAGAGTCATGTCAATAATATTGCTCATAATGCTATGCAAAGAAATGAAGAAATTAACAAATATGATTTAGCATGTTCATTTCAAGAGTGCGTTACTAAAAATCTAATAGAAAAAACAAAAAAAGCACTAAAAGATTATAATTTAAAAACTTTATTAATTAGCGGTGGTGTTGCGAGTAATTCTCATATAAGAAATTCTTTAAAAGAAATGTGTGATTCTATAGGTGTTGAAATGCATGTTCCACCTAAAAAATATTGCACAGATAATGCTGCAATGATAGGAGCGGCTGCATATATATTATATAAAAATAAAAAGTTTTCTAAATTAGATATTAATGCTAAAAGCACAGTTCAACTAAAAAGTTTATAAAAAAAAATAAGAGAAATCTTATTTTTTTAGTTTCTTATTAATTTCAGATACATTTTCGTGTATTGATAACAATACTAATGAAAATTCATAAGTAACTCTTAATGCTAAATTTCCAAGTAACAATATACACAAGAATAATAAGAAATTAGAAATAACAGCAAAAGATGCTAATGTTAAGAAAATAGCTGAAATCATATAAGAGATTTTTAAAATTTCAGTGATATATAGCTTTTTGAATTTAACAAAATCATAAAGCCAAGCCATAAATCCTTTATATTTACTAGAATTCTTTTCAGAGAAAATAGTAAAGTATAAGCATAGCCCTCCAATTACAGCAATTACTCCAGCAATAATAATCCAAATATAACCATTGCCATTAGATGCAGCTTGATTATATGGATATACTGGAACTCCTAATCCATCTAATCTCATAAGTTTACCTCCTAATAATATATTAACATAAAAATAAAAAAAATAGTATATACAAATACTACTTTTTTTATAAAATATCTTCATCAAATCCTAATTTCCTTTTAGAAATAAATATGGGTCTATTTTTTGCTTCATTATAAGTTTTACCTAAATACTCGCCTAAAATGCCTATAAATATTAAGTGTATACCTCCAAGGAAAAGAATAATGCATATTATAGGAGAATACCCAATAGTAGCAACACCTTTTATTATAATTTTAATAATAATAGCAATTAAGTATAAAAAAGATATTATGCTAATGAATAGTCCAGTCCATGTGGCAGCCCTTAGAGGTTTAGAATTTATTAAGGCATCAAACAAATAATTAAATGGTATTTTTTTACTTTTTATAGATTTACTATTTTCAACATCATAATAATCATAATATGTATTAAATCCAATATAGCTAAATATTCCTTTTGTAAACCTGTTTTTTTCACTTATTTTATTTATAGCTAATACAACATTCCTTCGAAACATTCTAAAGTCTGAAGCACCTTCTATAATTTCTAGATTAGACATCTTTTTAATTAATTTATAAAACAAATGTTGAAAAAATTTTTTCTTTTTTTGCTTTTGACACATACATATAGAATCATATTCAGAGTTTTCTTTTAAAAAATTATACATCTTTAATAGATAATTTAAATTTTGTTTATTATCTACATCTATTATGCATGCAATTTTAGCTTTTGAATATTGAAGTCCAGCGTACATAGCAGCTTCTTTTCCAAAATTTCTTGAAAAACTAATTACTTTAATATTATTATCATTTGTTTTATATATTTCTTCTAATTCTTCAAATGTTTTATCAGTTGATCCATCATCAATAAATATATAGTTATGTTTAATATCTTTTAATATTTTCTGTGTTTCATTATAAAAATTTTTAATATTACCTTCTTCATTATAAGTAGGTATAATAATATCTAATTCCATTTTTAATACTCCTATTAAAAACCCCTTAAAATCATTGTATCATTATTTTAATATAAATTAAATAACTAACTTGTATTTTAATATTTAAATAGTTATAATTATTATAATAGGAGATATATGAAAGAATTTAACAAGAAAATATTAAGAAAAACTGGTAAAGAAATAGGATTAGAATTCTTTGTATGCATAGTTTTAAGAGCATGCTTATTGATTATTCCAATATTATATAGCGAAATGATTAGTTTCGTATCTTTATCATTGTTTCAAAAAGCTATTCATATATTAATTATATATATTGTGGTTATTACAATTTATAAACTGTTTGATTTTTTTAGACAATATACATATTACTATGTATATAACAAATTGTATAAAGAATGGACTACTGTAGGCATGCAGTATACATATAAAAATTCTATATTTAGTTTATCTAGATTTTCTTCTGGAGAATATCTTAATATAATGAATAATGATATAGATATAATATGCACATTCTTTTCAAATTCTATATATAGAATTATTCAAATATGTGAATTAGTATTTATATTTTATTACTTTTTTACTATAAATACTGCTTTGTTTATTACTACTTTATCAGCATCTTTAATAGTGTTAATGTTCATAATTATGTGCAGTGATAAAGTACAAGAATTTAATCAAAATAAAAAAGATTCATATGATAAAAAAACAAGCACTATAAGTGATATATTTAGTGGTATTAAAGAAATAAAAGGATTTAATATAGGTAAAAAGATTAATAATAGAGCATTACTTGACACTAATAAATGGACAAGTGATAATGCTAAATACTCTACAACATATAATTCAGTAAATATAATAAGTGTATATTTTTTAGAAACTTTAAGACTTTTATTATTAATATATGGTGTTTATCAAATATCACATGGAAATATGGAAGTAGGAATACTTGTAATAATATATAGTTATTATCAAAAATTGATTGATAATTTCTCTCTAGTAACAACATTAAACTTAGAATATCGTAATCTTAAAATATCTATGAAAAGAATTAATAAATTATTTGAATATGCTAATGAAGGAAAAAACAATTTATTAGAAGTTAAAAACATAGAAGGAAAAATAGAATTTAAAAATATATTATATGGATATAGGCATGATCCTGTATTAAATGATTTTTCTTTAACACTAGAACCAAATAAAATGTATGCTATAACTGGTAAAACAGGAAGTGGTAAAACGGGTGTTGTAGATTTATTATTAAAGATGAATAGGCAATTGGAAGGTCAAATATTACTAGATGGAATAGATATTTCTACAATATCGGAAGATTCATATTATAATTTAGTTTCAGTTGCTCGCAAAAGTCCATTTTTCTTTAACTGTAGCATTAAAGATAATTTAATGATTCTAGGAACCACTGAGGAAGAAATAATTAATACATGCAAAGAACTAGGATTGCATGATAGAATAATGTCATTAGATAAAGGATATGATACAATTGTATCTAATGAGAATAAATTATTATCTTCTTCTGATAGAAGACTATTAGCTATAGCAAGAGTATTATTAAAAAATAGTAGAATATTCTTGTTTGATGAAATAATTGAAACGTTTGATAAATCTAATAGGGACATTATTATTAGACTATTAAAACAAAAGAAAAAAGAACATACAATTCTAATTATATCTAGAGATACTAAGATATTAAAACATATGGATAAAATAATTTTGATGGATAGCGGTAATTTAATAGATACTGGCACTAATGATGAATTATTAAAAAGAAGTAAATTATATAGTGAAATATGTTAAGACCGTATGGTCTTTTTTTTATTTAAGAGAATAAAATTAATTGATGAAAACTAATATTAAAACAGGTTTAACAAATAAAGAAATAGAAGATTCTAAAAAAAAATATGGATCAAACATAATAGAAGGCCAAAAGAAAAGAACTTTTATAGATTTAATAATTGAGTCCTTAAATGATCCAATAATCAAAATTCTTATTATTGCTTTGGGAGTAAAATTATTATTTTTATTTAACAATAATGATTTATATGAAACATTGGGTATAGTAGTTGCTATATTTTTAGCATCATTTATTTCTGCTATATCAGAATATGGTAGTGAAAAAGCATTTGAAAAATTAAATTCGGAAAATTCAATTATTAAAGTAAAAGTTCAAAGAAATTCTAAAAAAACAATTATAAATATTAATGAGGTTGTAGTTGGAGATATAGTATATCTAGAAAGTGGAGATAAAGTGCCTGCAGATGGAAGATTGATAAGTGGAGAAATATATATAGATGAAAGTTCTTTAACTGGTGAAACAAAAGAAAAATATAAAACTATTGTTGATAATAAATTATTTATGGGGACCATAGTTACTGATAAAAGTGCAATTATGCAAGTAACTGATGTTGGTTCTTCAACTATGTATGGTAGAATTGCTCAAGATATACAAGAATTAACTATAGAAAGCCCATTAAAATCTAGATTAAGAGTATTAGCAAAACAAATTAGTAAAATGGGATATATAGCAGCTTTATTAATATTAGTATCCTATATGTTTAATGCTATAATAATAGCTAATGGTTTTAATTGGTCTAAAATATTAGAATTGAATGGTTTCTTTTCGCATTTGATTTATGCATTAACATTGAGTGTTGCTGTAGTAGTAATGGCTGTTCCCGAAGGATTGCCTATGATGATAACATTAGTATTATCATCAAATATGAAAAGACTATTAAAGAAAAATGTCCTTGTCAAAAAACTAGTTGGTATAGAAACCGCGGGTTCTTTAAATATTCTTTTTACAGATAAAACTGGTACATTAACTGAAGGAAAATTAAGAGTTATCTCATATTTAGATAATAATTATAATGAGTATAAAGAATTTAATAATATTAATAATGAATTAGTATATCAATCCCTTGTATACAACAATGATTCTTTTTATAATGAGAATAATATAGAGGGCGGAAATACAACTGATAAAGCAATATTGATGTTTACTAAAACTGATATAAAAGAAAAATATAATATAATAGAAAAAGTTCCTTTCAATAGTAAAAATAAATACTCAAAAATTGTAACTAATTATAAAAATAAAACAACTTTTATTAAGGGTGCATATGAAACAATAATATCCAAATGTAATAAATATATTGATAGTAAAGGAAACATTCAAATATTAACGGATAAAAAAAGAAAAATAGATTATTTAAATATAAAGGCATCAATGGGATACAGAATTATAGCATTATGCTATTCTTATGATGATACTAACTATATATTATTAGGATATGTATTATTAAAAGATGATATAAGGCCTAAATCATTCGAGGGAGTTAGTTTAATTCAGAAAGCAGGAGTTCAAGTTGTTATGGTAACAGGTGATGCTAAAGAAACGGCTTGTTCAGTTGCAAAAGAATTAAATATAATGTGTGATAATGACATTGTTTTGACTAGTGAAGAATTTAATAAAATGAGTGATGAAGAAGTAAAGAGTATAATGCCTAAATTAAAAGTAATAGCCAGATGCTTACCAAGTGATAAAAACAGATTAGTTAAATTAGCTCAAGAATTAGATTTGATAGTAGGCATGACTGGTGATGGAGTAAATGATGCTCCTGCTCTTAAAAGAAGTGATGTAGGTTTTTGTATGGGAAGTGGTACAGAAGTTGCAAAAGAAACCAGCGATATTATAATATTAGACAATAATGTTGTTTCTATAAGTAGTGCTATTTTGTATGGAAGAACTATATTTAAAAGTATTAGAAAATTTGTAATATTTCAATTAAGTGTTAATGTATGTGCTGTGTTGTTGAGTATTATAGGACCTTATATTGGTATATTATCACCTATAACTATCATTCAAATGTTATGGATAAATATGGTAATGGATACTTTCGCTGGATTAGCATTTTCATATGAACCCGCATTATTAGAATATATGGATGAAAAACCTAAAAAAAGAAATGAAAAAATCATTAATCATTATATGTTGAATCAAATATTATATAATGGGATATACTCAACAGTAATATGTATATGGTTTTTAAAATCTAATTTTATTAAAAACCTATATAGATGGGATTCTTCTAATAAATATATAATGACTGCTTTTTTTGGATTGTTTATATTTTTAGCAATATTTAATGCTTTTAATGCAAGAACACATAGATTAAATGTATTATCTAATATATTTAAAAATAAAATATTTATAATAATTATTTCTTTGATATCAATAATTCAGGTGCTATTAATGTATTATGGTGGAACTATCTTTAGAACTACAGGATTAACTATATATGAATTTGAATTAATGATAGTTATAGCTTTTTCAATCATACCATTTGATATTATAAGGAAAATAATACTTAAAAAAAAGAAAATAGAAAGAGGAGTCTAACTATTATCTTTTTAATTGTAGTGCTCTCATATATTCACCATACATTAATGACAATTCTGTTTCTCTTTGATTAAAATATTCTATTAAATCTTCAAAGGTTTCACTATCAAAGAATTCTGGTATATCATTAAAATAGAATTGATGTACCAAATATTGATTATAAGTAGAAACATATTGTCTTGCAGTACCAGTTGAGTGAGAATATTCATTAAATCCTAATCCATGATGATAAAGAGGCTTAGAAGAATATTTACTATTTAGAAACAATTCATTTATTATTTTTTTAGTCCATCCGTTAATTTCTATATTTAATTCCTTCATTAATGGAGTTATATATTCTTTATCTTGCATTCTATATACATAAGGATAATTATGTTCTTTAGCTATTAATGCTAGTGTTCTATTATATGTTATTATGAATTCTCTAACAATCATATCGCTTTCATAGTCGTGTTCTGTATTATCATTAACAGCATCTTTCTTTTTCCAATAATCTCCTTTTATAGAGTTTCTTGCTTTTAATGCATATGCAAGTGATTTTAAATCATTTAAATCATTATATAGTTCTTTGAAAATAGCGCCTTTTAAGATTCTGTCTCCTTGAGAATATGAAATGTTTTTTGAAACAATAATATTCTCTTTTTCAAATGAATAATCTACTATTCTACCATCATCAGTAAATACAAGAGTTAGAGCTAATGCTCCTCTAGGAACGTTTTCATTAAGAGAAAGTGCTTCTGTAATTCTACTATTAAAAATTTCCACTCTATGCTCGGGAAGACAAAAATTCTTATAATTATTTCTTGCTTCTAAATCAATTTTACTATTAGGCTTAATAAATCTGCCTACATCAGTAATATATATTTTAACTATAAATAAATTACCATCTTTAGTAATACTTAAGGCATCATCTCTTAAATGAGTCCCATTTTTATCAAGTGTAATAATAGTACTATTTGAATGAGCTTTCTTAATGTTTAATATTTTATATTCGCTATGATTAGTAACAAGCTCATATTTTTTTAATACTTCATCTGTATCAAAAGGCCTTCTAAGGCCATTTATTATATAGTGAAGCTCATTTGTCCATTTATTTCTTCCTTCAACTGTAAGTATTGCTTGATACTTTTTTTGATTAATTTTAGATGTCCAAACTACTTTTAATAATGTTATATAATAATATATATCTCTACTATTATCTCTAATAGCATTTATGGCTTTTTTAAAAACTATATCAAATAATTCAACACTATCAGTAACAGCTTCTTTGTTAATGTTAATAAATTTTTTAATAATGTTTACATCTTCTTTTTTATCTATTAATTGTTTAATCAATTCTCTTAAAGCATTCGGATCTATACTTTTATCAAGTATAATTTCATCTATTATATTTATTAAATCTAAAATTTCATCCTTAAATGATTTAGCTTCATTTCTACAAGTAATTAATGCGGCTCTTGCTCTTTTAATTCTTGCTTTATTAATTTCAATTTCATCTGCATCAAATTTTTGTTTACTACAAAGAATTTTAATGAGTTCTATATTGTTTTTCATTAATCCTATTTCATAATCGGTATTGTTAAAGCTTTTAGCAGAACTTATAAGCCTATCAAAAGAGTCTCTAATTAGTTGGCCATTATTTTTACCAGTGTCTTGTTTTAAATAATTGATATTGTCATCACTGAAATTACCATATTTAATAAATGAATATAATTTATTAGTTCGTCCCATTTTGGCCCCCATAATTAAGCATCTATATATATAATAGCACATGTTTCTTTATTAAAACAAGAATTAATGTTATAATTTAATTGGAAGTGATCATATGTATAAATATAGGAAAATACTTTTATATTTTTTAACGCTATCATATATTATTTTAACTATTATTGAGCTTACTAAATATTTAGCGTTAGATTCAACAATATATGGACTTATTTATTTAATTGCGTCGTTATTATTAATATTTATTCTAATACCAACAACAATAAATTATAAAAACAATTATTCAATGACTAGATTCAGTAAATTTATGATAATAATAATACTTGGAATATTTAATTCATTTATATTAAATCATATAGTTTTTAGTAATTTACATTATTTAGATTCTTCTTATGAATATCTTGGCAGTATTAGGTATATTAAAAATATTTTTAAACCATTTATATATTGTGTTATATTGCTTATTTCTCTAAGAGAATGCAAGGTATATGAAAAACTATTTAAATTAATCAAAAAGTCTTGATTAATTTTTTTTGCTACTATATAATATTGTCTCGAATATGCCGAAGCATAGGTAATATTTGACAAATACTCGGTTTTGTGATATAATACAAGCCATATTTACGAAGGGGGTAAATTTTATGAGTAAAGAAGAGTATTTAGATTACTTATATTCTAAACAAGCTGAAAAACAAGCTGATGTAGAAAAATTAGATAAGGAGTATAGAAATCTTTGGAGACGTTACAATGACGCTCCTGCTGATTCAAAAGATGATTTTAAACCATTGATGTGGAATAAATATCATGAATTAGTAGATGCTAAAGCTGAATTAGCTAATATTGATGATGAAATTAATAAAACTAAAGCAGAAATAGCAGAAGAATCAGTAGAAGAATCTAAAGATGAAGTTGTTAAAGAACACAAACTAAGCGGATTAGCTAGATTTGGTATTGTAGCTTTAGCATTAGCTTCTGGTGGTGTAGGATATGCAATTGCTAAGAACACTAATTGTTCTGGTAAAGTTGCTACAGTTCAATCAGATGATGTTAAAGAAACAAATGACGTTAGTAGAGATTTATCAACACCTGTTGTAGCTCCAAATGCTACACCTGAGTTAACTGCTGCACCAGTAGTTGTAACAACTCCAGAAGCAACAGTTGAACCAACTGCTGAGCCAACTGCTGAACCAACTGCTGA
>OMST01000055.1 GCA_900313815.1 uncultured Eubacteriales bacterium
AGAATCTTAACAGATGCTGCTACTCGTGGTAAAGTAGATATGTTAAATGGTTTAAAAGAAAATGTTATTCTTGGTAAACTAATTCCAGCAGGAACTGGTGCTAAACAGTATAATAATATAGAAGTTATGCTTAAAAATGAACTTTTAGATGACGATGCTGCAGAAGTACTTGAAGAAAAGTTCTTGACTGATGATAAAAATGAAGAAACAGTAGAAGCTATGGCTGAATAATTAATAAGGAAATGATAATTATCATTTCCTTTTTGTATATTGTTTCAAAAAAGTATTTTGATATGTTATAATATTTTATAGGTGATTATATGTTTGAAGGACTTAGTGAAAGATTACAAAAAGTGGTAAGTAATATAAAATCAAAAGGTGTTATTAATGAAGATAATATTAGTGACATAGTACGTGAAATTAGACTTTGTTTATTAGAAGCAGATGTTAATGTTAAAATAGTACGTGAATTTATAGATTCAGTAAAAGAAAAAGCATTGGGTGAAGAAGTTAGGAAAAGTATTAAACCAGGTGACATGTTTGTTAAAATTTTAAAAGATGAACTGGTTTCTTTACTTGGAGGAGATGCGGCTCCTTTAGAATTAAATCATAAACCAACTATAGTATTAGTTGTTGGTCTTCAAGGTGGTGGTAAAACCACTACTATAGGTAAAATAGGTAATATGGTTCGTAAGAAACATAATAAAAAACCTATGTTTATAGCATGTGATGTTTATAGACCAGCTGCTATAGATCAACTTAAAAGCATAGGAAAACAACTTAATATAGAGGTTTATGATGAAGGAAAGGGAAATCCTGTAGAAATTGCTAAAAATGGTATAGAATACGCCAAAAGCAAGGGATATGACTATATTTTAGTAGATACTGCTGGTCGTTTACAAATAGATGAAGCATTAATGGAAGAATTAGTTTCTATTGAAAGTGAAATAAAACCTAATGAGGAGTTATTAGTAATAGATGCTATGATGGGACAAGATGCTATAAATGTAATAACTGGATTCAATGATAAATTAAAATTAACAGGTTGTGTACTTACAAAAATGGATGGAGATACTAAAGGTGGAGTTGCTCTTTCTTTAAGACATTTAACTAATATTCCAATTAAGTTAATAGGTGACTCTGAAAAATTAGATGGACTTAGTGAATTTTATCCAGAAAGAATAGCTAATAGAATTCTTGGTATGGGTGATTTACTTTCTATAATTGAAAGAACTGAAAGTGAACTAGATCAAGATGAAATGATGAGTACAGCTAAAAAAATGCAAAAGGGTAAATTTGATTTAGATGATTTTTTAAAAACAACTAAGCAAATTAAAAAATTAGGTCCTCTTGAAAATTTATTAAAACTTATACCAGGTGCATCTAAGATGGGACTTAATAATGTTCAAATAGATCCTAAAGTAATGGCTAGAACTGAAGCAATAGTTCAATCTATGACTATGGAAGAAAGACGTAATCCAGATATTATAAAAGCTAGTAGAAAAGTTAGAATTGCTAAAGGGTGCGGTCAAAAGGTTGAAGATGTTAATAGATTATTAAAACAATTTGATCAAATGAAACAAATGATGAAACAAATGAATGGAAAATTCAAATTCTAAAAGTGCTTAAAGCACTTTTATTTTGCCTATTCAATATTTATTCTTATACATAAACTATTTATGAAAAGGAGTTGTTATAATGAATAATGGAATGTATCAAGGATATAGTGTTGAAGGTAGTGCAGAGTTAAAAGTGACACCGGATAAATCAATGTCATATGAAGAATCATGTCCTTCTACTCAAGGAATGGTTTGTCCTCCAGTATATGAGTGTCCTCAAGAAAGATGTGTGCATAGACAAATAGTGCATGAAGTACCACATGTTTGTCCCGTTAATACAAGAATTATAAATCATCATATATATAAACATACATATACTCCATGTTATACATGTACTGAAGAAAATGAAATATGTAATGTAACTGAAAATCCTTGTAAATTTATGTAAGCAAATACTTAGTTATTTGCTTTTTAAGTGCAAAAAAAATAGGAATTACTAAATGACCATTCGAAATGAAACACTTTTGTAATTCCTATATACAATATAGCATATACCAATATTTATGTCAATAGACAATAAATATTTTTTTTGATAAAATTATTATGGTGATTTATATGATTAACATAGTATTATTTGAACCAGAAATACCTGAAAATACTGGTAATATAATGAGGACATGTGTTGCGACCAATTCTAATTTACATTTAATTAAGCCATTAGGATTTAGTTTAGAAGAAAAATATGTTAGAAGAGCTGGTGTTAATTATATAGATAAATGTAATTTAACTGTATATGAAAATATAGATGAATTCTTTTCTAAGAATAAAGGTGAATATTATTTTTTAACTAGATATGGTCATAAACCTCATACTAGTTTTGATTATAGCGATAAAGATAAAAATTATTATTTCTTTTTTGGTAAAGAAAGTACAGGAATACCACCTAAAATATTAAAGCCTTACATAGATAGGTGTATGCGTGTGCCTATGACTGATAATGTAAGAGCACTTAATCTTTCTAATACAGTTGCTATTATGACTTATGAAGCATTAAGACAGCAGGGATACCCGGGTCTATTATTTGATGAACCACATAAAAGTAAAAATTTTATAGAAGAGAGTGAATAACTATGGCAATTACAAAAACTAATTTTATAGAATATACTCGTTGTAGAAGATATCCTGCTTTAGAGAATATTAGACAAGATAAACTTGATTCCCATATGACAATTGAAGAATATAAAAAGCAAGAATTAAGTGAAGATATTAAAGAATTAGTTGGTTCTATGTTTGAAATGAATGAAGAGGGAACTGATACTGATTTAACATACAAAGAAGATATTCAATTAAATGCTATGATGGGATATTATAAAGAAGTAGAGTTAGAAGCTGCGAATATAGCAAAAAGATTATTTAAAGGTAATTTTACATTTAGTGAACAAACATATAATCAAGAATCATTTGATTTTGTACATAATGGTATAAGATATTTATGCTATACAGATATTTATAATGAAAATGATGATGAAATAAATATTATAGAGGTAAAAGCTACAACAAGTAATAAATATATAGAGGGTATGCAATATGGAATACCTCGTAAAGAAAAATATCCTATGTTTATTAAAAATTATGATGGAATATATAGAATTAATAAACCCAAAATTAAAGATGAAAAACTTGAAGAAGCATTTAATAAGAAATATTTAAAATTCTTTGATAGATATACAGATGAAGGTAAGTATATATTAGATATTGCTGTTCAAAGATACATTATAGAGCATGATTTAAAGATACATAATGTTAATAAACCAGTTCATTACTATTTAGCTGTTCTAAATCATAATTATGTTTATGATGGGTATAGAGTAGGCAAAAAGCGTGTTTATAGAACTATAGATGGAGAAGATATAGTAAGTTTCTTTGATGTAGATGAAATAACTTTAAAATATCAACCTATAATCGAAGATATGGTTAATAGATTAGAAAGCAATATATATGATCCAGATAATAGTTATTGTGGAGTAGGTAAATATTGTTCTTATAAGAAAACTAATGAATGTAAATATAAAAGTATTTGTTTTAAAAATGTACCTGCATATAATGCATCATTTAATTATATTGGTTTTAGAGATAATGTTGGCTTTTCAAGTGATAAATTAAATAAGTATGATTTAATAAATAATGGATATTATAAACTTGATGATATACCTTTTGAATGGATTAAAGATTATCCTAATATGGTAATTGAAAGAGATTGTTATGATAATGACAAAGTATATGTAGATAAAGAAAAAATAAAAGCATATTTAGATACTTTAGAGTATCCAATATATCATTTAGACTTTGAAAGTTTTCCTTGTCCCATGCCAAGATTTAGAGGAGAAAAACCATATACTCAATCCTGCTTTGAATTTAGCCTTCATATAGAACATGAACCAGGTAAATGTGACAATGATAATGATAATTATGTATTTCTTGCTGAGACTCTTGATGATGAACGTGAGAATATGGTTAAAGAACTTGTTAATAGAATAGATATTAATAAAGGAACAATGTTAGCACAAAATGTTACATTTGAAAGAGGAAGACTTAAGGAACTTGCTGAGATATTTCCAGAGTATAGAAGTCATTTACTTAAGATAGTAGA
>OMST01000053.1 GCA_900313815.1 uncultured Eubacteriales bacterium
TATAAAGTCTTGCATTCATATTTTTAACAGAATAATGTATATGTGTTATAATAAAGATAGAATAGAGGTAATTATGTGCGATATTTATTTAATTAGACATGGATTTACTCCCGCTAATAACGCAAGTTATAACGGACAAGAAAAACTATCTGAAATAGCCAATATTAGGGATATGCCATTAGAAATAACGTATGGCAGAGCGCAAGCAATAGAAGTAGGAAAATATCTTCAAAGAATTACAGGTAAGAATTTGATTTATGTTAGTCCATATAAAAGGACTATGGAAACTATGGAACTTGCATTATCTCAAGTTAATTTTGATTATAAAATCATAATAAATAATGATTTAAGAGAAATTGATTCTGGAGTACATTATGCTAGAACTGTAAATGAATTGTTAAAAGAATATCCAGAAGCAAAAGAAGTTCTTGATAAATTAAATGATGATCCTGATAATACCAGATATTTAAATGGAGAAAGTCAAATTGATGTTAAAAATAGATTACAAAATATTTCAAAAGAAATTAAAAACATTAGTGAATCTAATAAATATGCCAATATAATAATTTTTGCACATGGAACAGTTAATAGATGGCTTATATATTTACTTACGGGTAAGAATCTAGATCATACTTTAAAAAATGGAGAAATTATTAAAATTAGTAATGATGTTGTAGAATCTGTATTTTTACCAAATGCCTATGTACCTTTAGGATATAGAGTGGATATAGAAAAATATAAAGAATTAGTTAGAAAAAATAAAAATTTAGATAATATCTAAATTTTTATTTTATTTATGGTTCCATATCAATATTAAAATATTTGTACTTTAAATATACTTCGTATTTATATTTACTTAATGGGTTAATTTCAATGCCACCACCATGACATTCTATCATCAAAGGTTCTCCATCAGTATTATTACCTATATACATTACTACGTGGTTCTCTTTCTTTTTACCATCTGAGTCTCTTCTGGTACCATCGTAAAGCACTGCTAAGTCTCCTGGTTCTATATCACTAGGCATTATTCTTTCAAATTCTATAGTTTTGTCACTTCCTCTTTCAGATTTTGAAATTTCCCACCCAAGAAATTTATTTGAAGCCCATCTATCACCCATAGGCGACATTTTATCAGGATTTTTCTCATCATCATAAGCTATACATCCAGCGTTTGCATAACAATAAGATATAAATCTAGAGCAATCCATTGAAACTGGTTTGCCATCTTTCATTAATGCCCTATCTTTTTGACTATATGTTATTTTGGGTTCTTGTTGCCATAATGTAAGAGCAATAACAATGGTTTGTACTCTTTTCTTTTCCATGTCACTTGGCCAAGAAGGATATACGCTTTCTAATTTTTGTAATGTTTCCGGTTTAAAATGATTAATGTCCACATCATATTGTCTGAAAATTGATACTAACTTACTTCCAGCAATAGAAATAGAAAAATTTGCATTATTTTCATTGGAATTTTTAATCATATTATATGCATGAGTATCTGCATTTTGTAAATCATTAATTATATTATATAATTCGTATAATTTATTATACTGATATAGCAGTGAAGAACGAAAATCTTCATATTGAAAAGTAAAATAGTTATCATATTCATTATTTTCGTATAGTCTATCAAGAAAACCTATATTACTATAAATACTATTCATCTTATTATATATTTCATCTTTTAAGCTATCATCTAATTCTGAATATCCTTTAGCATAATTAATCAAATAATTATTAGCAGAAATAACACTTTCATAAACATCATTTAGAATTTTTTGTTGATTACTTAGTGCATCTACATAAGAATTTAGTAAATGTCTAGCTGTATCATAACCTTTACCAGATAGTTTTCCTTTACTATTTGATATAAATGCTTCAATATCAGATTGTAATTTATTTGCTTTTGTAATTAGATCTGGTATTGATTGAAGAACTTCTTCTTTATTAGCAGCAATTAAATCTGAGGTAATTAATTTTGTCATTTTGTACCTCCTTTTTCATATTTATTTCTTACTGTATCAAATACACTATTGTCAGCAGTTGCAGATTGTATTAGATCATTTGTATCTATTGATTCATAATTTTCATCTGCATATACATCTATTTTTTCTTGTTCATTTGGTTTATAATTAAAATCTTTAAAATCAATAGCGTCTTTTAATGCTTTATCAAGCTTTGAAAAATCTTCTCCTATGTTTGTTATTGCATTAAGTACAGTTTGTATTTTTTCTATTAATATAGTAGTATTACTAATAGCATCATTTATTGTTTGCTTTTCACAATTAGGTACTATAGTAGTACTTCCATATGAATTACTATATTTTTTAGAACATAAATTCTTTATTGCATTAATATCAGTTTGAATTATATTCACTTCTGAATCCGAATATGAATTATCATATCTAATTGTCATACTATCACCTATGTAATTATAACATATATTATTTAATTAAATAAACTTGATTTTATACAATAAATGTGTTAATATGACTAAGTAAATGTTTTGATTGAGACATGATTATTATTAATTCTTACAAAGAGAGATTGTGTATGGTGAAAACAATTTAAGATAAATAATAATTACTACTCATAAACAGGACTCGAAAGAGATTCCCGGGTAAAACCGTTATAAGAATTAAGCTAAATTAAGGATGGTATCGTGTAAAGGCACTCCCTATAGGGATGTGTCTTTTTATTTTAGGGGTGTTATTATGAAAGATATGAAACAAATAGTAAAAAATTTATATTCTTGTTTATTTGTACTTAGTAGAAAAGACATTTATGAGGGATTAAGAGATAAATATTTAAAAGAACATTTATTAAGTATTCCACTTAAAACATTAATTATGTTTTGGAAAAATGAAAAGAATATGATAACCAAAGAAAAGATGGAAACTCTTGTTGCAAAGAAAATATTGAGTATGGATATGTTATTTATGAATAATCCAGATATATTAGAAGAATACTTACCTACAATAAGAGAAATAAGTTCTATTGATGCAGTAACAACATTAATAGGAAGTAAAAATGATACCATATTTGAAATAGTACATCAAAAGTATTGTGAAATATTTGATGATAATTTAGAAAATGATGCAAGATTAGAAAGGATTTTCTTATTAAAAGAAATAGATTAATATAGGAGGAAAAAATGATAAATATTAAAGAAGATGAAAAATTACATGTATTAAATCACTCATGTGCTCACTTACTTGCTCACGCAGTTAAACATTTATATCCAGAAGCTAAATTCTGGGTTGGGCCAGTAATTGATGATGGATTTTATTATGATATTGATTTAGGAGATATCTCATTAACTGAAGAAGATCTACCTAAAATAGAAAAAGAAATGAAAAAGATTTCTAAAGATAATAAACTAATTAAAAGAATAGAATTATCTAAAGAAGAAGCTTTAGACATGTTTAAAGATGATCCATATAAAGTAGATTTAATTAGTAGAATGGATGAAAATGATACAGTCATATCTGCTTATAGACAAGAAGATTTTATTGATTTGTGTAGAGGACCTCATGTAAATTCTACTAAAGAAATGAAATACTTTAAACTTCTAAAAGTTAGTGGTGCTTATTGGAAGGGTGACGCTAACAATAAAATGCTTCAAAGAGTATATGGAATATGCTTTGAAAAAGAAGAAGATTTAAATGAGTATTTGAATTTCTTAGAAGAAGCTAAAAAAAGAGATCATAAAAAATTAGGTAAAGAATTAGATTTATTTATGATAAGTGAATACGGACCTGGATTTCCATTCTTTTTACCAAACGGTATGATTGTTAGAAATGAACTTGAGAATTTCTGGTATAGTGAACATACAAAAGAAGGATATGAATTTATTAAAACTCCAATAATGTTAAATAAAGAATTATGGGAATTATCTGGACACTGGTTTAACTATAGAGAAAATATGTATACTAGTGAAATAGACGATAAAGTATTTGCTATTAAACCAATGAACTGTCCTGGTGGAATGTTAGTTTATAAGAATTCATTACATTCATATAAAGATTTACCACTTAGAATAGGTGAACTTGGTCAAGTACATAGACATGAAGCTAGTGGAGCTTTAAATGGACTATTTAGAGTTAGAACATTTACTCAAGATGACGCTCATTTATTTATGAGAGAAGATCAAATTGAAAGTGAAGTAGTAAGATTGATTAATTTCATTGATAGAATATATTCTATATTTGGATTAACTTATTCTATAGAATTATCTACAAGACCTGAAGAAAAATATATTGGTGATATAGAAGTATGGAATAGAAGTGAAAAAGCTTTAGAGGATGCTTGTCATGCTGCTGGACATGATTGTAAAATTAATCCGGGAGATGGAGCTTTCTATGGACCTAAATTAGACTTCCATATTAAAGATTCGTTGGGTAGAGTATGGCAATGCGGAACTATTCAATTAGATATGAATTTACCTGAAAGATTTGATTTAACTTATATAGATAGTGATGGTAGTAAAAAAAGACCAGTTATGTTACATAGAGTAATATATGGTTCAATAGAAAGATTCATTGGAATATTAATTGAACATTATGCTGGTGCATTTCCACTTTGGTTAAGTCCAGTTCAAATAAATATTATTCCAGTTAATAATGAATATCATTTAGAATATGCTAAAGAATTAAAAGAGAAATTTGAAGAAATGAACTTTAGAGTAAAACTAGATGATAGAGAAGAAAAACTATCTTATAAGATGAGAGAAAGTCAAACTAAGAAGATTCCATTAACTTTAATTATTGGTGATAAAGAAAAAGATGGAAAACTAATTAGTTATAGAAAATTTGGTAGTCAAGAAACATTTACTATGGAAATACCAGAATTTATCGAAGCAGTTAAAAATACAATTAATGATAAAAAATATAATTTATAGTATTTACTTTGCATGATAAATATAACGCATACAACATTAGCAAGAAAAAACACTAGAATTTAACAAATAATTACAATAGTTGACATTTAATCAATGTAGTGTTAAATTTATTTTGGTAGGTGAAAATGGAAGAATTTGTACAAATATCATCAACTGCATCTAATGAATTAGATTTGTTTGTAGAAAATTGCAATTTGTTTGCTGTTTTTGATGCGCCTTGTAACTTGATTTTTGTTGATAATTTTATACAAAATATTAAAAAATTTAGAGATGTTTTTTACTCAAATGGATTGAGTGATAACATCTTTTTTTCGTGTAAGTGCAATAAAAGTTTGGCGCTCTTAAAATATTCAGCTCAGGAACATTGCGGCGTTGAGGTCTCCAGTTATTATGAATTAAAAGATGCTTTAAAATTTACCCATAAAACAATTTCGTCTGGTCCTGCCAAAAGTAAAGAATATATAGATTTAGCAATTAAGAGTAATTCGATAATATCAGTAGATGATATTGAGGAACTAAAAGTGATAAAGCAATTTAATAGTGCCGTAAGTGTTATGATTAGAATATCTAATTTGTTGAATATTGTTAGTAGGTTTGGAGTTAATACTTCACAAATCAAATCATGTTTAGAAATTATTAAAAATTCTAAAATAAATTTAATTGGTTTTTCCTTTCATATCAATAATTATTCAGTTGAGGATAGAGTAAAAGCAATTTTAGAAGTAATTGAATTAGTAAATAAATATAAAATAAATATAAAATATATAGACATAGGCGGTGGTTTTCCCTCTAATTACTGTTCTAAAACACAGTTTGATAAATTTTTAAAAAATAATAATGCAAATATGTATTTTAAAAATAAAAAAATTGAAGATTTCTACCCTTATTATTCAAAATGTGCTGATGAAAAAGCATTAAACTATATATTAAAAAGTGTTAAACATAGGTTAAATAATATTGAAATAATAATTGAACCAGGTAGATCATTGTTAAAAAATGTTGGTTTAACAATATTTAAAGTCATGTATTTAAAACGTCTTCAAAATGAAAGCAATTTGATTGTTACAAATGGAAATATAAATTGTTTATCTGAGCAATGGTTTAATACTGATTATCTTATTGAACCCAAATTATATATGAAAGGTAAGCATAATAAAATACTTAACTATTATGCTAGTGTTTGTGGCAATCTTTGTTTAGAGCAAGATATGATTACATGGAGAAAAATTAAATTTAATTATCTTCCTTTACCAGGTGATTATTTAATTTATTATAATACAGCCGCATATCAAATGGATTCAAATGAAAGCGAATTTCATAAAATCCCTGTTTTAAAAAAATATATTATTGAAAAAGTTGATAATAAATATTTAATTAAGGAGGATGGAAAATATGATTGCTAAAAACGTTATTGACTTAATTGGAAATACTCCTATGATAAAAATTAAGCTAAAGAATAATGATTGGGATATATATTTAAAATTAGAAAAATATAATCCAGGTGGAAGCATGAAAGATAGAATGGCCCTTAATATGATTGAAAAAGCGGAAATTAATGGAAGGCTTCAACCGGGAGGTACAATTATTGAATCATCATCGGGCAATACTGCCATTGGACTAGCAATAGTTGCAGCTATAAAAGGTTATCAATTTATAGCTGTTGTTGATCATCATGCTAGCAAAGAAAAAATAGATATGATTAAAGCGTACGGAGGAAAAATAGTTATGGTTGGTGAAGACCATGCTGCAGACGAAGTGGCAGTCGTAGAAAGGGAAAAGACTGCAAGAAAAATGGCCCAAGAAATGGATAAAGCTTTTTTTCCAAATCAGGCTGATAATTTTGATAATAGGGATGCATATATTGATACATTAGCGAGTGAGCTAGTAAATGATTTAGGTAATATAGATGAGCTATATACAGCCATAGGAACGGGTGGAAGTGCCTGCGGAGTTTCACTTGGATTGAAAAAGAGAAATAAAAAAACAAGAATAAATGTGATAGAACCTGTCGGTTCAATAATATTTGGTGGCAAAGGAGGAAGCTATTATCAATCAGGTACGGGTAATCCATCTGATGCTTCTATTCCCAAAATTATTGATTATTCGTTGATTGATAATAATTTATATGCCAGTGATTCAGAGGCATTTAATACATGCAGGTATTTTGCTAAAAAATATGGATTACTAATAGGAGGTTCTTCCGGAGGTGTAATATTTAAAGCTCTACAAGATATAAATAAAAAAAGTGGCAAAGGAGTTGCAGTAATACTATTATGTGATGGTGGTGAAAAATATATAAATAGTATATTTAATGATGAGTGGATGCAAAATCATAATTTAATAGATACAAATATTGAGAAGATTTTAGAAGAATTATTAACGGAGGAATTATGAGAACAGAAAAATGGGAAGAAGAAACATTAAATTATTTAACTGATTTATATAAAAATTTCTGGAAAGAATTATCAACAGAATGTATGAAATGTTTTAGAATTGATTCACATGAGTTGTTTTCTAATAATGTTAAAGAATTAAAAAAATGGCAAGAGCAAAAAATATATAATTACTGGAAAAAATATGTTGATGACTTCGATATAGCATATCATAAGTATTATATAGATAGGACATCTACTTTTGATGTAAGATTTATACCAGATGATATTTTTGTAGGATATATAGATGGTTATTTGAATAATAGGGAAATAGAACCTGGAGTAGCTGATAAAAATTATTTTGATATTTATTTAAAAGGATTTAAATTGCCAAAAACATATGTTCATTTAATAAATGGAGTTTTCGAAGATGATAAGTATACAATTATTTCAAAAAATAAGGCTATAGATATATTATCTAAGCAAAAGAATATAACAATTAAACCGAGCATGGCTTCATATGGGGGTAAGAATATTGCCTTTTTAACAAATCCGACTAAAAAAGATATTAAAAATTTTTTAGACAATAATGAATGTAATAATTTAATATTTCAAGAAACAATTGTTCAATCAAATGAAACTGCGAAATTGCATCCAAATTCATTAAATACAATTAGAATTATGACATTATTAATAAATAATGAAATAAAAATATTGCCAGCAGCATTTAGAATTGGTGTTGGAGAATCAAAAGTAGATAATGCAAGTTTTGGAGGAATATATTGCAAAATTAATTCTAATGGTACGCTTTCAAACTTTGCATATAATGCTTTAGGTAAAAGGTATGATTTGCATCCGGATGGAGGAAAGTTCAATGAAGTTAAAATACCACACATGGCCAAAATTAAAAAAGTTGTATCATTAGCAGCACAAAGATTTCCACATTTTAGATTGATTGGATGGGATATTGCACTTAATTCTATGAATGAACCTGTAATAATTGAAGCCAATTTAACAATGAGTGGATTAGATGTTATAGAAACCATATGTGGTCCGTTATTTGGAGAATACACTGACAAAATATTAGATGAAATTTTTTTAACAAAGCATACAAAACCAATAAGTATTGATATTTCCCAATATGTTTAAGGAGGGTATTATGGAAGAAAAAGAAGAATATATATATGCTGGAGTGCCTAGATTTATGGGTGGAAAATTAATAAATGAAAATGAAATAAAAAAATATGATGTAGTTTTTTTGGGTGTTCCATGTGATTATGGCGCATCATATAGATTGGGAGCGAAATATGCTCCTCGTCAATTAAGAGAATATTCATTTTGGGATAGAATATACGGTCAAGAATTATACGATTTAGATCACAATGAATATGTTAAAACTAATACTTTAAAGATTGCCGATATTGGAGATGTTTATGTAGATCCTACACACCCAAACAAAAATCAAAATGCGATTTCTAAAAAAACATATGCTATTGCAAAGAATAGTTTTCCGCTTGTTTGTGGCGGGGATCATTCTATAACATATGGAAGTTTTCGAGGCGTTTTTAAAGCAATGAAAGAAAAATATCCTGACTATAATATTGGAATTATCCATTTTGATGCTCATTTGGATTTAGAAGATAAATATTTGAATATGCCAGAAGTATGGCATGGCAATGTTTTTAGAAAACTGATAGAAGATAAATACTTGGAAGGTGAAAATTTATATTCTATTGGTCCAAGAGGTGTGGTTGGACGTGAATGGGTAGATTATGCCAAATCAAACAACATCAACATTTATACTGCAAATATGGTAAAGCAAAAAGGAATTATAAATGTAATTAATGAAATTACAAATAAAAATCACGGCAAGAAAATCAAATTTTACATTACATTTGATATAGATTGTTTGGATGTATCATATATATTTGGAACAGGAACTCCACAATGTAATGGGTTGACTCCTTATGATGCTGATGAAGCATTAAGAAATCTAAATGGATTAGATTTGTGTGGATTTGATATGGTGGAATTAAATCCTTCTTTAGATGATTCACATAGTTCATTTGTTATAGCGTGTGAATTAATATATCATTTTTTAGCTTTTGGATATAAAAAATAGGTGTGAGTATGAATACTTTTGCAGGCCAAAAAAATTATAATGAATATTTTAAAAGAAAGTCTAAAGAATTGAACCTATTAGATTCTCAGTTAATATTGGAAAATCAAAATGTAATATTAAATATAAAAAAAGTATTTAATGATAAATTAAAAGCACAATCAAAAATGAAAATTAAAACACTTAAAAAAATGTATAATTATCAAAATACATCCCGAAATATTCAAAAATATAGAGATAAGAAAATAAGATTACGCTATAATTATCAAAGATATGATATACATATTAATTTAAATAATTATATGAACTTATTTTATGGAATAGATAATATTAATTATAAGTATGTTTTTACCAATTGCGGTATGAGTTCATTACATGCTACAATTGAAGCCCTAAACAAAAAATTATATAGGATTTATAGCAAAGGTAATATTTATGTTGAAACC
The DNA here is from genome assembly GCA_900313815.1 of uncultured Eubacteriales bacterium. GTDB lineage: Bacteria > Bacillota_I > Bacilli_A > RF39 > UBA660 > CAG-1000. The sequence continues at coordinate 9,844 of OMST01000053.1, forward strand.
GAGAGATTGATAACTGACTATTTAAATAATCACCATAATTATAAATATAAGTGTTTATTATTAGATACTGTCTCATTCAAATCACTTAATAATATATTAGAAAATATAGAAATTAATAAATATGATGCATTTATACTAGATTCAACACTCTACACCAAAAATGAAATTCAAAAAATAATTAGTCAAATAATTGCCAAGAAGAAATTATTAATAGTTGTTCGCAGTCATACAAAATTAGATATGTTGGGCTGCGAGTGGGCTAATCTGGGTTCTATTTGTCTTATATCTAACGATGAAAAAACGCTTGATGATTTATATAAAGAAATGAGAGTTATTTTATCATTTACTGGAGGTTTTGCATATTTTAATAGCATTCCTCAATATTGGTTAAATAGGAAATTTAAAGAATTATCTGAAGCAAGAAATGCAGCCATTATAAATAACACTGAATATATTTATAGGAAACTGAGAATGGAACTTAAAAATATAGAAATAATAAAACCCGATCATAATAGATTTATTTTAATTAAACCTAATAGATTTATAGACTATAAAAGATTAGAAAAGGATCTTCATTATTATTCAGAGCATTCCCCTTTAAGTGGTTTAATTAATTATGCTGATAGTTTTGGATTAGATAGTTTTGGAATTAATGGATATTATATAAATATGTCATCCAAAACTGAAGTAATTAGAATTTCACCTAGTGATTATCCAACAGAAATATGTGATTTAATTATAGATGATTTTATTAGTTGGATTAAGAAATATTTGAATATTAAGGAGTAAGGTATGGTAATTGATAAAAAAATTATAAAAAATATTTATAAAGATGATGTACCAATATATTTATATGATCTAGATGCCATAAAAGAAAACATTGATAATATTTCTAACTATATGCCAAGTAATTTTTTATTATATTATGCAATTAAAGCAAATCCAAATAAACATATCCTAAAATATATTAAGTCAAATAAGAATATATCTGGCTTTGAAGTTGCCTCCTCTGGAGAACTAAAAAAGGCTTTACATTATTATAAAAATAAAAATATATTATTTACCGGACCAGGCAAAACTGAGAGTGAATTGAGAGAAGCAATAATTCAAGGAATTAAATTAATTAATGTAGAATCAGTCATCGAAGCAATAAGAATAAATAAAATTGCAATTGAAGAAGGTATCACTGGCGTTGATGTTTTACTAAGAATCAATTTAGATTATAGAATTGAAAATGCTGCAGAAAATATGGGAGGAATGTCAACAAAGTTTGGAATAGATGAATGTAATTTGAATACGAGTATTAAATCAATACAGAAATTAAATAGAATCAATATAAAAGGAATACATGTATTTTCTGCAAGTGGGATATTAGATTATATGGATGCAATTTTGTATGCAAATCATGTATTCAAATTAAGTGAATATATTGAAAAGAAATATTTTAAAATTGAATATATAGATTTAGGTGGTGGATTTGGTGTAGATTATACTGATGGCAACCAAAAATTTGATACAATTAAATATTTTGAAGAAATGAATAAATTGATAAAAAAATATGATTACTATGATAAAAAAATAGTTTTAGAACTCGGCTGTTATCTTGTGGCAAATTGTGGGTATTACTTATCAAAAATAATAGATATAAAAAGTAGTAAGGGATACAAACACATTATAATATCAGGGGGACTGAATCATATTCCTACAGCAACACTTAATGGCAAGCATCCCTTTACCATAATTAATATGGGCGAAAAAAAGTTATATAATAAACAAATTAAAGTCAGCGATGAAATTGCAGATATTGATGGACCTCTTTGTACCGCAGAAGATAAAGTGTTATGGTCAGTGTATATTAAACATGCTAATATTGGAGATGTAGTTGTTATTAAACAAGCTGGGGCCTATTGCTATAGTGCGGCATGGCTTGAATTCTTATCGCATCCATATCCTTATGAAATAATTTATTCAAAAAAAGGTGGAAAATATTATGTATGATAATAGATATTTAGTATTCAAAGACATACTTTACAAATATAAAAGACACATTAATGAAAAATCGTTTCTTAAACTGCTTGAAGATGAAAGATGCAATAATTTAAGAGAAACCATTGATTATTTGTTAGACAAATATAATTACAATATTAACAGTATTTTATTAAGTAATGATTATAAGAAGATGCTTTATTTATTTTCTAAAACAAGATTTTATAAATTTCCACCCTTAGATTTTTTTAAAAAAATAACATTGAATCTTTCCCGAAAATTTAAATTAAAAGTATTCGAATTATTTACTGATTGTTGTTTGTTTAGAAACTCTATTGTTATTTTGAATATAATAAAACTATTTGGATTATTTGAAAATGATAGACAGGTTCAAAAAAGAATATATACTATAACAAATATTTTTTATTGCCAGCCAATATATTGTCAAAGAGAAGAGGTTAAAAGAAACAAAAATATTATAAAACTAAATCATTGTTTATATATTTTAGATGAAAATGTTATAGAATATATTCCAAATGAGCTCAAACCATATTTTTTTGAACATATTACACCACAATATTATAAGTTTTTAAAAAAAATGAAGGGTAATTTTGGTAGAAAAATAAACGATTTTTTAAATCCCTTTACCTTGAGTGAAGGTAAAAAAGAAATTAAGTCCGGCAATAAGAAGAATACTAATTACTATTGTTATCTTAAAAAAAAGAAGATAGATTATTCTCCTTATAAAAAAAATTTAGATAATTATTATGAAATAAACTCCAGTTTAAGTATAGAAGAAAGGAAAAAACTATTTTCTTTGTTTAAAGAAAGTGAGCTAACATATGGACCATCTGATATACAAAGTATGTTTAGCAATAATGTTGGTAACTATAACTCAAAATTCTATAATTTTTTTGTTAGTCATCAAGCAGATATTATCAATAATGTAAATTGTTTCTCAAAATTTCAATATGTTGCTCGAAAATATCGAGAGGTGATTAAGTATTATGCATCAAGAGGTAATAGTGATCCAGATTACATAACAATAATTGAATGGCTAAGATCTACTCCATATAATGTATCATTTGGTGATGAAAAAATTGCTGCTGAAGCACAAAGCGCTGGGGTTATAAAAGAGGGATATAATTATTATATTAAACTTTACCAAGATGTAAAAAGAAGATTTAAAAGAGCATTACCGAATCATGATGAAACATATATATGTGAAAAAAATAATAAAAAATATCTAATTAATACAAAAATATTAAAAGGAACTGATCCTTTAAATATGCTAATTGGAGAATCCAAATATACGGATTGTTGTCAAAAACACGATGATATTGGAAGACAATGTTTAGAGCACGCTTCCAAGAGCTTAATGGGTGGAATATTTGTTGTCAGTTTAATAGAAAAAGAAACCATTAAACCATTAACACAGTCTTGGATTTGGATAAATGAACAAGAACTGGTATTAGATAACATAGAGCAAACCACATGGTTAAAATCAACCCCTAATAAGCAAAGAATAATATATGAGGAATTAATAGCCGATGCAATAGGAAAAGCATCAAAAGATATTTTAAGAAAATCTAATGCGCATTTGAAGAATTATATAATTAATAAAAGTAAAGAATATATGAAAATTAATAATAATCATAAAAGAGAAGTGTTACTAAAGAGATTAAATGATATTAAAATAAGGCAATCAATTAAGGTCATTTCGGTAGGTGCGAACTACAGCGACATCATAGTTAAAGACTTTTTTAAAACCAAGGCTCAAAGGCCTTTATACTTACCGAAAGACTATCCCAGAAATGGATATTCTGATGCTAATGAGAGATATATTGCAGCCGGAAATGAGAATAATATTAAAGTGAATGTTTCTGATGATTATATTGAAGAACCTATATATAGAGATAAAAGAGAAATTATAATTAAAAAATTAAAAGATCTGGATAATGAAGAATTGAAAAGGGTACAAGAATTGTATTTACCGATGCATAATAAAGAAAAATTAATAAGAAACATTAAAAACTTTATTGTTCATTACAAATTATGCTTATCTGATTATATAGTTTTGGCTGCTGATTGGTATATCATTTACTCTAATAAAAATAAAATCAAATATACCATTGTAGGTCCGCCAAGAATTAAAGATGAGCTACCAATCCAGGCCAAAGAAATAGAAAGATTAAAAAAGAAGATTTTACAGGAGAAATTATGAAAAAAATTGTAATATTATTTAATTTAAATAGACATAAATATGAATATGAAACAGAATTTGATTCTGAATATACAATCAACAGTATATATGATTCAATTAGTGATAAATATGAAGTATATAAAGTGGAAGCCGATAAAAAATTTGAATGGATACAAAAAATAATAGATATACATCCTGATTTGGTATTTAATGTTTGCGAAGGCTATTATGGCCCCGCAAGAGAATCGGTATATGGCGCTATAATAGAACAATTGGGATTAAACTATTCTGGCCCTGATAGCACGAATCTATTGATATGTCACAACAAATATTTATCAAAAAAAATACTTAGCAAGAAAGTAAAAACGCCTTTTGGATATATAATTACTAAAGCAGAAGAAATCAATTTAATACCCGAAATAAAATATCCTGTAATTATAAAACTTAATTCAGAAGGATCAAGTATGGGAATGACACAAAAATCCATTGTATATAATTTTAATGATATGAAGAAACAAGCCATTTATTTATTAAATAAATATAAAAGATCAGTATTAATTGAACAATATATTAAAGGAACCGATATGAGTATGATTTTTGTGGAAGGTTTAGGCCCACTAGGACCATGTATTGTTGACTGTTCATCAGAGTTCTATGATTATGAAATGAAAACAATAAAAGATAATACAGTCAATATTAATACAGTTGATGGAAATTATGAAAAATTAAAAAATATAGTTAACATTATAGTTAATACATTGGATATTAAAGGATATTCTAAAATGGATTTTCGATTTGATGGTAAAGATTATTATCTAATAGAGGTAAATGCTCAAGTAAGTTTTCATCCGCAAGGAGAATTTATCACATGCGCAAAAACTGATAATTATAACTTTAATAAAATCATTAATATAATAATTAAAAATGCATTACAGAAGAAGCAAAAAATTAATTCTGTTGGTTGGAGGGAGTAAGAATGAATAGTAAAATTATTTCCAAAGAATTGTTAACAAAATATAATAATTTAGTCAAAACTGATTCTATATTGCCAATTAAAATCACTAATTTTTATATGAAAAAAGTACTTGAAGAAATTAAAAATATTGGTATAGGAGGTCCTTTATATCGTTCCGTCTTACCAACTGTGGAGAGAATTAATACTAAAACTAGTATTGAAACCAGAGATTATGTTGAGGAAGAAAAACATATGCCAATTGACGGAGTGGATTATGTTATCAGAAAATATGATAACAGGTTAGTATTTATTGTAACTGATATGTGTTTTGCACATTGTCAATATTGTTTTAGAACATATAATTTATCTAGATTTCAAAAAAGTAACTTGAAGAAAAATATTGAAATTAAAGTTAAAACATTGAAAGAATACTTGCATAAATGCCCAGAAATAACAGAAGTAATTCTATCTGGTGGAGATCCACTTAGTCTTGGATATGAAAATTTAAAATATATACTTTTCGAATTAAAAAAATGGCAAATCAGAATACATACTAGAGCTATAGTATATAATCCAAGAGTTTTTAATAAAAACATAATTAAACTATTAAAGGATTATAATGTGCGTCTTGTTTTTCATATTAACCATCCATACGAAATATGCAATATAATTGAGAGAAAAATAAACCAGATTAATAAAAAAGGAATAAGAATGTATGCACAATTCCCACTATTAAGAGGCATTAATGATAATTCTAGAGTGATAATTAAATTGCTGGAAAAAATGGACGAATTACATATACGGCCATTATCAATATTTATACCTGATCCCATATCATATTCTGCAGCATATAGAATAAGTTATGATAGAATAATAAAAATTATTGATGAAGTAAACTGGTCTACATCTTCATGGATTAATTCAACGCGATTTACAATGGATACAACTATAGGTAAGGTAAGAAGAGAAAATATTATAAATAAAGATGGAAAATGTATAACCTTTTTAAGAGAGGGTAAAACAGTGAAATACTATGATTTGGATGATGGCATAGATTTCCCAACAGATTTGAAAATATTATTGTGGAAATCTAAAAGTATAAAAAATGCAAAATAAGTGATATAATAACATTAATAAATATATGGAGGTCAAAAATATGCCACATTATGAAGCTTATGAAAGTTTTCAAACAAAAAAAAGTAAACAAAAAAAAGCAAAAGCAAAAGCAAAAGCATTAGGTAAACAGATAACTGAAACAAATGATTTTATAGTTGATTATGGATTTAATCCTGCTATAGTAATTGAAGTTCGATATGATGATGCGTATGTTTTCTACAACGATGAAATAGTTGTAGCAAAATTAAGAAAAGATATAAATATGGTTTGTAATCAAGTTGTTTTCCCTGGAGATAAAGTGGTAATACAAAAGAATGAAGAAAATTTTGTTATTCAAAATTTAATTAAAAGGAAGTCTCTATTATCAAGAGTTAAAAAAGATAGAACTCGATTGGACGATGTGGGTTTGAATAAAAATATTGCTGCCAATATAGAACTTGCCGTAATAGTTGTTGCTGCCAAAGAACCACCATTACATCCTAAATTTATAGATAGATATTTAATGATATTAAAAAACAATGAAATAGATGCGGTAATATGTTTAAATAAGTGTGATTTAAAAACTGATGAAGATGAAATTCTAGATGTATATAGAGAAATCGGAATACCGGTAATAGAAACATCCACTTTAAATAATATTGGTATAGAAGAATTAAAAAGTAAAATAGATGGTAAGCAAGCAATATTTGTTGGAAATAGTGGCGTTGGTAAGTCATCTTTAATTAATAAGATAATGGATAGTGAGGAGATTAAAACCAGTCATGTAAGTGAAAAGAGCAAAAGAGGAAGACATACAACTACGACATCAAAATACTATATTTGGAATGATAATTCCTCTATAATAGACACACCTGGAATCAGAAGCTTAGATGTATCATCGTTTGAAGCGGTTGAAGTTCAAAATTTTTTTCCTGACATAGAAAAGTGGAATACCGGTTGTAAATATAGAGGATGCTTGCATTATAATATTCCAACTGATGATTGTTCTGTCAAACAAGCAGTAAAATCTAAATTAATAAATTATCAGCGATATGAAAGTTATTTAAAAATAGTGTCTAGTATAGTAGATGATGGTAAACTTGAAGATGTTTTAGCTGAATTCGATGATGTTAATATAAAGAAAAGAGAATTAAAATAAGTATTAGTGCTATGATATATTTGACATCTTGTATCAAATATGATATAATGTATATGTTGTTCGGTTAAAAGACAACATATAAACATCCTGTTTTCAGTATTGAAAATCGTAATAATATCTTATTATCATAAAAAAGCAAGTAACTAATTACTTGCTTTTTTATTGTTGCCTTCTTTGATTTTTTCAATTTTAATTGTATATCCAATAGGTCCCAATATTTCTAATAGATTCTTAATAGTAGTAGAATGCATACCACTTTCTATTCTAGCTATTTTAACTCTATTAACGTTAGAATAAATAGATAACAATTCTTGAGTTAAGTTGTTTTCCTTTCTGAACTTTATAAATTCGTGTATAAATTCTTGTTCAAGCTCTTCAGGCGTTTTACTTACTTCAATATAATTTACATAATCACACATCTTTTTCATATGTCAAATATTGTAGCACATTTGATACATTTAGTCAATTGAAATATTTAATTATTTTTTTCTTTGTGCTAAAATTGATACTGGAAAGAGGGACATAAAATGGAAGATATTAAAAAGTCTGCTTATCAATATATGCTTGATAATAATAAAAAATATATGAATTATACTGCATTATCATTTGGTGATAGAAAAATCACATATGAAGAAATGCATGATAGAATAGAAAGGTATGTTAAATTATTTTATAAAAAAGGAATTAGACAAAATGATATAGTTGGTATTTGCGCATATAATACACCTGAATCAGTATATTTGCTTTATGCATTAAATATTTTAGGCGCTGTAGTTGTTGGATATAATCCTTTTGATAGCAAAGAAAAATTAAAACAAGATATAATGCTTACTAAGCCTAAAATGGTTATTTCTGTAGATATGTGTTATAAAGACTTAAAGGAAAGTGAAAAAGCATTAAATTTTTCTACACTTTTATATTCACCGGTGGAATCTATTGATGATAAAAAAATAAAATTTGGATACCAATTATTACAAATTAAAAATGGTAATTTTAAATTAAATAAAAATGCTTATCTATCTCATTTGGCAAAAGATATTAATGAACGTGATACATATGAGGTAGGCGCGTATGAAGAAGGCCAATTAACAAATATTTTGTTTACAGGTGGCTCTACTGGCATTCATAAAGGTGTTGAATTATCTGATGAAGGACTAAATTCTGTTTGCAAGGGAATGGGATCTATATTTCCCGCTAAGCCTGGAATGATTCACCTTGGAAATATTCCATTTGGAAATATGGCATATGGAAGATCAATTTTGCATTATTCTTTATGTAACAATTTAGAATATGCTTTGACTGTTAAAGCTTTACCAAGTGATTTTTATGAGGAAATGGTAAGAACTCATGCTAATGCTGCAGTTGGAGGACCTCCTCACTGGGTTTCCCTTATCGAACAAGTTGGAAATAAATTTGCTCCAAATAGCAGATTAAAGCCATCAACACTTTGTGATTTGCATTATGCAACTTCTGGTGGAGAAGCAAAGAAAAAAACTACATACGATGCAATAAATTCTGCATTAAAATATTGTGGTAGCGATGCTATACTTGGAGATGGTTTGGGTGCTACTGAAACTTGGGCTTCAATAATGCTAAATAATGGTAGAATACATCATCCAGGAACATTAGGAAAACCAATATCCACTGTTGAAGTTAAATTGATTAATCCGGACAATGGGAAAGAAGTTAAAAAAGGAGAAAATGGATTGCTATGCGTATCTGGCCCTTCAGTAATGCTTCAATATTTTGATAATCCCGTTGAAACTGAAAAAGTAATATTTTATGATGATTCTGGAAAGAAATGGATCAATATAGGAGATATATTACAAGAAACAGAAGATGGTGAATATATATATATAGGAAGAAAAAAGAGAAATTTTGTATCTGGCATAGAGAATATTTATCCAGAAGAATTAGAGAATTTACTACAAAGCATTCCTGAAATAAGAGAAGTTGTTGTTACTCCAATTCCTGATGAAATGGTTCAATTTATTCCAAGATTTCATATATCACTATATGACGAAAATACTGATATAGAAAAGTTAGAAGGCGATATAAAGAAATTGATTTTGAGTAAATTAACTGAAAGTTGGTTACCTGGCTCAATTAAATATTATTTTGAGCCATTACAAAGAATGCCAAATTCTAAAATAGATATTTCATATTATAAAAATTTAGATAAAGAATTAATTGATTCTGATTCAATTAACAATGAAGAAGCTAAACAATTAAGATTGAAAAAAATATAAGAATTATTTCTTATATTTTTATTTTAATTTTAATAATTTTATGTTACAATAATTTTGATAATAAGGAGTTAGTATATGGCAATTGGCGTTTATTTTTCAATTAGTTCTTTCGTGATTGTAAGCATTTTTGCAATAATATTTTTTTCTCGTAAAAGAGTAATAAATGTTGAAACAAAAATATATGAAAAAATATTATTAATAACTTTATTTGGCTTATTTTTAGAAATATTTACTTGTTATTGGTATATATCTGGAGTTAGTTTAGATAATATTTTTTATCAATTTTTTTCTAAGTTAACTGCATCCTACTACATGGTTTGGAGTACTTTATTTGTGTGCTATTTAATGAGTATTTGCCAAGTGAATAATAAAATTAGGAAATCATTCATTTATATTAACTATATATTTTTTATTCTAATTATGGCACTACCTATGTCATACAACGTTCAAAATGCTACTGTGCTCCCAACTGGGCCAGCCATATATTTAACATATGCTGTTTGCTTTATTTATGAATTTTTTGATTTATATTTTTGCATCAAATATAGAAAACAATTTACCAACGCCAAGTTTGCACCTGTTTATGCATTGCTAGCAATGGGGGCTATAATAGTTGTACTCAGCATTCTTGCACCATCATTATTTATAATTGGCTATTCCTACTCATTAATTGTAATTATAATGTATTTCACCATTGAAAATCCAGATTTAAAAATGATGGAACTTTTAAATCAGGCTAAGGATCAAGCAGAAAAAGCTAATAATGCTAAATCAGATTTCTTAAGTAGTATGTCACATGAAATTAGAACTCCATTAAATGCTATAGTTGGTTTTAGTAATGGACTTATCGATAATGATAAATTAGATGGTGAAGCTAAAGAAGACGTTAAGAATATTATTATGGCTAGTGATTCATTATTAGAGCTTGTTAATGGTATTCTTGATATATCTAAGATAGAGGCTGGTAAACTTGAAATAATAGATACTAATTATAGTTTTAAAAAGATATATGATGAATTAATATTATTAACTAAAGCAAGATTAGGTGAAAAACCATTAGAGTTTAAACATTCATATGATTCATCTATTCCAGAATATTTATATGGAGATGGTACTAGACTTAAACAAGTAATATTAAACTTACTTACTAACTCAGTTAAATATACTAAAGAAGGATATATAGATTTTAGAGTTAGAAGTGTTATTAAAGGTGATGTAATTAGATTAATAGTATCAGTTGAAGATTCTGGTATAGGAATTAAGAAAGAAAATATAGATAAATTATTCAGTAGATTTGAAAGACTAGGAGTTGAAAAGAGTACTACTGTAGAAGGTACTGGACTTGGACTTGCAATCACTAAGAAACTTGTTGAAATGATGGGTGGTAATATAGCAGTACAAAGTATCTATGGTAAAGGTAGTATATTTACAGTTTCAATAGATCAAAAAATAGTTATGGGTGAAGAACTTGAAAAAGTTAAGAAACAAGAAGAGACTAAAGCAGAACCTGCTACTGTAATTGATGCATCTAATAAGAAAGTTTTAGTAGTAGATGATAATAACTTAAATATTAAAGTTGCTACTAGATTATTAGGTTTCTATAAATGTAATATTGATAGTTCTACTAGTGGACAA
>OMST01000051.1 GCA_900313815.1 uncultured Eubacteriales bacterium
CTAATTTAAAACCTTCATTACAGAATAAATTACCTGTGTCTAATATTCCGGCAGATTCATAACACTTTCCTTCATATTCATCATATCCTCTAGGACAATAGTCTCCATTTATTGGTTTTTCACGACCAACTTCCTTAAAGCATCTACTACCATCAAGAATATATCCAGAATCACAATAAAAACCTGTATTTTTTGTTTCTTCTAATTCACTAACAGACTTCTCTACTAAATTTTCAACATCTATATTCTCATTTGATTCTGTAATTGAATTTATATAAGCAGCTTTAGATGGAGTAATATTATATTTTTTAGCTAATTTCTCATCCTCTTTTGATACGCTTTCTATCACAATAACATTAACATCTAAATCTTTATTATTAAATATAAAATTTACATTATCTTCTAATTCTTTTTTATCCATATTTCCTGTTGAATATATTAATACAACTGGTCTATCATCAGTTACATATCCATTTTCAAGAAGATTATCTGTTATTACTGATAATGCTTCAACAAAACTTTTACCATTAACATTATCAACAACGATTTTTTCAGCATCATCATTTAGCGCTTTAACGCTAATTACATTGTCATTCTTATCCAGTTTAATTTTAACACTAGGATTTATATCAATTGTAATAGTGGTCGCAGCTTTGTCATATAAGAATAAATAACCTAAAACTATTCCAACTACTAAAAAACATACTAATCCTATTATTATTTTCTTATTCATACTGTCACCAATTCTATTATATCATATTATCAAAAAAGTAATTTCAATTTGAAATTACTTTTTATAAATTACTTCATTATTAATTTTTGAGCATCTTTATTTTCCAATAGATTAGCATAAATACTAATATCAAACTTTTCACCAGCTAATATTCTATCAGATAACTCTTCAAAAGTTCTTGGTCCTTTAAATGATAGACCTTCTTTTTCTATTGCTGCTACTAAATGATTGTAATCAACATAGCCTTGATAGCCAACACCATAACAATAATAATCAGCAACATTAACTTTTTCACCATTTAAATAGCTATTAACACTACCTGTATAAAAACGTACTACATCTTTATATGGTTTTGCATTTCCTTTAATACTATTATCGTCATTAACATCACTCTTATTAAATACTAATCCAACGGTTAAGAATAATTCGATACTATCATATGTTTTATCATATGCATAGCTTTCAGCAGCTTTATATAATACGTCTTTAATTAAATCTTCATATTCACTACTTCTAAATGTTTTGATTCTTTTACCAAATCCATTAGTATCAGTATTAGGTTCACCAATATTATAAAAATTTACATAACCAATTTCTTGTTCTTTTCTTATATCAAGTAGTTTTTCTTTTAATGTTTTTCCCATAATAAACCCTCCTTCTATAATTTTTGTCTGATGAGCTCTTCAAACAAGTTTGTATTATAATAAAAAACTTGGTATAATTAAAATACATATTTTTTATGTTAGATATAACTAAAAGTTATGGAGGAATTATGAAAACCAATTTAGAATTATATAAAACATTTTATTATGTTGCTAGAAGCGGAAGCATTACTCAAGCTGCTAATGAATTAATGATTAGTCAACCAGCAGTAAGTAAATCAATTAAAGTATTAGAAAGAGATTTAAATACTACTCTATTTAATAGAAATAAAAATGGAGTTTCATTAAATAATGCAGGAGAATTACTCTATAATAAAATTAAAAAATCTATAGAATTAATCATATCTGCAGAAGAAGACTTAACTAGTTTAAATAATATGGAACAAGGTACAATTAACATTGGTGCTGGTAATACGATTATGCAAAGATACTTAATGCCTTTTATAAAAGAATTTCATGAATTATATCCAAATATTAATGTTATAGTTCATACATTAGTAACAGATGAATTAATTAAGAAAGCACAAATTGGCCTAGTCGATATAGTATTTACCCATTTACCAAATAATATTCCTAGTGGATTTGATATTATTAAAATTAAAGAACTTCATGATATTCTAGTTGTTAATAAAGATAGTGAATATTTAAATAAAACAATAAATAAAAAGGATTTGGAAAAACTTCCATTAATATTATTACCATTAAGTGCTAGTAACAGAAAAAACTTTGATAAATTTTGTTTATCAAATAATATAGTTATTAATCCATTAATGGAAATAGGAAATGATTTAATAGTTGAAGATTGTGCTCAAAGTGGTTTGGGAGTAGGACTTGTAGTAAAAGAATATGTTCAAAAGAAATTATATGACAAAGAATTATTTGAATTAAAAACATACTTTGATATAGAACCAAAATACCTAGTTTGTTTAGTAGATTCAAATAGAAGAAATAATATTATTATTAAAAATTTCATTAAATTATTAAAATAAAAAGGAACTATATTAAATAATTCCTTTTTATTGCTTGCAGATAATTCATATTATTTACCTATATAAAAGAATTGAATAGTCTTGACTATTCTATCTATTATCTATTCTTAATTCATAAATATAAATTGCCTTATTTAACGCATCTAAAATTATAAAATAAGTAGCAGTATCATCTTCATTAGAAGACATTAATATTGGCGTATTTAAACTATCTCTAATTTCTAACATATCATTAAATGTATTAACCTTAAATATCTGACACTTATTATATAATAGTTTATTATCTATAATTAATTATAGCATGTTCGACATAATTTGACAATTTTTTTGTCAAATTTATTAAAAAGTATTGATTTTAAGATTTTATCAATTTTTAAAGCTTATATGATATAATAAACTAGTGAAAAAATATATGAAGAAAATATTATTATTAATGTTAATTATATTATTACCAATTAAAATCTATGCGGCGGTAGATTCTTCTTTTGATGAGAATAAATTAAGCTATGTTATTCCAACTGAAGTACCAGATAGACCAGAAGTTGGTGAAGATGAAATACCTTCTCCAGGTCACTGGGAGCATGTTCCAGAAAAACTTAGTTTTTGTGAAAGAAAAGATACATCTAAAATAGTAAGACTTGTTGATAGAATAATAAAGGTATTAAGAATAGTTGTTCCACTACTACTATTATTTTCACTAATATTTGAATTGGTAAAAGCAATATCTAACGCAGAAAAACTAGAAAAATATAAAAAGAAAGTCATATTAAAATGTTCAATAGTGGCATTAATATTTTTAATACCAACAATAGTATCTCTTATTACGATTATCGCAGGTTTTGAAGTTAATTATTCAGAATGTATAGAAATGGCAGAGCACCCTAAAGAAGTATATGTTTGGGTTGATGATACACTTGACTATGAAAGAACAGGTATTTATATAAAGATAACTGAAGAGAATGTTAAAGGAATATATTTTTCAGATAAAAAAGAAAACGCTAGTACATTAAATAATTCATGGATATTAACTGATAACAAATTAATTGATTTTATACTATTACCTGGTGAGCATTATATATATGTTAAAACAACTGATGGAATACTTGAAGAAAAAATAGCTATTCAACCAAGTGATATTATTGTTACAAATGATGTAAAAGATATAGAATTTTTACATACTGATTTAGATAAATATCTTTTAGAACATGGATCATCATTAGAAGAATTTAATAATGCTATAGCAAGAAGCGTTTATATAGCGGGAGGTAGTACTAAAGAAGGAGCTGCAGCTGCAGCTTTAGCACTAACTCAAATACTATATGTAAAATATAAAATAAAAATTCCATATGGAAATACACATGGAAATCATTTAGTTATGGGAGCACCTGGTAATTGGGGATCACCTAATGTAACTTCACTTGAAAAAGAGGGTCATTTTGATTATCAAGGTATTCATTGTGGAGGTTTCGTAGCATGGGCATATGCTCAAGCAAATTTTGATATGAATCCATCGATTGGTTCCTCAGAACAATTCTGTATGTGGAGATATGCTACTATAAATGGTATAGATTACAAAAATAGAGGAGCTGTTGGTGATGCTATAACTTATGCTATTGCATGTGAAAATGACTTACATGTTGCAATAATAAGTGCAATAGATAGTAATGGATATTATGTAACAGAAGCAAATGCTTGGACAGGTACAATAAATGGAGTTAGAACCAAAATAGAAGATATTGGTATAGTAACAACATATAATAAAATTGGAGATAGATGGCGTTCATACTTAGATATGGATCTTACATTGCAATTCAAAAAGAAAAAAACTGATTTAAAAAGTGGATTTTAAAATCCACTTTTTAATTACTCATAATACCTATTTTTTCTATTATATAAATAGTATATTAAATATATTACTCCACAAATAATAGAACATATTAACAAATATTCCCAGAAAGAATAATTATATTGATAAGCAGAAGCTGAATCATTTGTAGATTTTAAATTGTCTATTATACTAGGCAATATTTCTACAAGAAACAATAATATTGAAGAACCTAATACACTTCCTGAAACATATAATAATAGCTTTTTCCCTTCTAGCTTTTTAATAAACAAGAAATTAATTATTAAGCATATAAACATTATTAAACCTAATGCTGTAAAATATGATAAATCAAAAATACTTGTTCCGTCAACAATAATAAGAGATATAGTTAGTACTGTTATTGCAATATATTTAATTATATTATTTTTAATTAAACTGTTAAATACCAAATCTAATAATACTAAAGTTATAAAGAAATAAAAAAATGATTCTATACATAACTTCTTAAAATCAATTGTCTCATTATAATATGCAGACTGTTCCTCTGCATAATATTCATATAATTCTTCACATGAAATATTATATTTTTGCTCTACCTCTTCATATCTTCCAGCATCACACATTTCCAATATTTCAGAGTTGTCATTTGTATTGCTATAGGCAAATTGATATACAAGTGCTGTCAATCCAGTCAATACCAAAGAAATAATTACAATTATAGATAATCTAACTAAATTTTTTTTCATTTTATTCACCTCTATTATTTATATTATAGCATA
>OMST01000050.1 GCA_900313815.1 uncultured Eubacteriales bacterium
CCATTAAAGAAATCTATTGTTTCTTTTACTTCTAATGAATTACCTATATTACGTCCTAAAGGAGTATTCATATCACTTAAAGTACATATTACTTTTTTATTATAATATTTACCTATATTAACCATTGTTTTAGCAAGTTTAACAGCATCTTTAATATTCTTCATAAAAGCGCCTTGTCCTACTTTTAAATCTATAACTATAATATCACTACCACTAGCTATTTTCTTAGACATAATAGAACTTGCTATTAAAGGAATAGAATCAACTGCTCCAATTTCATCTCTAAGTGCATATATTTTTTTATCAGCTACAGCAATAGATTCACTTTGACTAATAACTGCACAGCCTACTGTATCTAATTCTTTCAAAAAGTCTTTTTTAGATATTTTTAATTTGTATCCAGTTATACTTTCTAATTTGTCTACCGTACCACCAGTTAATCCTAAACTTCTACCACTCATTTTAGGAACACATACTCCAGCTGCAGCAACTATTGGTGAAACAATTAATGTTATTTTATCTCCCACACCACCAGTAGAATGTTTATCAACAACTTTTTTATTTAAAGAAGACAAATCTATTGTTTCTCCACTTTTAATCATTACATCTGTTAAATAATATGTTTCATCCATACTAAGCCCATTATAATAAATAGACCATAAAAACTCACTCATTGTATGATCAGATATTTTATTTTTAACATAACTATTTACCATATATTTAATCTCATCATATGATAATTTTTCCCTAACATTTTTCTTATATATTATTTCTATTGCTTTCACTAGATCACCCTATTATAATTATATCATTCTATTTAATATTATCAATCATCTATATACAAATTTATTTATTGGTTCTTTATTGGGCATGTCACTTTTATCAATACTATCTAACATTGATTTTCTATCATAAGTAACAAATATTTCTTCTATATCATATCCAATACTTTTTTCTTTTATTATTATGTATGATGCTTTATCGACCGGATCATCTTTAAATGCTAAAGCTACTGCTCTAATAGTTCTTACTTTAACATTTTCATCTTCACTTATCATTTTAAAATGAATATGTCCTTCTATTATCTCATCATAATAATCTATAGTTTTTCCATCAAATAATCTATCATTATAAGCAGAAACATATCCTTTATCTTCTTCTTTTTTACTATTACATTTTTCAAGAATTTTATTGGTTTGTTCTTTACTGTTTGTATAGTAAAATTGTGCTTGAGGATCAGGCCAATTATAGTTCATTGCATCTTGATAAGACCATGCATTATGTCCCTCTATATAATCTATTCGTATATCATTTACAAAATGACATAAACCTATTTTTTTACCACCTATTATTAAATCATAACTATGCTTATTATTCTTTAACATTTCTATTTGAGAACTATTTAATTTAGATAAAGTCCATTTTTGACTCTCTATTTTTTGTTCAGTAAAATATGATTTAAAAGGTTCTAATCCTAATATAGTATAATCTTCACTATTGCCATTTATCATTTTAACATTATATTTTTTTAATAAATCTAATACCTCACTAGGATTAGGACCTACACCTATGTTATCTCCTAATGAATATATTTCAGTTATATTTCTTTTTTTAATATCTTCTAGTATTGATATTGTTGGTTCAAGTAAGCCATGTATATCAGTAAATATAGCTATTTGCCTACCAGTATAATCATTCATAAAATCACCCTACTACAATAAAAACATTTTATAATAATTTGACTATTATTTCAACATCATGATATACTCAAAAAGTAAGATATGGAGGTATAATTATGATCAAAAATAATCTTAGCAAAGAAGAATTAAAAGAACTAAAAGAAGTAAACGATAAATTTGAAAAATCTATCTATGGTAAACAATCAATATTCATTATTAAGTCGGTTAGATGGTTTGCTTTTATGGCATTAGCGATTGCAATTGTATATATCATTGAATCATTTTTCGGTGAAGATTCCGAGGTATACATTGCTATAAGTTTACTCGCAGTATTTATAAGTATACTTACAATGATATTAATGGCTTATATTAATTCAATGATGGCAATGATTTATAATAATTTTAAAAAATAGAAGCAGATTAGTAATCTGCTTTTTTACTAGATAAGAAAGAAACTTTTTCCGCTATAATATCCATGCTATATTTTTTTTCACCTTCTACTTCATAATTAGATGTTTGTATTCTTCCTTTAACGCCAATAACATCGCCTTTTTTACAATATTCACAAGTATTTTCTGCTATCGCATCCCATAGAATACATCTAATAAAATCCGTCTCATAATTTCCATCCATATTTTTATATGACCTAGGAACTGCCACTGTAATATGAGTTCTTTTTTTATTGTTTTCAGATATTACTATTTCTGGATCTTTAACCAACCTACCTGCTATAACAACTTGATTTAACATTCTATATTCCTCCTTTCATAATAAGGACTATAGCATATAGAAATTCTCAAAACAAATCGGTATAATTCAGTTTTTAACAATATATAAATAGTTATTTTTTAATTATTTTTATAATATATAATATTATTGATTAAGTTTTAATAGAATAATTTAATTTTATACAAATTTAAATTATTTTGAAAATTCTTCTATTTCTTTTTTGTTTTTTAATACATTAATTAAATAATCTATTTCATGAAAAGTATTATAGAAATATAAACTTATTCTTACTGTATCTTCTTTATTATCACCCATTTTTGCACAATGCTTTCCACTTCTTACACATATACCTTTAGTATTTAAATATAAGCCTAAATCTCCTGATAATATGCCATCAATATTTATTAAAACAATACTTCCTTTACAATCTTTATTATATATTTTTATATATGGTATCTTTTCCAATTCATTTATTAAATATTTTCTTAATTCTTTTTCTTTCTTTTCTATATTTGATATACCTATTTCATTTAAATATTTAATTGATTCACTAAATCCTATGATAGACGCTAAATCTAGTGTACCTGCTTCAAATCTATAAGGAATATCTAATAGTTTTAATCTATTTTCATCGTATGTTAAATTCATTCCTCCACCAAATTCAAAAGGTACCATTTTCTTTAACAAATTATATTTTCCATATAGTATTCCTACCCCAGTAGGTCCACACATTTTATGAGCCGAAAATGCTAAAAAATCTACATCTAAGTCTTTAACATCTATCTTTATATGTGGGGCACTTTGAGCAGCATCCACTACTACTAATATACCTTTTTTATGAGCAATATCACATATTTTTTTAATATCTCTTTTATCTCCACTAACATTTGTGATATGAGCTACTGATATTACTTTTGTCTTATTAGTTATTTTAGATAATAGATCATCTATTTCTAATTTTTCATTTTTAGAATCAACAAATATTATTTTAATATTCTTTTTCAAGGCAAGTATTTGCCATGGTAAAATATTAGAGGCATGTTCACTACTAGATAATAATATTTCATCTCCATCATTTAAATTATTTAAAAAATAACCAAATACTATCATATTTAAAGAATTAGTTGTATTCCTAGTAAATATTATTTCTTCTTTGTATTTAGCATTTATAAATTCTTTAACTAAATTTCTTGTATTATCTATTTCATCATCCACTTTAAAACTAATATCATAATCCCCTCTATGTGAATTGGCATTATAATCATTATAATAGTCCATTATTTTTTTAATAACTCTATAAGGTTTAAATGTAGTAGCTGCATTATCAAAATAAACTATGTTTTTATCTTTCATTGGAAAATAATTATCTTCCATCATATTTATCACCTAATATAATATACTCATTTAAAATACTATTGAATATAGTAAATATAATGCATAATAATTTAAATAAAAGTTGTTAAATTTTCTCATATATTATATAATTAAAATGAGGAAGTGATATAAGTGTCAGAATCAAATGGAATGAAAAGATTATTAATTGTAGGAAGTATAATAATTGGATTACTTTTAGTAATATTATTAGTTGCATGGATATTATCTCAAAGAAAGCCAAGATTTGTAGAATATAGTAAAGCAATTGATTTAATGCAAACAGCAGCTGCTAAATATTATGAAAAGAATAATGATAAATTGCCTGTAGAAGATGGAGATTATGTATTATCATATGAAACACTTGTTGAAAATGAATTGATTGTTCCTCTTAATGAATTACTTGCTGATGGAGATCAATGTAATGCTCATATTATGGTAACTAATAAATCCAATACTTATACGTATACCCCATATTTAAATTGTAAAGATGGTTATCAGACAACAGAATTATATAAAATACTTACGCAAGAAGACAAAATAGTTACTAGCGGTGCTGGATTATATAAAGATGAAACAATGGGTTATTATTATAGAGGAGATGTTACTAACAACTATATTAGGTTAGGAACTATAACAAAAAATGATAAAGAAATAGATAATCTATGGAGAGTTATTAGTATTGAACCTGATAATACTATTAGAATTAAAAAAGTAGAATCTACAAATTCCAGATATTTATGGGATGATAGATATAATGTTGATTTTCAAAATAACTTTGGATATAACAAATTTGAATTAAGTAAAATTAAAAGCACATTAGATATGCTTCAAAATAGAGATTCAGTTATGTCTGAATTATATAGAAATAAAATTGTTCCTAAAAAATTATGTGTTAATAGTAGAAAAGAAGATGATACTGCGAAAGATGCTAGTATTGAATGTGCAACTTTAACTGAAAAAGAGTATAATTTTGGAGTTATGTATCCATATGAATTTATGAGAGCTAGTTTAGATGAAAATTGTAAGAGAACAACAAGTATGTCTTGTAGTAATTATAACTATTTGGCTAATGATCCTGATCATGAATTTGAATGGTCATTAAATGCTAATCCAGATATTTCTAATGAAGCATTTGTATTTACTGGATCAACTTATGAATACTATAGAACATCTTCAGAACAATTCTTATACTTAACAACTTACTTATCTGATAAAGTATTCTTTGATAAAGGTACTGGAACAAAAGAAGATCCATATTTAATTAGATAAAATTAAAAAACAATTGATTAATCAATTGTTTTTATTTGCAAACCATATATTTTTAATATGAGCATTATTTGAATCAGGCGTTGGGTTCGGTTTATCTATTTTAGCAAAACATGGAATATTAAATGCATTTCCAAAACAGAAGGCAACCCCTGGTCTTAATGTTTTTAATTTTTCTATATCTGTTACTGCTATACTATGAGATATTCCTTTTATTATTTTTAAATCTTCTGGATGGAACATTCTAAGTATTAAATAATTAGAGCATTGACTTAAGGCAGTATTAGATAGCTCACTAGGTCTTTGTGTTATTAATCCTAATACAACGCCATATTTACGTCCTTCTTTGGTTATTCTATCAAATATATTGTAACCAATAATATTAATATCATTATCATTTTGTACATACCTATGAGCTTCTTCTAATATAATTTGAACAGGGAATGTTCCTCTATCACTTAAAAGAATTGAATAATCTAGGAATAATTTAGAATATATTTTTGTTAAAGTTCTTGCAAATCTTTCATCTACATAGTTTAAATTAAAGTTAACTATTTGAGCTTTTCTACCATCACTAGCAGTAAAGAGTTTTTTAATATAATCTTCTTTAGAAATATATTCATCATAATCAAAGTATTTAGAAGATGCGCTATTTATAATAGCATCTAATCTAACTTTTAATACATTATTTTCATCATATACCCTATCACTTTTTAATACTCCTTCACTTATTAAAGCAAATTCGAATGCATTATATAAGTCTCTTAATGAGTATTTTTTTGCTTTCATAGTAGAATTTAAATGTAAATCTTCATCTATGAATGGTTCTAAGAAATCTATTACTAATTGCATTGTATTTATTTTTCCTGTTTGATCAACATTTAAACATTGTCTTACAGTTCTTACATATCCTGGTTGTACAATCTTACTTTCTAAATTAATATCTTTTGTATAGAATGTAGATAATACTGCTACTACTTGATCTCTTATTTGAGTTGATGCTTTTCCACTAGTTAATATATCCATAATAGCTTTAGCAATTATATTATTTTTATGATTAATTACTTCATCTTCTTTTTCAGTAAATAGATATACATACATTAATGCTTTTTCTATTATAGGTATTTGAGATGATGTTGTTGCACCTAATAAAAGAGCCAAATCATCTACATCTAGAAAATATATTGGTATATTAACTATCTCTGTATCTGCATTTTGTGTATTTGTTGTTAATTGTTTACATTTAGCAAATTGAGTTTGATTAATCATCTCTAAGGCAGGTTTATATTCACCATATACATCGAACAATACTATATTTGAATTAACTGGAACATAATCTTTTCTATAAAATAGATTTTGAAATAATCTCGCAACACTACAACTTTTTCCACTACCAGTATTACCTATTATTGCAAAATGATTTGAAAAGAAACTATCTATATCAGCAGATATATTAAAGCCCTGATAATTAACTGATTTACCTATATATAATGAATCTTTATCATCTACTTTTTGACTTCCGAGTAAAGATATAACTTCATCTCTATTTATTAATCTAATTTTAGAATCATATGCTGGTTTATGTATTATTCCACTATGAAAAGCATTGTCTATAAATTCTCCTACCATGACACAATTAATTTCATCTCTTGTCATGGAAGATATTTCACAAACAATTTTATGTTGATTTTCAAACACTAAATGCATACCAACATAAGCTGCTTCTACTCTTTTGGCAGTGTTTTCTATTTTAATATTTTCATCTATTATTGAAATTATATTACCAAACATATTAACTCCTTATTATTCTAAAAAGATTATATCATAATAAATAAAAAATAGAAATATAAAATTTCTATTTTATAGTTTTAATTATAGAGGCATTATCAAATGTTATTAATGATAGAATTCTCATAGCTTCTTCATAACTCATATTTATTATCTTAGAATAATCATCAAAATCTAATCTATTATATTTCATTAAAGAAGCACTTATAATATATTCAACATCTTCTATATTATCAAAATCAGTTATATAATTTTTTAAATATATTTTTTTATGTCTTTCAAATTCAGATTTATTTAATTTTAATTTCTTTATATCTTTTTTAATATTTTTAATAAACTCATTTGGATTCTTAGTAGATGCATTAATCGTTATAATCAAATGATCATCTATAATATTTAATCCATACCCCATACTAATAATTAATTTGTTTAATTTATATTTTTCATATAATTTAGATGTTCCAGAAAAATTAGTTGATAGAATAATTCCTAAATAATCTGTAAGTACACTATCATCTTTAATATTAAATATTTTCTTATTAATTTTAATTGCATATTTAACTCTGTCATTCTCTACATCTTTTTGCATCTCTTCATATGAAACTCTAACATTATCTGGTTCTTTAGGTTTTATTCTTTTAGGAAGTTCTCTAGGCTTTAACTTTAATTTATCCATATAATCATTTATATAATTCATTATTTCTTCTTCATCAAAATTACCAGTTATTATAATAAATGTATTATTTGAAGAATAATAATCTTTATATATTCTATTTAATAATTTAGAATTAATCTTTTCTAAATCTGTTCTTTCCCCTACTACTGTATTTTTAATATAAGAATTATGGAATAAATTATCAAATAAATGATATGTCATTAAATAATCTATTTTATCTTTATACATATCTACTTCTTCACCAATAATGCCTTTTTCCTCTTCAACATTTTGTTCATTTATATCTGTATTGTAAAATAAATCTAATAATATTTTTAAGTTTTCTTTTATATTTTGACTTCCAAAAATATTATAATTTGTTCCATAATAACTAGTCCATGCATTAGCTAAACTACCTAAATCATTTATTCTTTTAGATATTTCTTTATTTTCTGAAAGGGCCATAACTTTATGTTCTAAAAAATGAGCACTTCCAGGAATAACATCAATTATTTCATTATTTGTTTTATATTTAGTGACACAAGCACCATATTTAACAGAAATAGTTAAATAAAAATTCTTAGTGGTATCTGTTTTATATAAATATACATCAATACCATTTTTTAACTTTTCTATAGAAAGTTCAGCATTAACTTTTTCAAATGTTTTTTTAATCATTAATTATCTCCTTTCAATAGATAAATAACTGATAGAGATATTTTATTATTTAAATTAATAACATCATCTAAAGTTACTTTTTCAATTTCTTCTCTTATTGTTTCTACATCATCTATATCTTCAAATTCTTTTGTCCAACAATTATTAATTTGCATAGATAAATCATCATAATAATTATTTAAATATGTATTTATGGTTTTTTTGGCATAATTAAATAATTTTTTAACTGTATTTTTATCTTTCATTAATTCTACACATTCTTTAATTAATTTAACTGTTTTTTCATAATTCTTTTTATTTATACCAGCATATATTGTAAGAGAGGGATTATATTTTGAATAGTATGATCCAATAGCGTAACATAAGGAATTCTCTTCTCTAAC
The DNA here is from genome assembly GCA_900313815.1 of uncultured Eubacteriales bacterium. Taxonomy (GTDB): domain Bacteria; phylum Bacillota_I; class Bacilli_A; order RF39; family UBA660; genus CAG-1000. The sequence goes on from OMST01000050.1 coordinate 8,553, forward strand.
TATATTAAATAAGATAGAATCGTTCATAGTGCCTAATATTGTATTATACACTCTTAATACATAATTCATTTCATATGAACTTAAATTATTAAGTCTATAGCCCATATATAATCTTGATTGATTAAATGGCAGATTATCTATCTTTTCTTCTACTGCATCACTATATTTATGTATTACATCAAATGATAATGATTTATCATTTGAACCTTTAGCATCTTTAAAACAATCTTTTAAATATTTTTGAATATCATAATCTAAATCACCATGTACAACTATATCTATCTTATAATCACCATTAAATAACGCTTTATAGAAATTATATAATGACTTAGCAGTTACTTTTTCTAAATCTTCTATTTCAGGATATACACTATATGCATTAGGAGTTCCTTTATACATTAATTTAGCATATTCTATAGAACCATATTTTCTAGAATCATCTTTTATTGCTTTAATATTTGATATTAAATCATTTTTTAAAATATTAAAATAAGTATTATCAAATTCATTATTTACTATATTTGGATTAAATAATATTTCTTTAAAATAATCTAATGTTTTTTTAAAATATTTTCTATCTGTATATTTAGGGTTCAAAAAATCAAGTGAAAAAGAAAATGATTCTAATGCACCAGTTATTCCAAAAGAGCCAGATATATGTGCTCCATATAAATCTTCATATATCTTAGACATTTTAGTTTTAGTATTATATTTTTTAGAAGTAAATGTCATATTTTGAGTTAATAAGTTTGCAAATGCAATATCTTTTGGATTAAACTTTTTTGTTAAAAATACTACTATACTAATCGTTCTAAATCTATTAGAATTTACTATATGCAAATTATATTCATTATCTTCTATTTTCTTATAATTCATATTGTTCTCCATTTCTTGTGTAATATTATAACATAAATACTTTTAAAAAGAAGATAATCATTATCTTCTTTTTTATTATTTACATATATTAATTTTTTATAATTGATTCTAATGCTAATAAAATCATTTGATCTAATTTTTGTTCTCTTTCTAAAGGATCTATTTCTTCATGAGTTACTAAATTATCACTAATTGTTAGTATAGAAGTAGCTTTTTTATAATACTTTTTAGCATTATATAAAAGTGCATATGTTTCCATTTCAACCGCTTTACATCCTAAAGCTTTAAAACGAGAGAAATCTTTACTTTCAGTATAGAAGGCATCACTTGTATGTACTCTTCCAATAGTGGCTTTAATACCTTTAATTCTTGCTGTATTCATAATAACTCCATTTAATTTAGAAGAAGAATTAATAATAGTAATATCTTCTCTTCCGGAGTCTTCATCAAAATGTGTATCTGAATATGCAGAATCTGCTACTAAAAGATCATATACTTTTAGATTAGCATCATAGCTACCTGCAGTACCTATACGAATTATTTCATCTACGTTATAATGATCAAATAATTCATGACTATATATACCCATACTTGCTATTCCCATACCGCTAGAAAATACTGTTACTGGAACACCTTTATATGTACCAGTATATGCTAGTTCTCCTCTTAGTTTATTTACTAGCCTTGGATTTTCTAAATATTTTTCAGCTATGAAAGTTGCTCTATTAGGATCACCTGGCATTAATACTTTCTTTGCTATATCTTTTTCGTCTGCTTCTATATGAACTGTACTCATTACTATCTACTCCTTTGATTCTGGTAATTTATATAAAACATCTCTTGGCTTACTTCCTTTTGCAGGACCTACGATACCTTTTTCTTCAAACATATCCATTATACGAGCTGCTCTATTATAACCTATACTATATTTTCTTTGTATTAATGAAGCACTAATTTGTCCCATTCTAATAGCATAATTTAATACTTCATCATATAACACATCTTTTTGTTCTGATGATCCAGAAGATCCACCTACAGAACCACTAGAATCATTATTAGATTCTAAATTTGTAAATTTATCACTGTATCTTGGACCATGACATCTTTCTTTTACAAAATCAACAACTCTCTTTATTTCATCATCAGAAACAAAGCTTCCTTGAATTCTTGTAGGAGTATTATCATCCATAGGTTTATATAACATATCACCTTTACCAAGAAGTTTTTCTGCCCCAACCATATCAAGTATAGTTCTTGAGTCTATAGAAGAAGAAACTGCAAATGATATACGAGTTGGTATATTAGATTTGACTACACCAGTAATAATATCAGTAGATGGTCTTTGAGTTGCTACTATTAAATGTATACCAGCTGCTCTTGCAAGTTGAGTTATTCTCATTATTGATTCTTCTACTTCTTTGGCAGCAACCAACATTAAATCAGCAAGTTCATCAATTATAACCAATATAAATGGCATCTTCTTAAGTCCACAATCAGGATGTTTCTTAAGTTCTTTTTCTATATATTCATTATATGTTTGTATATTTTTAGTTCCACTATTTTTAAATGTTTCATATCTATCATCCATCTCTACAACTATTTTTTGTAAAGCAGCACTAGCTTTTTTAGGATCAGTTACTACTGGCATTAATAAATGTGGGATTCCTTCATAAACATTAAATTCTACTTTCTTAGGATCTACTAGTACCATTTTAACTTCATCAGGAGTAGCCCTCATTAATATTGAAATGATAATATTATTGATACATACACTCTTACCAGCTCCAGTAGCACCAGCTACTAACATATGAGGCGTTTTATTTATTTCTACATATTTAACATTACCCATTATATCCCTACCAAGAGGTGCTGCTAAAACAGAATTTTCAAGTTTCTTTTCTTGTCTCATTGCTTCTATTATTTCGCGCATTGAAACAGGCATAATAGTTTGATTAGGTATTTCAACACCAACTGTATTTTTACCAGGTATTGGGGCTTCTATTCTAACTTCTTTTGCAGCTAAGGCTAAGGCTATTTCTCTTGAAATGCTTAATACTTTATTAACCTTAGTTCCACGTTCAACATCCATTTCATATTGAGTAACCGCAGGACCTACATGAACTTCAATTACTTTAGCTCTCATACCAAAATCTTGGAATACTCTTTCAAGTGTTCTGGTATTTGAAGCAATATATTCAGTAGAATTAACTTTTCCAGTATTCTTACTTAGATTTAATAATGTTACTGGAGGTTTTACATATATTTCATTAGTTGTATCTTCATTAACGCTTTCAGGTATCTTTTCTATATTACCAATTGTTTCAGTCTTTTTACTTTCTAAATCCTCTACACTAGTTATTACAAGTCTCTTATCAATTGATTCATCCTCTTCTTCATCATCTTCATCACGTAATTTTTTATGTTTTTTGTCTTCTTCTTCATCTTCCTCATCTACTTCTCTAGTAAATAACTTTTTAAATACAGAGCCAATAGATTTGAATATGTCCGCTATAGTAAGATCAAATACCATTATCAAGCCAAATCCCGCTATTATGATCATTACTATACTAGTACCTTCTACTGAAAATAATGAAACAAATAGCCAAGAAGCAGCGGCACCTATAATACCTCCACCTGTATTTCTAATTTCGCTTTCAGTATTAAATGCTGCAGTAATATTCTCATATGTACTTGTTACTATTTCTTTTCCTATTACACTATTATCTTTAATATAATTTATATGTGAAAATAATAATAAAGCTAATATTAATGAATAAATTCCAACTAACCTTACGTTGAAATAATCTGGTTTACTACGTTTAGCTATTAAATATACTCCTAAACATAACGTTATTACCATTACTAAAACATACCATGTTCCAAATAAGAAAATTCCAAATTTTTTAACTAAGTTTCCAACCACGCCAAAATTACCAAGACCTACTATTGAAAATAATACAAATATTAAGCCTTGAATTTCTTTTGCATACCTAAAACCTTTTTTTCCTTCTGAAGATTGTTTTTTTCTTTTTGCCATACTACACCTAACTTTCCATCTTGCTTAAAAGCTTTTTATGAATACCAGGTTCCACTATATTAAGAGTATTCAATACAATCTCTAATGATTCTTTATAATTACCTTTATAAAAAGCTTTTTCAGAAGCAATAAGTCCTTTTTCAACCTCTTTATTAGAAGATCTATATCTATTCCCATAAACTATTGCCATTTCAGCCATAGCTGCTGTTTTGGTAGTAGAAGATGCTGTTTGATATAGTTTTAATGATAAGTCTTGAGCAGTGTCTACTCTTAAATTTAGTGTCTTTATTGATATAGGTTTCTTTTCTATTTCTTTATTTATTTCACCAATAGCGTCATATGCTTCTTTTAATTCAACAAAGAACTTTTCAGGAATAACAGGTAAATCATAATCTTTAATTTTATATTTAGAATTATTAATAATATTTTTTATTTCATATAATTGATCACGAGCTCTTGCTTCATCCTCTTTTAAACTACCTAAATTTTTAAGTGTTGTTTCCAATTTATCTTCTACTTTAGATAAATTAACCGCCACTAATTCACATTCATTATTTAATTTAGAATATGGCATTACTTTAGATAATGTTCTATCATTTATTAATTTAAAACTATCTTTAACAGATATTAATTCTTTATTTATTTCATCAATAACTAATATCTCTTCATCTGATAAATCATATGTATCTTTAATATTACCAATCTCAGAATATAAATTTTTAACTATAGAACTTACTTTACTAATTCTTTCACTAACATTAATAATACCTCTTTCATATTCCCTTTTACCACGTTTTTCATTATCAAAGTCAGTATATATTTTTTCATAATAATCTACTAGTGTTTTTAAATCAAAAACAGAATCTTGTAAATTTAATACTTTTAATTTATCTAATATTTCATTAATTTTTTTATTAGTTTCTTCAATATTATATTCAAGATTTAAATATTCAATGTTGTAACCTTCTCTTTTCATCTTGTTTGCAACATTTTCAATATCTTTCATTTTCTTTGGTAAAATCATATTAGATATTAATAATATTGTAGGAGCTTCTTCTACTACTATACCAATATTATTAATCATATCATCTAATGCTTTAACTATTTTTCCATATTCTTCATAATTTTTATTTTGAACAGCCACTTCAAAAGCACTAAATAATTTATCAATATTTTCAAATTGTAATTCTATCGGAGAATTAACACCAGTATAATCATTTTTATTTTTATTATATTTAAATACTATTTCTCTATAAACACTCTTTAATTTAGTAACTGCTTCTCTATTCCTATATTCACTTTCAGTTAAATCTTTAATTTCACCAAGTAGTTTAACAGATTTAGCTTTAACATGAAATATATCTTTTTCAGCATTTAAAATTGCATTTTGAGCTTGTTCATATTCGTTATTTACACATAATGTTTCTGCTTCAATTAACTCATCTGTTAATTTAGGCATATCATTTTTTTCTATATCATTAAATCTTTTTTTCCAATATTCAACATCAGACTCTAATTTTTTGTTATTGGCAAGCTTTTCAGCTTTATCAAGTTCAGTTATTAAGGAAGAAGAAATTATGAGATTCTTTTCAGTATTAAGTCTATCAATATTATCCATAATCTTTTTCTTTTTATTATTTTTAATAAGTATTTTTAAAACAAATAATAAAGCCATCAAAACTACAAAAACAATAATAATGATTAGTGTTGTCTTATTCATAATATCCTCCTTATACCATTTTATCACAATAATAGAATTTTTTATAGTATTTTACAAAAAAAGTACAAAAAAAAGTACTTTATCTAAAGTACTTTTAATTATAATGATTTTCTTAATATAGCTTCACCAATTAAATCTTTAGCTTGAATATTACTACGTCTATACATGGTAGCAAGATCTAATTGAGATAAATAATAATCTTTAATTCTTTTAGCTTTAGCAAGATCTAATTTAATAAGAGGATCTTCTTTTATAAGTTTTTTAGTTTTAGAATTATTAATACCTTTAAAAACTATTTTACTACGTTCTGTGTTATATTTTCTTGTTATATCTCTACTCATATAAAGTAAAGCATCATCATCTTTTTCAATTAAATCATCAAAGTCATATAACAAATTACAAGCATCAATATATTGTTGATATAATTCACTTTCAATTTCAATGAATGCTCCTTTATTTAAAGAAACCCCATGTTTATTAATTAGATCATAATACATCATTCTAGGAAATTGTAAGTCATTTCTAAACAAATGCATTAAATCTTCTACTTGAATATAATAATGTCCATTTCTAATTATTTTCATATTTATTCCTCCAACCGGGAAAGTATTGTAACATATTTGAAACAAAAAAGCAAATAATTAATTTGCTTTATATACGTTTCCTTTTACTTGTACCTTTCCTTTTGCTTTACTTAATATAGCTTTATTATATAGTTCTTCTAAGTTTCTATAACCATATACATAACTAAATACATCATCATTTAACAGTATTTTATTAGTATCTAAGTTTCCTTTATAATTCATAGTAATAGTTCCTTCTTTATATTCAACATTACTATAATTAACTACACTATACACATCAGTAGTAACTCCATTATATACATAAGTACATTTAATAACATCGCTAATTACATCATTAAATGTCCCTTTATATAAATACATTCCAACTGGCTCATATTCAACACTCTTATTAATTGATATTACATTCCATGATTTAATAATATCTATTGAACTAGTATGAACTAAATCAGCAATAGTGTCATCTACATATTCTATCTTAGTATCAGCTGTTCCTTTTGTTTGTTTAAACACACTTATAGATATAGTAATAATCATAGTAGAAACTATTAAAAATATAAATAAAGTAACTACAAAATGAGTAAAACTAAATGATTTTAAAATCTTTTTTTGCATTAATGTAAAATCTGCTGGAATGGAATTTTTTATATCCTCTTTATCATTCTCTATAATATATGTTTGACCACAATAATTACACTTTGCTTCCTTGTCTCCTACTTCAAATGATAAGTTAGCTCTACAGTTTGGACATTTCTTTTCAATAATTCTCATAATAATCACCAATAACATTATATAAAAATTATTGACAAAAAACAATAAATTTGTTATTATGCTTTTAATGCTGTTAATTTTATCTAGATACACTTATATTTATAGGAGGGTTAATGAATTTAAGTGAAGAAGAATTTCTTAAAGAAAAGAAACATCTAGAATTAACTACCAAACTTTTAAGGGAGCAAATATCTGCTCTGGCACAAGATTTATATGATAGTGAAGAAAAACAACAAGAATTTAAACGTTTTGTATGGGATACTAAAGCTGAACTTGATCCGACAGAAATGAAAACTATTCTTTCTAACAATAATCAAGAAATAGACAACTTAGAAATGAAAGCTAAATATTATAGAAAATTATACAAAATACAAAATTCACCTTATTTTGCTAAAATAGTATTTGAAACAAAAGAAGATGGAAAGAATGATATTTATATTGGACTTACCTATCTAACAAAAGATCATGATAACATTATTTATGACTGGAGAGCGCCTATATCAAGTATATTCTATGATTATGAGTCAGGAGATGTTTCATATGAGTCACCAGGAGGAACAATTAATGGATATCTTCATAATAAAAGACAATTTACAATAGAAGAATCTAAAATTAAAAGAGTATTTGATTCAAAATTAAATGTACAAGATGAATTATTACAAGAAGTACTTTCTAGTAAAACAAGTGAATACATGAAAAATATAGTTAATACTATTCAAACAGAACAAAATGCAATTATTAGAAATGTAGATGATAAAGTATTAATAGTTCAAGGAATAGCTGGTTCTGGCAAAACATCAGTAGCTCTTCATAGAATAGCATTCTTACTATACAAAATAAAAAACTTAACTAGTGATAAAGTATTAATATTTGCTCCAAATAAAGTATTTAGTGAATACATATCAAATGTACTTCCTGAACTTGGAGAAGAAAATACAAAAGAAACAACATTCAGTGATTTTTTAGAAACATACATAACAGAATATAAATCAGTTGAATCATTTACATCATTTATAGAAAGATATTATAAATATGAAGAAGCATTTATAGATTTAATAAAAGCTAAACAATCAAATGAAATAATTAAAGTAATGGAAGAATATATAAATAATTATTCTAAAAAAGCAACATTTATAGATGAAATACTAAATCATGATTTATATATAGAAAAAGAAAAATTAAATTACTATCTTAAAGAAAGATACTCCTCTATTCCATTATTCGAAAGAATCGATGAAATAGCAACCAAAATATCAGAAATGGAATTCAATGGTAACAAATCAAAAGCTAAACAAATTAGAAAATGGTTAAGAGAAAGATTAAATATATCATTAGATTTAAAAGAAATATATAAAAGCTTTTATAAAAGTGATGAATTTAAAAAATTCTATACTAAGGAAATACCAGATAGTTATTTAAATAAACTAAATGAAAAATATATTTCATATGAAGATGCATGTTTATTTGTATATATGAAAATCTTACTAATGTTTTTAGGAAATGATTATACTATAGAGCAAACAATAGTAGATGAAGCTCAAGATTATAGTATTCTACAATATATGCTTTTAAAAAAGATTCTTAAGAAAAGTAAATGGACTATTTTAGGAGATATAAATCAAACAATAAATCCTTATTATCAATATAAATCACTTGATGAATTAAAAGAAGTCTTTAGTGATAATAGTACTTATGTAGAACTAAATAAAACATATAGATCTAGTCCTGAAATAATAGAACACGCTAATAAAATATTAGGACTTAACTTAGTATCGGCGATAAGAAGAGAAACTAAAATACCGGTAGAATTTAAAAAAGAAGATAATATTAGAATTCAACTATTAGAAGATATTAAAAAATTAGAAAAAGATAATAAAAGTATTGCTATTATAACTAAGAATGATATTGAAGCTAATAAAATATATAATATTCTTAAAAATGATTTAGAAGATCTAACTCTAATAAAAAATAATTCAAAAATATTTTCAAGAAAATTAGTAGTCTTACCTTCTTATATGGCTAAAGGATTAGAATTTGATGCAACTATAATATATACTAATAAAGATAATCCATATACTGACAAAGAAAAATATTTATATTATGTGTCATGTACAAGAAGTCAACATCATTTAATAATCTATAATAACAATTAATGGATGTTAACCTAAAAAGGTTGACATCTTTTATTTATTGTGCTATTATGAGGTTGAATTTGAAGAAGAAAGGAGTGAGAATATGAAAACATTATATGCAAATTCAAAACAATTTATTTTTAGTATATTTGTACAAGTGGTTTGTGGGAGTATTCTCACTGTATTTTAACTTTTCATAAATTGAATAAAGGTTATTAAGGAAGCCATTTGTATGGCTTCCTTTTTTGTATAGAAAGAAGGTGGTCATATGAAAAAGTTAAGTAATTTTAAACTATTATTTAAATATTTTAAAAAAGATAAATTAAAATTATTCTTATACGTTTTCTTAGTATTATGTACATATATGCCTGCCTTAATTTCTGCTTACTTTTGGGGTAAAGCATTAGAAGATTTAATATCAAAAAACATTAGCGGCTTTGTACTATACTTAGGAATATGGGTTGGAATATATATTAGTTGTTTCACTTTTGTACAATATTATAAAGATAAATTATATAATTATTTAGAAATTAAATTTACTAAAAATGTTTCAATTGACTTATATAATAAAATAGATAAATTACCAGCAATAGCATTTGAAGATATAGGGGTTGGTGAATATATAAATCGTTTACATAATGATACTGATAGAGTCATGTCATTATTAAGTCAATTAATTAAATTAATGTGTAAGTCTCTTGTTATATTTATAGTTTTTTATATTTCATTTAGAATATCTTTTGTATTAGGATTAGAAATATTGTCTTTTTCTATAATAATGGGAACTATATCATATGTATTCTTCCCCAAAATTAAAAAGACACAAGAAAAAATAAAAGTTGAATCTGATGAATATGTTAAAAAAGCTACTGAAAATATTACTGGTATTAGGGAAATAAAAGCTTTAGGTATTAAGAAAGCCATTGAAAATGATATTAATAATATATTAGATAGATTATTTAAACATGAAAAAAATATTAGATCATATGAAATAATATATTATGCATTAAATAATTTAACTTACTTTATATTACAAGGATTAATTCTTTATACAGCTGGTAAATTCTTTATAGAAGGAAAAATAGTTTATGCCATGTTCGTACTTATGGATACTTATATATGGAGAATAGATGATGTGGTAGAATCAATATCTGATTTTGGCGTTAACTTTAACAAAATATCTGTATCTTTAAAACGTATTGATGAAATAGTTAATAATAGATTATATAAAGATGAAAAGTTTGGTAGAAAATCCTTAAAAAATCCAAAAGGAATTATAGAATTTAAAGATGTTAAATTTAAGTATAGAGAAGATGAAGATTATACTCTTAAAGGATTAAATTTAACTATAGAACCAAATAAAAAAATAGCTGTAGTTGGTAGAAGTGGTAATGGAAAATCAACTATATTTAACCTACTTCTTAGGTATTTTGATTCTAATGAAGGACAAATATTAATAGATAATATAAATATAAAAGATTTGAGTGAAAAATCATTAAGAAGTAATATTTCTATTATTAGACAATCTCCATTCTTATTTAATGTATCTATTTTAGAAAACTTTAAATATGTTAAAAAGAATGCTACATTAAAAGAAATTAGAGAAGTATGTAAGAAAGCCTATATAGATGACTATATTATGTCATTACCTAAAAAATATAATACTATTATAGGTGAAGGAGGAATTAATCTTTCTGGTGGTCAAAAGCAAAGAATTGCTATAGCAAGAACATTATTATTAAACACAAAAATAATATTATTTGATGAAGCAACTTCCGCTTTAGATAATGAATCACAAGAATACATAAAAAAAACTATTGATTCATTAATTAAAGATCATACTATCATAATAGTTGCTCATAGATTATCTACTATAATTGATGCTGATATTATAAATGTAATCGAAAAAGGTAAATTAGCTTCTTATGGAACTCATAAATATCTATTAAAGAATTCAGAAGTTTATAAAAAATTATACACTAGTGAATCTTCAAATTCATAAAAAAAGTAACCAAATGGTTACTTTTTATTTTAAATAATAATGTTTAATTGGTTTTAAATTATTATCAAGTTCATATACGAGAGGATTACCAGTAGGTATTTCTAAACCAACTATTTCATCATCAGAAATATCATCTAAATATTTAATAAGGCCTCTTAAACTATTACCATGAGCCACTATAATAACTTTTTTATTATTAAGTAATGATTCTTTTATGTCAGATTCCCAATAAGGTAATACTCTTTCAATAGTATCTTTTAAACATTCAGTATGAGGAACATATTCACTATATTTATCTTTCATAGAAATATATCTCTCATCATCTTCTTCAAGAGCTGGTGGTTGAACATCATAACTACGTCTCCATATATGCACTTGCTCATCACCATATTTAAGAGCAGTTTCTTTCTTATTTAATCCTTGTAATGCTCCATAATGTCTTTCGTTTAATCTCCAACTTTTTAAAACGGGAATATCTTTTTCATTTAATTCAGTTAAGATATAATCTAAAGTATCATTTGCTCTTTTCAATACTGAGGTATATGCTATATCAAATTTATATCCCTTCTCTTTTAATACTTTGCCAGCTTCGATAGCTTCTTCTATTCCTTGTTCAGATAATGGTACATCGGTCCATCCTGTAAACTTATTTTCTAAATTCCATTGACTTTGACCGTGTCTAACTAAAACTAATTTAATCATATCATCACCTATTTCTTTAATTCTTCCATATATGAATATGCTGTTCTTAAATTACTATAAGTTAAGTCTTCATATTCACTTTCTCCCCATTCGAATACAACATATCTTCCATCAACATAACAATTTTTAATAGTTTCATCTTCTCTATCAATAACAGAATAAGCCATTTTAGCCGTTGCGTTATCTCCATAATCTACATAAGTATGATATGCTGTTATTTCATCCCCACTATAATAGAAAACATATCTAATTTTATTAAATAGAAATACTACTTTAGTATCATCAGAATATAATTCTATTTCTTCTGAAGAATTAGTTGTAAGCCCATTATCACTATCATAATGCGATGATGTTTTTGGCTCTACGTTTTTGTTTCCACATCCTACTAGTATAAAACTCATAACAAATATTAATAATATGGCAAATATTTTTTTCATATATTACTCCAAGAATTATTTATTTTTACAAGTACATTTTTTACCCTCATGGCATCCACATTTACAATTTTTATCTTTGCAAGTGCATTCTTTTCCTTCATGACATCCACATGTACATTTTGGTCCACAATTACATTTCTTTTTCATACTTATCTCCTTTTTTCTATATTTATTCTACTAACATTATATCACGCCATTCTTTTTTTTGAAATATTATGCGCAAAAAAATTGGGATTATACCCAATTTTTTATTATTTTCTATTATCTAATACAGTAAGGTTTTTACCATCTGTCTCAACTAATACATATCCTTTCAAACTACTTCCTGCTCCAATTATATTACTAGTATTATATAATTTGTCACCAAGAACATATACTGTTGAACCAACTTTTCTATAAGCACTGCCAGTAACACCAGATCTAGTATTAGGTACAATAACATACTTAGGAGCCATAGCAGTGATAAATTTGTCAGGCACTGTTTCTTGTCCATGATGAGGATGCTTAAATACCGTAATATTCGAAAAAACACTGTGATCATATGTATCATATACTTTATTAAACACACTCTTAGCACTATCTCCAGTGAAATAGAATTTATGGTCACCATATTTTAAAATCATTTGCAATGAATTGTAGTTAGCCCTACTTATCAATTCCATTGGAGCCAAAATATCAAACGTAAGATTTCCAATTTTATAATTTAATCCTGGTGTTAATATTGTGATTGGAATGTTTTTTTCTGCTATTTTTTTGTTTAATTCATCTGTATTAACGACATCTAGTGACGTTTTCCTTTGCTTATGAGTTCTCGGATCATCTCCGTAATATACTCCACCTATTTCGAAGTTATCAATCATCGCTTTATGTGCATCTATATGATTATCATGTAAGTGTGAACCAATAAGTGCATCTATTCTAGTAACGCCCATTTCTTTTAAGAACTCAACACATTTGTCTCCTGGAGCAACATCCCCACCATCTATAAATATAGTGGTTCCATTACCTCTAATTAAATATCCATCATAACGTTTAATAGACAAATAGTATATTTTTAACTTTTCTATAGTTTTCCATCCAGCATATAGAGTTACATTACTTGTTTTATCATATGGTCTTGCACTACTTCCATCTGGATTATAGTATATATGCCCTTTTGTCCAATCCGTATTATCATACCATCCTTTGAATGTATAACCACTCTTGGATACAGAAGAAGCAGATATTTTTGGCATATTAAGTCCATATGTAACTGTTACATTTCCAGGTGTACTTCCAGTCCCTCCATTTAAATTGAATGATACTGTATATGTATTTACTTTCCATCC
>OMST01000049.1 GCA_900313815.1 uncultured Eubacteriales bacterium
GTACAAGATAATGATGTATTAGATACATGGTTTTCTAGTGCATTATGGCCTTTTGCAACTTTAGGATGGCCTAATAATACTGAATATTTAAATAGATATTATCCTAATAATTGTTTAGTTACTGGTTATGATATTATTCCATTCTGGGTTAATAGAATGACTTTCCAAGGAGAAAAAATACTTGGTCAAAGACCATTTGAATATTGCTTAATTCATGGACTTATAAGAGATAAAGAAGGTCGTAAGTTTAGTAAATCATTAGGTAATGGAATAGATCCATTTGATATGGTAGAACTATATGGCGCAGATGCCCTTAGATATTATTTAGCTACTGATGTTGCTCCAGGAACAGATATGAGATTTGATGAAGAAAAAATCAAATCATGTTGGAACTATATTAATAAAATATGGAATGCTTCTAGATTTGTACTTATGAATATAGAAGATTTAAAAGAAATCAAATTAGAAGATTTAAAACCAGAAGATAAATGGATATTATCAAAATTTGAACATACTTTAAAAGAAACAATTAAGTTTATGGATAAATTTGAATTCAATAATGCTGGTGCTTCTATATATGAATTTGTATGGAATTATTTCTGTGATAGTTATATTGAAATGGCTAAATATTCAATAGATACATTATCAACTAAGAGTACATTATGTTATGTTTTAACTAATATATTAAAACTATTACATCCATTTATGCCATATGTAACAGAAGAAATATATAGAATGTTACCAATTAAAGAATCAGAATCTATAATGATAAGTGAATATCCAAAATATAATAAATCTAATATTTATGAAATAGAAGAATCTGTTATAGATGATCAATTAGAATTTATTAAAAACTTTAGAAATATTAAAGCAGAAAATAATATGACTAAAGAATTAAAAGTTATGTTTGATACTACTGATGATAATGAATTAATAGTTAAAATGTTAAAATTAGAAGATAATTTAGTAAATCAACCATTAGGCATTAAAGCATATAATGTATTTTCTAAGAGTGTAAAAGCTCAAATATTCTTCCAAAAAATAGAAACTGAAGCAGATAAAAAATTAAAAGAATTACAAATAGATACATTAAAGAAATCTATTCAAAGAAGAGAAAATCTTTTAGCAAATGAAAACTATGTTAAAAAAGCTCCAGAATCTATAGTAAATAAAGAAAGAGAAGATTTAGAAAAAGAAAAGAAAAAATTAGAAGAATTATTAAAGTAGACACTCTGTCTACTTTTTAATTGACTTAAACAATATATAACCCTATAATTAAAATAGGTGATAATATGAAGAAAAAAGGATTTACATTAGTAGAATTACTAGCAGTAATAGCAATACTAGCAATTTTAGTGATAATGGCATTACCAGCAGTACTTCGAATGTTTACTCAAGCAAGATTGGATTCATTCAATAATGAACTAAACACAATAATAAGAACAGCAAAACAACAGTATCTTTTGGGTGGAGGAGAAGCTCAAACTTGGACTAACGTAGAAGGAAGTACTAACAAATTAGATTTAACAGGTAATTCTAATTTAAAATATTCAGTTACAATGAATGGACAAGGACAAGTAACAAGAATTCAAGCAACAAATGGAGATTTTCAATATTCAAAAACAGGAATAATAGATATAGCAGATAAAAATGATATACAAGTTGTAAGTAATTTGACTGCAGGGGAAACACTAACTATACAAAATCCAATTATATTTGTAAATAGACAAAATTCTGGAAGCATAACAGCAGGAGATGAAGTTGCAATAGATACTGAGCATTTTTATGTGGTAAGTAGTGATTCAACAAACACAGTATTACTAACAAAATACAACTTACTAATAGGACATATATATGATACTAATGATGGTGGAAATACATATGTATTAGTAAAAACATTAAGTTCAAGTGATCCAGGGTATGGATTACAAAATGAAAGTGCAAAAGGTTATTATGGAGGTACTGCTTACGATAGAACAGGAATAGTACCATTTTCAGGAAAAGGATATTGGGATAATGCAAATTGTGTATGGAGTGGTTCTGGAACATCTAATACATGTCCAGGAACTGCAGGCTTGAAAAGTGAATACGCAAATGCATCAAATGCAGCTGGCGTAACAGGTAATTATTCAACAACATATCCATATGTATATAACAGTGGTATGTCTAGTGTTGCACCACAACATGGTATATCTAACGATCCTTTTAGAATGGCACAAGACAATGGATATACAATAGCATATTACGTAGAAGAATATGTTAATACATTAAAAAATTTGGGTGCGCCAAGCAATATAACAGGAAGATTACTTACTTACGATGAGGCATCTAATCTATCAAGTACAATAAAAGGTACTGGGTCATATTGGTTAGGTTCCGCATTTTCCTATATTAATATCCGTAGTGTACGTGGTGGCAGTTTGTCTTATAATGCTGCATGTAGTGAAGGCTTCTATGGCGCTCGTCCTGTAATAGTAGTACCAACAAACGCTATGCCTAGTTAAAATGTTATTTTGCGTAAAATAATGTATAAATAATTGAAAAATGTAAAATATGTGATAAAATTATATTAGAGTATGGAGATGATATGATGAAAAAGAAAGGTTTTACATTAGTAGAGTTATTAGCAGTTATAGCAATTTTAGCTATATTGGTAATAATAGCTTTACCTGCTGTATTAACAATGTTTAATAAGGCAAAAGTAGATACATTTGTTAATGAGGCTAGAACTTTATATAGAACAGCTGAAAGTCAATATATGGCTGATTCAATAAATGGTGAAGTTCCTTCTAAATATAGTTATCCATGTAGCGATTCAACTTGTAAATCTTTAGAAATGTCTAATGCAGGTTTTAGTAGTTATGAAATAATATTTACTGATGGAAAGGTTACTAAATTTAATGCTGTTGGAAGACAGTTTAATATTCAAGCAACTGGAACTGAATTGAACCCTATTTTAGTAGAACAATTAGGAGATACTTATTCAGCAAATAAAAATTAAGAAACTTTGTTTCTTTTTTTTATATATTAGTGTATAATTTAGTTGGTGAATTATATGTCTAATACTATTGAATTTAAAAATGTTACAGAATTATATAAAAGAGTAGAACCTGCTTTATATTCTAAAGTTAAAGAATTAAAGGGTTTGGGTTATAAATATATAAATGAAAAAGATGTATGGAATTATTTAGTTACTTATAATTGGAAAAATAAAAGAGACTTACAATTAAGTGATTTAATTAGCGATATCTTATATTGTGATAATAATAAATTAAATGATTATGTATCAAATGAAAAAAACAATTCAAATAAAGACATAGACGAGGAGATACTTTAATATGAAGAAATTACTTAAACCAATTTTAGTTGTTTTAATCATGGTTGTTGCTTGTGCATTACTTGTAAAACCTGCATTAAATGGAATACATTATGGAATAGATTTACAAGGTGGATTTGAAATATTATATAATATTGAACCACTTGTTGAAGGTGAAAAGTTAACTAATGATGATTTAAATAACACTTATAAAGCAATTGTTAATCGTATAGATACATTGGGTGTAAGTGAACCAGTTATAAGCTTTGAAGGCGAAAATCTTATTAGAATTCAATTACCTGGTGTCTCTAATGAAGATGAAGCAAGACAGAGAATTAGTACTACAGCAGTACTATCTTTTAGAGATGTAAATGATAATTTATTAATGACTAGTGAAGTTTTAGGACGTAATGGTGCATCATTAAGTCAAAATCAACAATCATTTCAATATCAAGTTAAATTAGATATAAAAGATACTGATAAATTTTATAATGTTACAAAAGAATTATCTGGAAGAACTGGAGAAAATCTAATAATAACATGGTTAGATTTTAATGATGAAGAAGATTCATATGAAAAATATAAAGATACATGTGGAAAAGATGGAAATATGAAATGTATTTCTGCTGCATATGTTCATGAAGGATTATCTAGTGCATCTGTTGTAATAGAGGGTAACTTCACTAAGGAAGAGGCTCAAAGTTTAGTAGATTTAATTAATAGTGGATCGCTTCCAACTAAATTAACAGAAGAGTCTACACCTAAGAGTGTATCTCCTTCTTTTGGAAGTGAAACTATTAGTAAAACAGGTCTTGCTGGTATAATAACATTTGCTTTAATATCATTAATATTAATTATTAAATATAGATTTAGTGGATTACTTGGCAGTATATGTTTATTTATATATGCAGTTTTAGTATTTATAATATTTAATGGGGTTGATGGTGTATTAACATTAACTGGTATAGCTGCTTTAGTACTAGGTATAGGTATGGCAGTAGATTCAATTATAATTGCTAATGAAAGAATTAAAGATGAACTTCAAAAAGGTAATAAATTAGTAAGTGCATTTAATGAAGGAAGTAAGAGTAGTTTAGTTGCTATAATAGATGCTAATATTACTACTTTAATTGCTGGTATAGTTTTATATATATTTGGTGAATCATCTGTTAAAGGATTTGCAACCATGTTAATAATTACTATATTTGTAACAGCTGTTACAACAGTATTTTTCTATAGATTGTTTCAAGGTATGTTTGTTAAATCAAAAGCATTTAACGATAAAACTAAATTATTCTTAGGAAATATTAAAGAACATAAAAATATTAATTATATAAATGTATCTAAATATCCAATATATATTAGTTCTATAATTGTTATTCTTGGAGTAGTATTTGCTATAGTAAGAGGATTTAATTTCGGAGTAGATTTTACTGGTGGTACTAATATTAATTTATCATCTTCTAAAAATCTTAATTTTAGTAAAATAACTGAAATAGTAAAAGAATATGATGTACGTGGGTATGATTATTATATGGGTACTAAAAAAGAAGGGTATATTAAGTTAAATGATATTTTAGATGAAGAAAATGAAATTGAAGTTAAAGATTCTTTGTCTAAACTTGGTATAGAATCATCTTCTTCAGAAATAAGTACTTTAGTAGTTAAGAGCTTAACTAAGAATGCTATTAAAGCATTGATATATTCTTTAATTGCTATAATAATATATATAACTATAAGATTTAATATTAATTATGCTATTAGTGGAATACTTATGTTATGTCATGATGTTCTTGTAATATTATCTATATTTGCAATATTTAATATTCCAGTAGATTTTATTATAGTAGCATCTCTATTAACAATAATTGGATATTCTATTAATGATACTATAGTTGTATTTGATAGAGTACGTGAAAATAAAAAGAAATTATATAGAAATAGAAAGAAATTATCAATGGATGAATTAAATGAATTAGTAAATGTTTCATCAAGAGAAACAGTATCTAGAAATGTATGGACAAGTATTACTACTATAGTAGCAATAGTTTGTTTAATGGCGGTAGGATTAAATGATATAGTAACATTTAATTTATCAGTATTAATTGGTTTAATAGCTGGATCTTTTTCATCACTTCTAATTGGACCTAAAGTATGGACTTTACTAGAAAAGCGAAGTATTGATCACCCAGAAGAAGAACTAGATGAAGTTGAAGAATTAAAAATAAAAGGAATCAATTCTTAAAAAGGATGTGATTATTATAAAAAATTATAATTATGCTGATTTAGTGTATTTATTAAACAAATATATGGATAGTACATATGTTGATTTTGTTGATAGATATTATCAGCAAGCGCTAATTATCTATGCTGATATGAAAAGAGAAACGGGAGAGGATTATATATATCATCCAATTAATGTTGCTTATATTTTAGCAGAATTAAAAATGGATCCTGTTACGATTGGATGTGCTTTAATACATGAGGCTATTTCTTTAGATAAAATGACATATGAAGAAATAGAAGAAATGTTTGGAACAGAAAGCGCTGATATAGTAAATTCTATTACTAAAATTAGTCATTTAAAACAAACATTTAAAGTTAATAATCCGGAAAAATACAGAAGAATAATAGTGGGTCTTTCTGAAAATCCTGCCACATTATTTATTAAGTTTGCTGATAGATTACATAATCTTAGATCATTAACTGTTCATGATAAAGAACATCAAAAATATATTATTGATGAAACAATGAATATTTATATTCCTTTAGCACATAGACTTGGTATGAAAAAAATGAAAAGCGAAATGGAAGATTTATGCTTAAGATATAGTGATACAGAAGGATATAATAAAGTATTAGAAAAGATAAATGCAGATAAAGAAGAACTAGAAATATCTTTATCTAAAATGAAATATGAGATTATGACTATATTAGATTCTCATAATATAAAGTATACAATTTTATCTCGTGTTAAATCAGTTCGTGGCGTATACAATAAATTAAAATCAGGAAAAAGATGGGAAGATATCTATGATTTATTAGGACTTAGAGTTCTAGTTGATGATGTGGAAGATTGTTATAGAGTAATAGGCCTTGTTCAAGCTCGATATCAACCAGTACCTAATAGATTTAAAGATTTTATAGCTAATCCTAAACCTAATATGTATCAAAGTTTACATACTACTATATATGGAGAAGATAAAAGAATATATGAACTTCAAGTAAGAACATATGAAATGGATGAAATAGCTGAAAAAGGTGTAGCTTCTCACTGGAGCTATAAAGAAAAAATAGATGGTTCAGTTAAAAATAATCTAGATAAAATATTAGAACAATTTAGAGTGTTAGTTGAAGTAAATGATATAGAACAAAATATGGAATTCTTTGAAAATATCAAAGATGAACTTAAAAGAACAGATATTTATTGTTATACTCCTAAAGGAGATATTATTGAACTTCCTAGTGGTGCGACACCACTTGACTTTGCATATAAAATTCATAGTGAAGTAGGTAATACTACAACTGGTGCTTTAGTTAATGCCAAGATGGTAAAACTAGACTATGAATTAAAAGAAGGAGATATGGTTGAATTAATCACTCAAAAAGGTCATACACCATCTAAAGGTTGGTTAAAAATAGTTAAAACTGAAAGTGCTAAATCTAGAATTAAATCATTTTTCTATAAAAAAGAAAGAGAAAAATATATTGCTCTTGGTAGAGAAATGATGATTAATGAATGTAAAAAGAAAAATATAGATATCAATGATATATTTACTGATGAGAATATTGAAAAACTTAATAATTCACTTGGAACTACTTCTTTAGATGATATATTCTTTGGAGTTTCAACTATGAAATTCTTACCATCTGCAGTATTAAATAGATTAGAAGTACATGCTCCTAAAGAAAGAAAAATCACATTAGAAAAGAAGAATAATAAGAATGGTATAGTAATCGCAGGTTCAAAAGATATTTTATGCACTATAGCAACTTGTTGTAATCCTGTATATGGAGAAGATATAGTTGGATATATTACTCGTGGATATGGAGTTAAAATACATGCTAAAGATTGCCCTAATATAGATTTGAGTAGTGAAAGAATAATAGATGCATCTTGGGATGAAAATATTGATAATAGATATACATCTAAATTAAAAGTATATATAGATGAAGTTAGTGATATTTTACTTAATATTATTACTTTTGCTACTAAAGATAACATTGTTACAGAATCAATTAATCTAATTAATAGAAATAATGAATTATTCTATGATATAAGTTGCAAGGTTAAAAATATAGATGATTTACATAAATTTATAGAAGATGTTAAAACGATAAATAGTGTATCTAAAGTCGAAAGGGTATTTATATAATGAGAGTAGTATTACAAAGAAGTAAGAATAGTAAAGTTACTATAAATAATAAAGTAAATGGTTCTATAGATCATGGTTATGTTTTATTAGTTGGATTCACTGATGGAGATAATGAAACTATTATTGACAGAATGATTAAAAAGATTATTAATCTTAGAGTATTTGAAGATGAAAATGAAAAAATGAATTTAAGCATTTTAGATACTAAAGGTAGTATATTAAGTATAAGTCAATTTACTTTATATGCTGATGCTACTAAAGGAAATAGGCCATCATTTATCAATGCTATGAATCCAGAAGAAGCTACTAAATTATATGATTTATTTAATAAAAAACTTAGGGAATTTGTTCATGTAGAAACGGGTATATTTGGTGCTGATATGAAAGTAGAAATATATAATGACGGACCAGTTACAATAATCTTAGATAGTGATATATTATTTAAAAAGGAATTATAAAAATAATTCCTTTTTGTTTGGTAAAAAACTATACTTATAGGTGAAAAAATGATAAAATTATAATTAGGTGAATTATATGATATTAGAGATATGCAATACACCACAGTCAATGGAAACTATGAACATTGTTGTGACAGCAATTAATATAATAAGAATTGTAGTACCCATAATACTGCTATTTTCACTTATATTTAAATTTGTCAAAGCATCTACTGAGGGGAAAGAAGATGCTATTATACAAATAAAGAAGAAAGCAATTCCTAATGTAATTGCTGCAGTTCTAATATTCATTGTTCCACCACTTGTAAATCTAATAATAGAAGTGTCTTTCCCAGGTAATAGTTATAGTGAATGCTTAAAATATATTTCTAGTGATCAAATAGATGAACTATATGAAGAAAAAGCAAAACAAAAAGTTTTAAGAACTGAGGAAACATTAGATATAAATGATTATGTTGCTGCTAAACAAAGTTTATTTTATGTTAAAAACGAAGAACTTGTAGATGAATTAGATAAACGTTTAGAAGAAATGAAAGTTTTAATAAATGAATTTAGGAAAAGTGATGAAGGATTAACTAGCGGTCTTGGAATGGATATTGTTCCTAAAGAAGAATTAATTGAAGCTTGTAGATGGGTAATGAATGATGATGAGGTTAATATTCGTTTATATACATGTACTGAAGAAGAATATAAATATGATAATCCAGAAGCAGATTTACCTGGAGGAGCTACAGAATTAAGCAGTGGACAATGGAAAGCCAAAAAAACAATTCCACTCTCTGAATACCAATTGGGGGCTTTCTTTGGAGAAGAATATGTAACTGTTTCTCCTCAATCAAAATATGCTTTTATGTTAATATATAAAACAGTATTTGTACATAACACTGTGCATTATGCTATTAGAGCCGGAAGAGATCCTCTTTCTGGCGAAGAAATATTTTATAGAGCAGGTTCATGCGCTCAAAATTATAGAGAATCTCAAAGAAGAAGTAAATATGATAGTGGTAAATATAAAGCAGAACTAGATGATGCTGTTGAAACTATTAAATATTTAATTATTGCTAATGATGACGGAGAAGAGGCAGGCCAAACTACTGACGTAAGATATCATTCATATACGGGAATAGAACCCCAAATTTCAAATTCTGGCAAAAAGGGAACAAATTTTGTAGATATAATAGAAAAGGTAGTTAAATCCGGGAATGATGATGCCTATTATTATAAATATGCGAGAGTCTATGACTGCAGAAATATAGAAACTGGTAATATTGGAATACAAGATTTAGATGTTAAAAATAATACAATATATATGGGCGATGGAAGAACATTTGCTTATAAAAAAATAAGTAAAAAAATAAAGATGGATGAAAACAAAGAATCTGTAGTTGCCAGATATAAAACAACTCATGATAAATATTTTGATGATCAAATAAAAACTACCATAGATAAAATATCAAATAATGATAAAAACACTATAGTATTAAACTATGGTATTAATGATATAAACAATTATGAAGAATATTGTAATGGATATATTAACTTAGCCAAGCAAATGAAAAGTAATGATGAGATGTATATAGTATCAGTCAATCCAGTTAATGATGAAACAAGTACTATAGTTAAAAATTCAGATGTTGCAAGATTTAATGATTATATGCAAAATACTTGTATACCTAAAATACAAACTATAACAAGTAATGTAGAATACTGTGACACAAGTAGTAAATTGCCAATAGAAAGATGGCTAAAATACAAATACATTCAAGATGATGGAGTTCATTATACAAACTCAGGATACAAATACATTTATACAAATATAAAGAAATGTATAATTAAATAATATGGAGGTAAATATGATATTAAGTATATGTGATGATCCTAAAACAATGGAAATTATTAATATTGTAATTAAGATTATAAATGTATTAAAGATTGTTATTCCAATCATATTATTATTTGTTTTAATGATTAGATTTGCAAAAGCATCTTTATCAAAAAGTGAAGAAGAAGTTAATAAAATAGAAAAAAGTGTTGTTCCTAATATTGTAGCAGCTATGTTAATCTTTTTAATACCAACTGCTATAAATCTAATAGTTGAAATATCATTTCCAGATAACGAATTCAGTGCTTGCTTTGTAGAAACATCTTCTGAAAAAATAGAAGCGGCATATATAATGAAAATGGAAAAACTATTAAGTAAGGCTGATGAATCATTAAATATAAATGATTATGTAAGTGCTAGAAATTATTTAGAAAATATTACTAATGAAAAAGAATTCAAAGAATATGAAGAACAACTAGAAAAAATAAAAGAAAAGATAGATAAAGTAAGAAAGCAAAACCAATACGCGAAAAATGGATATTTAGATATAGATTTTGGATCTTGTAAGTTTAAAGGTGAAAAACTTAACGGAATGAGATACATTATATGTGTACCAGAATATATGGGAACTCAAAGCATACCTATGATAGTTTGGTTACATGGCTCAGAAGAAAGAGGAGTAGATTTTGATACACATAAAGGACGTGGGTTTCCTAGAATTGTTAGAGATTGGTCAAGTACAGGTCTTAAAAATATTCCTGCAATTATAGTTGCACCTATTATACCTAATACATATTCTGATTGGAGTACTGAATCAGTTCTAGTAGGCGTAAAAAATATAATGGATTCAGTAATAGAAAAATATAATGTTAATACTGATAAAATATCTTTAATAGGTCATTCTTTAGGAGGAGCAGGTACATATTATTTAGCATCAACATATCAAGATTATTTTTCATCAATTGTAATGATGAGTTCTCCTAAAATCGATTATAAAGAAGAACATATAGATTATTTTAGAACAATACCAATTAAAGGATTTTGTGAAGAAACTAATCCAGTTAAGTTCAAAGATAAAATGGTTGATTTCTTTAATAAAATAAATAAATCAGATGATTTAAAAACATTTAATTGCTCACATGGAGAAATCCCTGCCAAAGTAGTATTAGAAGATTCTAATAAAGATCAAATCTCTGATATTATTTATTGGATGCTTAGTTACGGAGAAAATAAAATAACTATAGAAGATTCAGAACCTATCGGTGATGGAAGATTTCAACCTGATGATGGAAAAGCTGGTAATTGTAATAAACATGGTGAATATGATAGATGTTCTCCTACAAGAGGTATATTTGGATCATTTGCTTATCATGATTCAGAACCGAATGGAACTTCAAATAGATGGTCGTTAAAAGCAGATCCTGCTTGGAATAGAGAAAATCTTGTATCATTGCCAATGACTTGTGCAAATGGATGGAAGATAGATTTACAAATGCATAAATTAGCAAAATCGACTTGGGAAAAAGTACAACAAGCATTATGTAAAATTACTACTACAGGTATAGATGGAATAGTTTATACACCTGATCAAATTAAAATGAGTGGTATGAGAGCATCTTCAGTTCAGAGATTCACTTCAAATACTAAGTATGTTTCTAACCATTCATATGGTACTGCTATTGATATAAATCCATCTGTATCATATACAGTAGATGGTAAATCTTATGTTCCATATAATAGAAAAAAAGCTGAATATGAAGCATTTGTAAAAGCTTTAGGTAGAGAAGATGATCCAAGAAATATAAATTATATTTTATGGAAAAAAATATTTGAACCATTAGGTTTTAAATGGGGTGGTAATTGGAAAGGAAGTTCATTTGATGGTATGCATTTTGAACTAGATGGAGGTAAATAATCATGATTAAAGAAAAATTAATGAAATTTATCCCATTATTCATTTTCATATTAGCATTAATTATAACTAGATGGGTTAAAAATGTAACAGACAATAATAGTAGTTTTAAATACTATAATTATTATAATATTGCTTCTAATCAAGAAGAAATAAAAGAAAAATTAGTATATGATTCATATTTTATAAGATTTACTAATTTAAATAATTATTCAAATGAAATAGATATGAATAATATACAAGAATTATTACAATATTATAAAGAAAATATTACAAAGAATAAGTCTAAAGAATTTATAGATTATAGAAATGAATATGGATTCTGTATAAATAAAAGAGACTTTATTGATTCATTTAAAGAATTATTTAATAAAGATATATCTAGTTTATATAGTGATTTAGAGAGTGTAGACTTTGTATATTTGAAGAAAAATACTATATGTTTTAATGATAAAGAAAAAGTAGATGATGATTTTGAATTCGTAATAGTTAAATCAGTTTCTATTCAGGACAGAAATAATATAGTTTTAAATCTATATAGATATAATGTTGATATAGATGAACAAGATGATGAGAATATATTAAAAGATAAAATTAATAATGTAATTAAGAATAATAAAATAGAAGAATTTAATAATGACTTTATTGATATTTATTCTGGTGAAATAGAAGAAAAAGAAATTAAATTTAAAGAACTTAATAGAGGAAAATACTTTAAATATCAACTCGTGTCTATAAGTTCAAGATAGGATAAGAAATGATATTAGGAATATGTGAAAGTCCAAATGTGTTAGAAATAATGAATATAGTAGTAACTATAATCAAGGTAATAATAACAGTAGTA
>OMST01000048.1 GCA_900313815.1 uncultured Eubacteriales bacterium
AAGTCCTATTTAAGGACTTTTTCTGTGTTTTTAAAATTAATTTTTGCAATCTTTTTTAATTCTTCTAAACCATATTTATCTAATAATTGTTTAATAATTTTATCTACTTCAGTAGATGCTCCTTTTGGAATAGTTATATTATATTTTTTAGATAATTTATCCATTTCTTCTAAGAATAAATATCTACTGATAACTGATGCAGCAGCAACACTTAAGTGTTTACTTTCACCTTTAGTTAGAAATGTTATTTTAGTTACTTTTTCAGTTATATTTTCTTGTTTTAAATAAGTGAAATAACTTCTTGGAGTAGTGAATTGATCAACTATTATTTTATGATAATTATCTTTTTCTTTATTAGAAAGTTCATATAATACTTTATTATGAAGTACAGCTTTTATTTTATTCATATTAAATCCTTTAGCTGTAAGCTCATTATATTTAGTATTAGATAGGGTAAATGTTACATAGGGTATTTTATTCATTAATATAGGAGCACATCTTCTAATTTTATCATCAGTCATCTTTTTTGAATCCATTATTTTTAAATCTTCTAATAGTTTTCTTGATTGTTTATTAACTAGTGTAGCAGTAACAATTATTGGGCCAAAATAATCTCCAGTACCAACTTCATCACTACCAATAGCGTCGTAATAATAATATGTCTTATCATTAACAGATTCATCTTTGCTTTTTATTTCTTCGTCTACATTTCTATTATTAAAATGCATCTCTAAATCTTTCCACATATTGGCTTCAATGTCTGCTCCAATACCTTGAAACATAACTTTACCACTTTCGTATAGGGTAGTAACACAATCATAATCTTTTACTTGGAATACTGAATATGGTGGTTTTCCTGTAACCATATCTTTATAGTGTTCAATCATTTGATTTTTAATATTGTCGCTTACTTTAAATACAATTGTTTTTTGTTCGGCCATATTTATCACCTATTAGAATTATAACATAATTTGACAGTAAAGAATATAATTTTAAATTGAAATTAACTATTGATATGATAAAATGATATTGAGGTAATATTAATGTTAAAAGTAGTTTTTTAATATTTTTTTAACATAGTATTTTCTATGTTATTTTTTTTAGAAGGAGGAAATATGAAAAGAGCAAAAATACTTGTTATCGAAGGAACTGATGGTTCTGGTAAAGAAACACAGAGTAAGAAATTAGAGGAATATTTAAAAAATAAAGGAATAAATGTTAAAAGATATTCTTTCCCAATATATTCATCATCAACTGGTAAAATGGTTGGAGGTCCTTATTTAGGAAAAGAAGAAATATGTAAGAGTTATTTTGAAGAAACTAGTGCTTTAGTAGATCCACTAGTTAGTAGTTTATATTATGCAGCTGATAGAAGATATAATTTCTTAAAAGAAATAGAAGATGAGTTATATAAAAATGATATTGTACTATTAGATAGGTATACTACATCTAATATGGGTCATCAAGCTGCGAAAGCTAAGAGTAATGAAGAAAGAGATAAAATATTAAGATTTATAGAAACATTAGAATTTGATTTATGTGAGTTACCTAGACCAGATAAAGTAATATTTTTACATATGCCATTTGAAGCTGCTAAAGAGCTTAGAAAAGATAGAAAGTTTTCAGATGGTAATGAATCAAATGAGGCCCATTTAAGAAATGCAGAGAAGACTTACGTTGATATAGCACAAATATATAATTGGGATTATATTAATTGCTTAAAGACTGGTAAATTTAATGATTTAAGTGATATTAAATCTATAGATGAAATTAGTGAAGAAATAATTGCATTAACAGAAGAATTATTGGATAAGGATATTTCCATGTGTCCAAAAATGACAAGGTTTTAGGAGGTAATTATGAAAATACAAATAATAAAGGAAAATTATTTTAGAAAAGAAGATGGAACATATAATTTAGAAGAGGCATTACTTCTTGGTGGAAGAATTGCTGGTATTTGCTATGATAAGCAGGGATATGATCATTTATTAGAAGAGGACATTGAAAAAACAATTAAAAGAACTAATCGTACTATGGGAAGTGGTCATCATAGTGTATATGGTCATAGTGATGTAATACTTTATTTACAAGATATACCTAAAATACTTGCTATGGTACTTAATAATGAGCATGAATATAATACTAGTGAAAAATCAGCTAGATATACTCCTGTAGAAAAGAAAGCAGGTTCTATAATTAGTGATAAAGAAGTAGAATTATATAATAAATGGTTAGAAATATTTAATAAAGAAATATCTAAAAGATATGGAGATGTTTTTGATGAATCAAAGATTAAAAAATTATCTCAAGAGAATGCTAGATATTTAGTTACTGTATTTATGGATACTCAAATGATATATAAAACATCATTAAGGCAATTAAATTATATAGCTTCATTTATGAATAGATATATTAATGAATGCGATAAGAATAATCCATTTGAATTAAAGTTATCAGAATCAATGAAAGAATTTGTAAGTAAATTAAGAGAATTAAATTTATTAGATGATAGACTTTTAACAAATGAAAAAGATAGGTCATTATCTTTATTCTCAGAAGGATATGATGATATAAGAGAAGTATTCTCTAATATATATTTAACTAAATATAAAGGAAGTTTTGCAGAACTTGCTCAAGCTCAAAGACATAGAACAATTAATTATGAAATGAGAATACCAAGTGATACATCTTTCTATATACCACCAATTATTGAAGATGATAAGGAGTTAGTAAAAGAGTGGTTAAAAGATTGTGAAAGTTTAAAAGATGTTTATCCTCAAGGAATGTTAGTAGATGTTTGTGAAAATGGTACATATAAGAACTTTATATTAAAGTGTAAAGAAAGATTATGTAGTGCTGCTCAACTAGAAATAATGCAACAAACAAGAGCAACATTATTAAAATATATGGAGGAACTTAAGAAAGATAATCATCCATTAAAAGATGATATTATTAAATATACTCATGGTGCCAGATGTACATTCCCAGATTATAAATGTAGTTGTCTATGTGGATTTTCTGAAGGAATTAAATTAACTAGAAAAATATAAAAAAGTGCTTTAAAGCACTTTTTATATTGATATTAGTTATTACAACTACAACCACTATTTTGGTTATTAATAAAACCAACACCAAAGATAATTACAAGTAGAATGAATAATACTAGTATTATAGCAGGTCCATAACCATATCCAGATGTATAATATCCTGGATAAGTGTTATAGTACATACCATTTCCATAAGTATTTCCACCATTATATCCATAATAATACATATTATTACCTCCTATATCTATATTATTTTATGGAAGTAATTATTAATTGACACTACTATATAATGATATAATGGACAATTAATTAGATTTTATGTATAATTAATATGATAGATGATGAAGAAGAATGATATATTAAAAAACTTAAATAAGCCATTATTAATAATGTCATTAATATATGCAATAGGTGGAGCATTTTTAATATTAAATGCTTCTTCTATTTCATCTGTTTTAATATATGGTACAGGTACTCCATATTATTTCTTTGAAAGGCAATTAATAATTATAGGGGTTTCATTATTAGGTGCATATGTAGTGCTTAAGATACCAACATCGTATTATAAATTGTTATCTTTATTTGCAACTTTAGGATTTATATTTTTGTTATTAACTGCTTATGGAAGTAGTTTGATAAAATCAGGAGTACAAGAAGTTACATTATCTTTATTTGGAGGTAGTCTTCAACCAGCAGAATTCTTAAAAGTATTCATAGTAATGTATATGGGCTCTTTTTATGGGACATGGGCTAATATTAAACATAGAAAATGGACTTTTCTAATACCATTATCTATATGTTTTGTAGCATTTGTAATTATAGCTTTAGCAGGTGATTATGGTTCTGCTGCTATAATGCTTGCATTATTTGCTCTTGTTTTTATAGTAGTACCGACAAATAAAGAAGAAAAACTTATAAAAGTATTAAAATATACAGCAGTTATTGGACTCATATTATCTATATTATTTTTAAAATTTGGATATAAAATATTACCAGAAAATAAATTAAATTCTGGAAGACTTAATAGACTTGTATATACTAATCCGTGTGATAGATATGAAGAAAATTCGGGTTATCAAGTATGTAATGGATATATTGCAATAAATAATGGTGGTATTTTTGGATCTGGAATAGGTGAATCTGTTCAAAAATATTTATATTTACCTGCTAGTCATACAGACTTTATATTTCCAATCATAGTAGAGGAATTAGGCGTATTAGTTGGAATATTAATTATTCTTGGATATGTATATATGATATATTTAATATTCAAAGTAGCAACTAGTACATATAAATTACAAAATTCATTAATTTGTTATGGAATAGGTATATATTTCTTATTACATATATTTGTAAATTTATGTGGTGTATTAGGTATTATTCCTTTAACTGGAGTACCATTACCATTCTTAAGTTATGGTGGTAGTTTCTGTATGACCCTTATTGGAGCGTTTGCTGTAGTACAAAGAATACATATAGAAAACAAAATAGAAAAAAATAATAGAGAAATTAAAAATATAGTTAACAACCAAAAAATATAATAAATACTAGACAACCAATTCTTTTTGTGTTATGATTATTACGCTTAATCCGCTGCATTTATGTATGATTAAATACGCACAAAAGGAGGAATATAGTATGAATTTAATCGATTTGATTAATAAGAAACAAATCAATCCTAATGTTCCTGATTTTCAAGTAGGAGACACTGTTAGAGTTGATGTAAAGATTAAAGAAGGTAAAAGAGAAAGAATTCAAGCATTTGAAGGAGTTGTAACTGCTCGTAAAGGTGGAAGCGTTTCTGAAACATTTACTGTTAGAAAGAAAAGTGGAAATGTTCCAGTTAATAGAGTTTTCCCAATTAACAGTCCAATAATTGATAAAATTACTGTTGTTAAAAAGGGTAAAGTTCGTAGAGCAAAACTTACTTTCTTAAAGAATCTTAGTGGAAGTTTTAAAATCAAAGAAAGAAATTAGGTTGTATAAACCTAATTTTTTATTAAAGGAGATATATGAAAAAAGTTTGGAAATTTTTATATGATATTAAAGATTATATAATTATATTATTAGTAGTAATACTAGTTAGAAGTTTTTTATTTACTCCTGCTAGAGTAAATGGAGCTAGTATGAATAATACTTTACAAGATGGTCAAATAGTAATATTAAATAAAATTAATATGACTATAAAAGATCCATCTAGATTTCAAATAGTAGTTATCAATAATAGGAAAGATAATGATAGAATCATTAAAAGAGTAATAGGCCTTCCAAATGAAAAAATTGAATACAAAGACAATTCACTTTATGTTAATGGAGAACTTATTATTGAAGATTATGAACATGGGTTAACAGAAGATTTTGTATATAATACTCATGATGACGAATATTTTGTGCTTGGAGATAATAGAACTGTTTCTAAAGATAGTAGATATCTTGGGGCATTTCATAAAAAAGATATTTTAGGAAGTGTACAACTAAGATTATATCCTTTTAATAAAATAGGTAGAATTTAATTCTACCTTTTTAATTGACATAATAAATTATTATTGTATAATAATGTCTTAGGTGATTTAAATGAGATTAAAAAGTAAAGTACGTATACAAAGTTGGAATGTGCCAAATACTAAATTTCCTTATTTAGGTAGTGAACAAGAAAAGAATTTATCTGCTTGGCAAAGTCCATATATGAATATATCTAGTCGTGCATTATTAGAAAAAGTTTTAACAATAGTTGGAAATTATGAATTTACAAGTTTAGGTATGAAAGTAGAAAAAAACTCAGATTGTTATTTTAAACCAGTTAATTTAAGAACAATTGATGGTAGAAATATAAGATTAGGCCTTGGATATGGAGGATCAGAAGACCCAGACACATTAAATATTACTGAAAATGGTATGGAAGATGTTTATAATGTATTTTATAATTCAGGAGAATTAATTGTAGAGCCATCTAAGACAAGAGAATTATCTACAGGATTTGAACAATATTATTATCATGATGCTGACTATTTTTCTAAACTTGATGGAAATATTAGAACATTTGTTAATATTTCACTTCCAAAAAATGAAAAAAAATATGTATTTATTGATGAAGAAATTAAAAAAGAATTTAAAGAAACAAAATTTAATAATATAATAGATGTATATAATTTCTTGGTTAATAGAATTTCAGGTATATCTGATACATTTAATATTTCTACTTATAACAATAAATCTTGGAGTAGTCTAGAAGAAATCAAAGTAGAAAAAGGTAAAATAAAAGAATTAGAATTACGAAGAAAAGTTAATGGAAATGAAGTTAGAATATATGAAAAATTCTCGAGTAATGAAGAAACTGAAGCATTAGAAGAATTAATAGGGCAAGTAAGAAGTTTATGTAAAAAATAAAAGTAGAATTTAAATTCTACTTTTTGTTTGTTAATATATCTCTTGCTGCGACAAGTCCAGTAGCTGCTGCTGTAACAATATTACCAGCTTTACCAGCACCATCTCCTACAAAATAAATATTATCATCTTTTAATTTAAAATTATTATCAGTTTCTATTTCATTAGAGAAGAATTTTATTTCTGGTCCATATAGAATAGTATCATCATTATTAACACCAGGAATTATTTTATCTAATGTTTCTAATCCTTCTAATATATTAGTAATAATTCTATGAGGCATAACAAGTGCTAAGTCTCCCGCAACACAATCTTTTAATGTTGGCTCTACAAATCCTTTATTTAATCTATGCCATTCACTTCTTCTACCACTTTTTAAATCTTTTAATGATTGAATAATTGGTTTAGAATCTCCTAAAACGTTTGCTATTTTAGCAATACTTTCACCATATAATCTAGTATTAGTTACTGGTTCAGTAAGATTAACTTTTGAAATAAATGCAAAGTTTGTATTATTAGATTTAATATCTTTTAATGCATGTCCATTAACACAAATATATCCATAATAGTTTTCTTTAGCTACAAAACCACCTGGATTAGTACAGAATGTTCTTATTTCATCTCCATATGTTTTAGTTTTAATAAATATAGTAGGGTCATAAATAATATTAGTGATATCTTCCATTATATCTTTTCTAACTTCAACTCTAACACCTATTTCAATGCTTTGAGAAAAATATGGGATATCATATTTATCTGCAAGTTCTTGTATCCATTTTGCTCCAGTTCTACCTGGTGCTACTATTACATATTTAGAAGTTAATGTTGTTTCTTTATCATTAAATTCATAAGTCACTTCATGCTTATTTTCGTCTATTGTTTTAATATCAGTAACATTAGCTTTAGATATTAATTCAACTCCAGATTTTTTTAAATAATCACATATTCCATCAATATATTCAGGTAAGTGATCACTTCCTAAATGTTTTTGTTTAATGATTAACAGTTTAGCTCCTGCTACTGCTACTTTCTTACGAATTTCTTCTGCTTCTTTCATGTTAGAAGGGTAGACATCTGCATCCATATTAAAACTATTAAATATTTGTTCTGTATCATCTATTAATTTTATAGCTTCAGATTCACTCATATATTTTGTTAAATCACTTTTACCCAGTTTATGAATATAATTAAGTTTTCCATCTGAGAATGTACCAGCTCCACCATATCCAGATAATATAGCACATGGATTACAATTCTTACATGGAACTCCGAATTTGTTCATTGGACAAATTCTATTTTTAACATCATTTCCTCTATCTAATATAGCTATTTTTAATTTCTTATTATTTGTAATAAGCTCATAAGCTGAAAATAATCCTGCAGGTCCAGCGCCCACTATAATAACATCGTACATAAAATCACCTATATAATTATAAAATATTATCTATAAAAAATCTATAATTGTTTTACTTATAAATATATGATAAAATTAATATAATAAAGTGAGAATGAGATATGAAAGATTCAATTGCAATATTTTCGGATATACATGGTAATTATCAAGCATTAACTTCTATATTAAATGATATAAATAACAAAGGTATTAAAAAGATATATTGTTTAGGAGATATTATATCTATTGGTCCTTGTTCTAGAGAATGCCTAGATTTAGTTATGAATAGCAATATTAAAACAGTACTTGGTAATCATGAAATATATTTTACTAGAGGAACTAAAATAGATAAAAAAGCTGATCATGAACAAAAAGATCATAATTTATGGACAGCATCTATGTTAAATAAAAAACATAAAGAATATTTATTAAAATGTCCATTTAAAATAGAAGATACAATAGGTGAATATAAATTATCTTTCCAACATTTTTTATTTAAAGATAATTATGAAAAAAAATCTTATCCTTTTAAACCAATTAAATTTGTTTATCAAAATGATAAAGAAGATATATTAAATAAATTAGATGCTGATATAACATTTATTGGACATGAACATAAAGCATTTAAATTTAAAAATAATAATAAAAAATTAATAGATATTGGTAGTAGTGGATGCACTAAAAATAATGAAACTTTTTATACTTTAGTAACATTAAATGGAAAAAACATATCTATTAAAAGAATAATTTTAAAATATGATAGAAAAGCATTTATAAATGATTTTAAATCTAAAAAATATCCTAATCAAAAAGAGATAGGTAGAATATTTTTTGGATTGTAAATATATATGGTAAATGTTAAAATTAAGATGAGGTAATAAATATGATATTAGGCATTTGCAATAGTCCACAAGTGGCTGAAGTATTAAATATTGTTATAAGAATTATAGATATTATTAAAATAGTAGTGCCAATAATACTACTTTTTTCACTTATGTTTAAATTTATAAGTGCATCAACTAAAAATGATCAAAATGCTTTAGCTACTCTAAAAAAGAAAGCAGTACCTAATATTATATCTGCAGTGTTAATATTTGTTATACCTTCTTTGATAGGTTTAATAGTTGAAGTATCATTTCCAGAAAGTGATTATTCAGTATGTTTAAAAGATATGACTACTGAAGAAATACAACAATTATATGAAACTAAAGCAGAACAGTTGGTAAGTAAAGCAGAAGAAACACTAAATATGAGTGATTATACAAATGCTATGAATTATATTGAAAATATAAAAAACGATTCAAAAAGAGAGTTGTTTGAAATTAGACTAAGAATAGTTAAGCAAAAAATAGATGACCGTATTGCTTCCCAACTTGCTGAAATGCAAACATATGAAGGAAATCCAGAAATAGTTGAACTTGCTAAAAGTTATATTAAAAAAGATTGTGGGACTGACTGTAGTGGATTTGTTAAAAATAAAGTTTTAAAACCACTTGGTTATTTAGAAGATGGTGTTGGCGGAACTTCTGGATATTGC
Organism: uncultured Eubacteriales bacterium; assembly: GCA_900313815.1. Taxonomy (GTDB): domain Bacteria; phylum Bacillota_I; class Bacilli_A; order RF39; family UBA660; genus CAG-1000. The sequence continues at coordinate 9,362 of OMST01000048.1, forward strand.
GATGGTAAAAGTAGAGGTTCATATGGTATGTATTTAAAATATAAATCAATGGATAGAGTAGTATGGACAAGACCTGGAGGCGCTACTACACCATCAAACTCAATAACCAATTTCCCTGAAGATTGTGCTCCTGGGGATTTAATATTCTATTCATATGGCGCTAATGATTGTGTTAAACATGTTGCAATATATGCTGGATATGAAAACGGTGCTCATATGATAATAGATTCTAATCAACAAGACCATATTGTTAGATATAGAGCAATAGATAAAGTTTACACTACCGCAATGCCACTTGCTTGCACTAGACCTATGAAAGTGGGTGAATAATATGAAAAAGATTATAATTCTTATATGTTTATTAATGACATTATGTGGATGTAATGCAACATATAATATTGATATTAATAAAGATAAAACATCTAAAGAAGAATTAATTATAGAAAACATAGGAGATTATTATTCATCAGAAAGTATAGATGATTTAATAAAAGATAGTTTTTTAATACATGATAGTATTGATTATAATATAGAAGGCTTAAATTTGATAATAAATAGAGATTCAGATAATTATATCGATTTAAATGATAATTATGAAATCAAAAATAATTTTGGAACATTAAAAGTTAATTCCAAGAGAATAACTTTTATACCAGATTATGAAAAATGTATATTTTTATTCTCTGATGGAGGAGAATATGTATCTAATGATGAACTTACTATTAATGTTAATATACCATTTAAGGTAAGTAAATCTAACGCTATAGATGTTAAAGATAATCTTTATACATGGAAATATAATATAAATAATTGTGATAGAGAATCATATATTGAAATAAATAATAGTTCACCAATATTATTAAGAATAATTATTATATTAACTATAGTTATATTATCTGTTCTTGTGATTTTAAAGCTTAAAAAGAATGAGAATAATGTATGAAAAAGTATGATTGTAAAGTAATATTATGTGGTCCAGGTGTTGGCAAATCTTATTTAGCAGAAAGAGATAATAGATTTGTTGATGTAGATGAAATAAAATCTAAATATAGGTATAATTCATTTGATTTAACTCGTGATGAAATAGAAAAATTAAAACATACTAATAGACAAACAGTTAACAAAGATTATATTGATTATTCTATTAAACTAATAAATGATGCAATTGCTAATAATAAGATAGTACTTATTTCATTTCATAAAGAAATAGTAGATTATATTAGAAATAATAATATTAAATATTGTGTTGTATATCCTTCATTAGATTCAAGAAATGAATATATAAAAAGATTACGAGATAGGGGTAATAATGAAGAATTCATTCAACTTATGACTAACAAAGAAGCATGGGAAGGATTTTATGATAAAGATAAAAATGATCCTTATGCAGCATATAAAATAGAATTAAAAAGTGGAGAATATCTATCTGATATTATAGATAAATTTATTTAAAGGAGTAGTAATGAAAAGAAAAGATTATTTAACTTGGGATGAATATTTTATGGGACTTGCTTTATTGTCAGCGCAAAGAAGTAAAGATCCTAATAGTCAAGTAGGAGCTTGTATAGTAGATAGTAATAATAAAATTATATCTGTAGGTTATAATGGAGCACCCATAGGATATGATGATGATAATGATATGACATGGGAAAGAGAAGGAGACTTTTTAGATACAAAGTATGCTTATGTATGTCATTCAGAATTAAATGCAATATTAAATTCAAGAACACCAGTAAGAGATTGTAAGTTATATGTAACTTTATTTCCATGCAATGAATGTGCTAAAGCAATTATTCAATCAGGTATTAAAGAATTAGTTTATTTGAGTGATAAATATGATGGTACTCCTAGTAATATAGCATCTAAAAAGATGTTAGATAAATGTGGTATCAAATATACTCAATATAAAATGAATAATAAAAGTGTTAAGCTGGAATTATGAAAAGAATAGAAACTAATGAAAAAAGATTAGACAATTTAAATAAAGTTGTTTTAGACCTAGATATTGCTTTATCTAAATTTGAAGAATCCATTCCTGATTTAAGTAAATTAAATAAATATTATGAGAGTAAAGAGTGGTTAAAAGATAAAGATGATTATGAAAATGGAAAATATCAATCTATAAAAGCAGGTGTTCTTAGTGAAGATGCAATTTGGAATTTAGATGAAGATATAGGTGATATTCTTGATAGAATGAATAATATTCTTAATTCTATAAAAAAGCAGGATTAAAATAATAAATGTGATGAAACATCTTGCTTTATAGTATATTATTTCTAATTGGAGGTGATAATTTTGAAAAGAAAAGTTAAATTTTTATTATTAATATTTATTTTTTTAACAATTACAGCATGCAGTAAAGAAGAAAAAATGACAATTAATTCATGTGAAAACTGTGCATTTTCTTTTTACGGTAATGAATCTAGTAAACAATATGATGCAAATATTTCTTTAAAAGATTATACTTATAATTATAAAACATTAAAAAATAAAATTGGTGAGAATAGAAAAATGTTTTTAGGTCATATGTTAGAAAATGGTTCTATTAAAAGAGGCTTTGCATGTGGAATAAATAATGAAAATGTATTTTGCATTGAAGGTACTCGTGATGGCTCTAAGTATGAAGATAATGCTCGTATACTAAGAAGTGTATTTGGTGATGATAATTGTAAGGAAGATGATTATTATATATTTTGCAAAGACGATATTTTCGCAGGAACAAATAGAGATGGTACTGCGAATGTTGGTGTTTCATCTGATGATATAGAATGCATGGTAATTAGTAATGGAACTATGAACTGTAGTTAATTAAACTAATCGTTAAAAATGCTTTTTAGAATGGCCATATATTCATTGTATTTAATGCTGAATAATGGTAATGTTTTATACAAGCTACTATTATTTTGGGTAGATTATACTATGGTGAGAATAACTAATTAAGATCAACAAAAAAGAGGTGAAATAATGACTGATATTAAAACCCCAGAAGAATTGTTAGACTTCTTGTCAAATAATATTAATTATGGATATTTAGGAAAAAATGGAAGGGTATATCATTACGGTGATTCAGACTTTAACTTAGATTGGTATGAGCAATATTTAAATCATGTTGTTAATTCAAAATTAATAATTTTTAATAAAAATAATATGTAAAAAGATAACAAAGTTCAGAAAAAAGGAGAGAAAAAATAATGAAAAAATTTCTTAAAGAGAATTGGAAGTTTTTATTATTAGTATTGCTTGGAGGTTTACTTGGAGGATATTGCGCTGGAGTATATGGCTATGATTCTTTATCTGAAGAACTATTAAAACAAATACAAGAACAAAATGTAACAAAAGAAATGTTGGGATTATCTTCAATGATTCAATATGGTATTCTATATGGCGTTATACTTGCTAGTATAGGTATAGTAATATCTAAAAAAATAAACTTATGGAAGAGCTTTAAATTAGATAAGAAAGCTATTTTTGCTACAATAATTATTACTATTATTAGTGCATTAGTTATATTTCCAGGAGATAAACTAATATTTGGGCCATTAAATAATTGGATAAGTGAACAATATATGGTAAAACCTACAATTTATAAAATGATTACAGGATTATTAGTTGGTGGAATTATTGAAGAAGTAATGATGAGGTTATTCTTTATGTCCCTAGTAGTATTTGTTATATCTAAGATATTAAAGAAAAAAGAAATACCAACTATAGTATTTATTATAGGAAATTTTTTAGCAGCATTACTATTTGCAGCAGGACATCTTCCATCAACTGCCGCTATGACAGCATTAACACCAGTAATAATATTTAGATGTTTCTTATTTAATGGTGGATTAGGAATGGCATTTGGATATCTTTATAGAAAATATAATATTAGATATGCAATGCTATCACATGGATTAGCTCATTTAATAGCGGATATTCTTATGCTTATATTTATATAGAATAATCAATTGCATTAACCAAACATAATAAACGAATTAAAAAAATGGCGGAATTATACTATATTTCGTCTTTTTTATGATAAAATTAAATATGTTAAAATACATTGCTTGTAGCAACGGATAATTTTATAATAAAATGAACTTGATGAAAGGAAAAGGTGTTTTATGTTAAAAGATAATTTAAAAACATTAAGAAAAAATAAAGGGCTTTCACAAGAAGAATTAAGTGTTAAATTACATGTTGTTAGACAAACAATTTCAAAATGGGAATCCGGTTTATCAGTTCCGGATGCTGAGATGTTAATAAATATTTCAGAGTTATTTGAAATACCAGTAAGTGAAATTCTTGGAGAAAATATTGAAAAAAAAGAAAAAGCTGATTTAAAAGTAATATCTGAAAAATTGGAAGTGATTAATGAGCAATTATCAAATTATCAAAAAGAGAAAAGAAAGAAAAAAATTCAAGCGTTGATAATTATAGATATAAGTAT